>JBNKPX010000029.1:0-35968 GCA_050295575.1 Gammaproteobacteria bacterium | reverse complement strand
GATTCAAGCATAAAGGTAGACAAGCTCAGCCAGGACTTCGCTGATAGCAAGGACACTATCCAGTACTACTATCAAAATAATGAGCTAGCGCCATTGAAGATTGAGCAGATAAAAGAAGATTATGTCAGCGTGATGTGGCGCGATGATAAAAAGTAACCTGATTACATCTGAAACTCAGCTAATTTAACGTACATAAAAAACACTCACCACAGAGGGCAACGGAGGCCGCAGAGAGAAAAATTGGCCAGATTATTACCCTGCTGCAATATTGGAATAAGCACTTTTGATACCTAGGGCCTGTAAACACGTGTTAACAGGCCCTAGGTAAACATTTTAACCTCAGTGATCTCTGTGGTAAAAGATTCAAAATATTAAAATGGCTGATGACTATAAGCGAGTGTAACTCTTCTCTCTCACCAGTCGATCAATCTCCACCGGAGCGAAAGGCACCTGCTCAATAAAATCTGGTAAATCGGATTTTTTAATATGTAAAATTTCCATAGCCGTCTGACAAGCCTTGATATCGACCAGATGATTTTTATCCAGCTCACGCGCCTTGTCTACAAGGCTCATGAATTGATCATAATTACTTTTCTGAAACAGGCGTAACTCATTGCCATGCAATACCAGTGTGATACGACCATACTGATCAGGGTTAAACTGACCTTTCAGAGCTTCGGCTCGTTTCAAAATGGCGTCCAGTTGCTGTTCATTTTCTACCGTGATATCAAACACATACCCCTGTGCCTTTACATCAGACTTGGCATTCAATTCGACATCATTTTTTTCTGCCCAGGCCGAAAAACAAACCAGACTCAGTAATAAAAAAACTGACCGTATGCTATTAACCATCGCCAGCTATCGTCATATTCTCAATGAGGATAGATCCGCACTGAACATTTCCGCGTGTGTCTATATCCGTTCCGATTTCCACTATCCCCATAAACATCTGTTTTAGATTACTGGCTATGGTTACCTCTTCTACCGGATACTGAATCTTGCCATTTTCCACCCAGAAACCTGCCGCACCGCGAGAATAATCACCCGTTACCGTGCTCACACCCTGCCCCATCAATTCAGTTACCAACAGCCCCTTATCCATGGCTTTAAGACAGGCTTCAAAGTCCTTACCGGTATCTGACAGCTTCAGGTTATGTACCCCACTGGCATGACCCGTTGATTGAGCCCCCAGTTTACGGGCAGCGTAGCTATCCAGCAGATAGCTTTGCAACTTACCATCGGCGATCAATACATTCTCATGGGTGGCAACGCCTTCACCATCGTAGTTGGCAGAACCCAGAGCACCACGCTCAAAAGGAAACTCCTGCAACTGAACAAACTCTGGAAATATCTGCTCCCCGCGCGCATCCAGCAAAAAGCTGGCCTTGCGATACTGAGCGTTACCACCAATCGCTGAATTCAAATGAAAGATAAGTCCCCGAGCCATTTCAGGCGCAAACATAACAGGACTCTGCGCTGTCGGCAGTTTACGCGCACCCAGTCGCTCTACTGTTCGTTTGGCCGTTGCAATACCCACCTCTTTAGCCGACATCAATAACGCTGGATTTCGATTGACGGTATACCAGTAGTCGCGTTGCATACCTTTTTCATTTTCTGCCACCACCGAGCAACTGATTGAATGGCGGGTTTTGCGCTCCGTCTGCAAAAAGCCATGGCTATTGCCATAAGCAGAAACGCTTTTACCCCAGTCAATAGAGGAACCTTCTGAATTATGGATACGCTCATCATAATCAAGCGCAGCAGCCTCGCACTCCAGTGCAAGCTCTATCGCCTGCTGAGTAGTCAGGTCCCATTCGTGATACAGGTCCAGCTCGTGTATCTCACTGGCCATCAACTCGGCATCCGCTAGCCCAGCACAGGGATCTTCCGAGGTATATTTAGCAATATCACATGCCGCCTCGACGGTTTTGCGGATCGCTTCGGGATTCAGGCTGCTGGTACTTGCACTACCTTTATGCTGTCCAAAATAAACACTGATGCCAAGGCCAGTATCATTTTGATACTCCACTGTTTCAACATCTCGCATACGTGCCGAAACCGTTACCCCTTCAGAAACCGTCAGGCCAGCCTCAGCCTGAGTTGCCCCTTGCTGCTTAGCCAGTTGAAGGGTATCTTCGATAATGTTCTTGAGGGATGCGTCGGAAACGGTCAAACTATTCAAATTAATTTCATTCATTCAAGTATTCTAGCGCACATGAGAACAGAAACAGAAGCACCGATTGAAGATACAGAAGAAGAGATTGAGCTGATCAGCAAATCTCAGCTTAAGCGTGAGAGCCAGGCACTGCAGGATCTGGGCAAAAAGCTGTGTCACTTCAATGTTGAGCAACTGGCCAAGATCCCACTTGATGACAAGCTGAAAGATGCCATTGCGCTTGCGCACAGGCTGGTGAATAAACGCAGCGCTCTCAAACGCCACTATCAATACATCGGCAAAATACTGCGTAATGTAGACGTAGAACCCATTTTCACGGCAGTTGAAGCGATAGAAAACAGGGACCAGCATAGCAAACAGCTATACAAGGAGCTGGAATACTGGCGCGAACGCATCCTCAATGAAGGCGACCCCGCGATTAATGAATGCTGCACCCAGCACCCCGAGCTGGAACGTCAGCAGCTCAGACAACTGTGGCGTAATCATAAATCAGCCAAAGACGACAAGAAGGCGCAGATTGCACGCCATTTATTTCGTGAATTACAGGCCTGCATCGTGGAGACCTGAAATTTACACCCCCTACCTTTTTTAGAGAATATGGAGAAACTCATGAACAGGCAACTCATACTCATCCTCTGTACCCTATCACTGCATGGAGTCACACAGGCCGACACTCAGATAAAAACTATCGGAAATGATGGAGAGTACAGCACCATTACCAGCAATGGTAACATCGCACGTATCGACAATAGCAGCGAACCTGGATACGTGCTCATCGACACCCGAAAGCAACAATTTAACATGGTTGACCCGCAACGCCGACAGGTGACGGTAGTAAATTTGAAGAACAGCAAAAAGCCAGCCCAGGCTGCCACTAATCAGGTTAAAGTAAGCCTCAATAGAATAGGCAAAGGACCCAAAATAGCAGGCTACCGCACCGATAAATACACCCTGTCAGCCAATGGCAGGCTATGCAACACGATCTTCGGCTCTAAAGCGGCGCTGAACATAAAAAGTATGGCTGAATTATTCGATGCCATGGACACCATGGAACAGTCACTCGACATGATGGGTGGATTCAGATCAATGATGGATGAATGCGACGAAGCCAATATGCAATCGGCAGAGCTATTTAAGGCAGCAGGGGCTCCATTAAGAGTCATCGATGCCAACGGGCAACTGGAAAGTGAAGTCCAGTCTATCAATAGCAATACCAAGGTCGCAAAAAACTTCTATCAAATACCTGCCAGTTACCAGCAGGTGAGTATGCAACAGCAAATAAATCAGGCACGTCAACAAATGCAGCAGAATATGCCCGATATGAACCAGATTATGCAGCAGATGCAACAGGGTGGTATGTCACCAGAAGCCATGAAACAGATGCAGCAGATGTTAAATCAGCAGTAATTGCACCCAGTACTCACAAAAACAAAAGGCCTCGACAAACGAGGCCTTTTTCATTCATAAACATTGTCCAACAGATCAATCAGATATCAACTTAGCCAGAGATAATAAAAACCACTCACCGCTAAAGCACACATAATAAATCCCGTAGTATATTCCGCTAGCGCAGGATATTCAGGGTTATGAGATCGCGGATCAGCTTTCCAGACTCCAACAAGAAAACAGATGAGCAAAACAATCGTTGCAAATACCTTCAAAGCCCCGATTAAATAATTCATCGAGAATCAGCTTAATTTTCTTAAGGCATTGCGCGCATCTCTATTGGCTTTTTCTGTAATGCGCTGCAAAACATACCTGATCAAATCACGAGTCAATTCCTTTTTACTAGTAGCAACTTTCATATGCAAAGCCTGCATTAACTTACGCATTAACAGCTCCACCCAAATACTGATACTGTCAGCCAGATCAATACCTTTGGCCAGGATATAAGCAATTTTATCCGCCAGAGTCGATAAGCCAATAACAACACCCTGCAACGCCAGAATAGCGCCCATCGCAACCTTTTTAAGCACATATATCAACGCAGAGTCCACCCAACGCCAGAAGGTTGCGCTTGAGCTATCTACCGGGGATTTTGACCTCAACCAGTTTTCAATGGCCTTCTCTATGTTATAAGGTTGATCGGGTTGCCCTGACAACTGCTCCCACGCTTTTCCATTCGCAGTTTTGGCATACTTGCCCATGCGATGCGCTTCACCAGAGGTTAACGGCTCAGCAGAATAAATAAAGTGACCAACATTGTTATAAGGGGCCTGCATAAAGGGATAAAGCGCAACCATAGGCACCGGGTCGGTGCGGTGATAGACCCTGTGCATATTGATTTCACGAATGCTGCTGGTAGTACTTTTAACAAACCAGTCTGTACCCACTCGAGGTGCGCCAAAGGTGTAGAGTTTAGGGGTGTTGACGGTATTTCTTGATACCCAGTCTGCAGCTAGAGAAGCAACTGCACCGCCCAGGCTATGCCCAATACAATGAATGTAACCAGTAGCTTTTGCTGCGCTGATGAATTTCCTGATTTCCGGCAGCATGCTATTGAACACATGGTTAAAACCGATATGTACCGGCAACCCTGTTTTTGACGTACAGATACCAATTCGAGCATCAGTTAAAACATCAGCATTGCTATTTTTATCTGTGGTACCACGAAAAATTAAAAACAGATCCCCTTTATACTGACCAGCCCCCAGAGCGCACAGACCGAAACCATCTTTAGTCGCTTTTAAAATTCGGCCGCCGACGTGAGCGTTGAGAACGGTTTTTAAACCAGTGGTAGCAAACACATCATTATTTAGAAAATCTTTTAAATCTCGTTCGACACCTGCATTGACGGTGTACGCATCTAGTGCTAATTCAGCAGCAATCGTTGGATTTAACTCAGCTGACATTGTTAGTCTCCCTGTAAAATTGGATCAAATTAAATATTCGACATATTGTCCCAACGACAATTTGTAGAAATTTTTGATAAGCCTATGCGGAAAGTCGATCTTTCAGTTGCTATATCGCAAACAAGTCCTTCCAGCGGGCCACCTGTTTCTGCATATATCTCTGGTTCAAATTTAGTGCTATACCATATCTCATTGATTTCATTGCCAAGCTCTACTTCGATATAAGCTTTCGCGACAAACTGGCCGAGCATTCCAATCGATAACTGCTCATCGTGAGCAGGCAGTGAAAACTTTCCCTGCTCATCGGTCATAAACTCTTCCACCAACCCTTCATCATCATTTCCATTCCAGCGCAGGCGTCTGATGATTTTAGTATGGGAAAGCGGCTTGCCATCTTGCATAAGCACGCCTTGCATAGGTGAAAATATTACATAAGTTTGCGTCGAGTTTTTTCCAAACATCTTAGGCTCCTTATCAGGCTCTGTATTGGGGGATGTATCCGCGCTACACCCACTGAGGAAAGCCACGAATATCATAACCAGACCGATTTTCATTTCCGATTTTTCATCCAGTATGAAAAAGTTGCACAAAGGTACTCATCTGGCAAAGGTTTGACAAGCCCGAATGAAACATAAAGTGGATAAATGCTCATTCTTGAGGGGCGTTACGGATCAAAACAGAACAATCGCCTGCCATATCAGGCGCAAAGCAAGCAGGGTCAAAATCCAGTTTAAGATTGTATTGAAATGGTGATCCCGCATGCGCCTGAGCACCCTTAATCCCAGCCAGGTTCCAATAGCACCGCCCGTGATCATTGCCAGTAATAAGGGTAGCCATGGGGTTAGATCAAAACCCGTGCCCGTAAATACGACGATCTTACAGATATGCTGCAGGCTCATTGCCGCTGCAAAGGTTGCCACAACCCGGAAACGATCAACGAAAACCTGCTTAAGAAAAGCGCCAATCAGTGGCCCGGTGGCGCCAACAAACAGGGTCAGGAAGGTGGTCACCAATCCCACGGCTGCCGGGCCCCATTTACCCAGCACCAGGCGTGGCAGCTTTGGCCCCCAGCAAAGGTAGAGAATAAATCCAGCGATACTCAGATACATAATCGCAACCGGTAACGTAACCAGCACATAACTACCTAACAGAGCACCGACAACAGCCCCAGGCAGGAATCCCATGATCAGCGAAACATCGATGTGGCGAAAACTCATCGCTGCACGCCCGGCATTCGATCCAAGCTGCACCACCCCATGCAAAGGGATCACCAACTGTGGAGGCAGTATCTGCGCCATCACCCCCAATAACAGGACGCCTCCGCCAGCGCCAAGACTGGCCGTCAGTAGAGAGGTCAGAGTAGCGGTCAACACCAGGGCGATTGCAACCGAAGACGATAGCCCGTTTAGCAGTAAATCCAGCATGTAAATCTCTATCAGAAAGTGCGACATTCTACTGGACAGATAACACTAATCCGAGCCCGATATTACGTCGATGCTCTCGAATACAGCAGAAAAGCCAGGATCCAGCTCTGAATGAATCAGAGACTCCCTAAATCGAGCTTAAAAAAAATCTTCACTTTATGTCAACCAGACAGGGAGCTGTGCGTTGTACCCGTCACACACAATAAAACAGGAACCCTGAACATGATAATAGGAAACCTCAATAACAGCCTTACCCGCTGGCTGTCCCCATTTGTTTTTGCGCTTGCATTAATCAGCGGTTGTTCGAACTCTACCGATGAAGCAACAGCTGATACTCAAAGCCGCCTGTATGTTTCACTAACCGATGCTGAAGGTGACTTTACTCAATACAAGGTCGATGTCACCGAACTGAAACTTTACCATGCCAATGGTTCGATAATAGAAACCATGCCTGCCACCACCTCGCTGGATTTTGCACAATATGTTGATGTCAGCGAATTTTTGACTACCACAACCGTCCCATTAGGTAACTATAAAAAGGTTGAGATCACGCTGGATTTTAGCGATGCCGAATTATCGGTAGAAAATGCAGCCGGTGAGTCGGTACCTGCTACAGCCGTCGATGAAAGCAATAATCCGCTTGGCGTCGTCACCGTAACCTCGGCCATCAATGGTAATAGCGGTTTCACCATCTCCCGTGGTAAGCCTTCCAGCCTGTCGATAGATTTTAACCTGCAAGCCTCAAATGAAGTGGTAATGGCCAGTGACAGCAGCAGCGCCACAGTAACAGTCAACCCGGTTCTGGTTGCAGACACCGAGATGAATGATGAAAAAACCCGTCGCCTGCGTGGTTTACTCGATTCTGTTGACGAAGCAGCCGCTTCTTTTATTGTGGATATAAGACCCTTCCGCATTCGCCATAACTCACATGGAGAAATAACTGTATTAACCGATAGTGACACAGTGTATGAGATCGATGGAACCAGTTATGACGCGGCCACTGGACTCAGTGCTTTAGCCCTGCTGGATGCAAATGCTCCAATCATCGTTCTTGGCAACTTCAATATGGCGCTTAAAACCTATACCGCTGTTGAAGTCTATGCAGGCACTAGCGTGCCCTGGGACCAACAGGATGTACTTAAAGGAAGTGTCATCGCCAGATCAGGCAATACACTGACTGTTTTAGGCGCGACCGTCGAACACGCCGATGGCCACTTTGTATTTAATGATGAAGTAACCGTTCTGATTGACGATAGCACTGCAGTAACTCGTCAGGGCAGCGACAGTACATTTAGCATTGCCGACCTGAGTGTTGGTCAAAGAGTCGTAGTACTGGGTGATGTCAGCAGTGACAACACAACAATGGATGCTACCACCGATGGTCTGATACGCATGCGCTATAGTGATATAGCCGGTTCGGTTGTCGAAGTATCGCCGCTGGTAGTAAATCTGCAGGCCTATAACCAGCGCAATATCAGCCAGTATGACTTTACCGGCACCGGTGTTGATGCTACTAACGATGCTGATCCCACAAACTATCAGGTTAACAGCGGCAGCTTAAGTCTGGATGGCATGGCCATTAACGATCCGATCAAGTTACGTGGCTTCCCTACCCCATTTGGCACTGCACCAGAGGATTTTACTGCTACCACGCTGGCATTACTGGCTGATGTACAGAGTAAAATTATCGTCGATTATCCGGCTCAGGGTGTAGATGATGCGATCACTACACTGGATGAAAACGGCTTACTGTTGAGCATCGACAGTGCTAATGAAAACCAGTATCTGGTTCAGGCTGGTATCTTTACCGAGCTATCTTCACTCAGCAGCATACCGTTAATCGTCCCGAATGATGGCGCTGCGCTGTATGTACTTCAGCAACACCGTATGACCCAGACATTTATCCAGTGGCAGAACTTTCAGGAAGCACTGAGTACAGCACTGAGCAACGGAGACATGGTGAAATACATCCACTGCGATGGTGAGTACGATGCCAGTGCAGCCACTGTGCTAGCCCAGCGTCTGGTGGTTCGTATCAAACAATGATTGCAGAGGGTATCCACCTTGTTACAATCCCCTCATTATTTGATGAGGGGATGGTATGCCCAAACCGTGGATATTCGCCTGCCTGTTATTTGCAATATTTAACCCGGCCCAGGCTCAACAGGATAACGAGGGCAGCACTACGCCCCCGTTATCCCTTAGTTTTCTGGAATTCCTTTCTGATTTCGGAACAGTGGATGAAGACAGCTATGAAATCATCAAATACCACGCAGAAAAGGATATCGAAAAAGGCAAACCTGCATTAGAGGCCGGGGAGAATACCAATGAAGATTAAATTCATACTACTTTTACTGGCCATCCTTAGTTGCCTGTCCACTCAGGTCCAGGCTATTGAATGGCAGCAAATAGATGCCGACGTGCAAACGGTGCTGGCACCCTACCAGCATCAATGGGCAGATTTAAACCCACAAAGACAGCAAAAAATCATATCTGGTGCAAAGCTCTGGCTGGGTATGGACAATACTCAGAGACAGCAAATGTCTAAGCGCTTCAAACAGTGGAGAGCGATGGATCAGGAGCAGAAAACTGCCATCATGCTGCGCTTCAAAAAATTCAATCAACTTAGCGACCAACAACGTCAGAAGGTTCGCACCAGGTTTAAACAATTCAAAAATCTGACACCGAAACAGCAACAGAAATTGAAAGCGCGCTGGAAAAAGATGTCGCAAAAGCAGCGCAGTAAAGTGCTTAAAAAACTAAACAACCCGCGTAAAAACCCGAATCCGCATAAAAACAACAATAAATGAATAAAGTCATCATGCGCCTGCTCTGCTCAAATATTCTAGTAGCAACAATGTCACCTACGCTGGTGCAGGCCGAAGACTGGATAGGACTTGAAGACGACCCGGTTACGCAACTGGGTTACAATTATTCTTTCAGTCAGGATGACAGCGATAGCCATCAATTTAGTCTGTACCATGAACTCGATTCATCCACCGACCTGAACCTTCAATATAGCCGTAACAACACGGCTACAGATACTCAGGACTTCGATTATCAGGATGTAATGGGGCAACTGGGCTGGCAGGCTGCAGAAAACATTCGATTAGGTATCAGTTATCAATATCAGGGTAAAAAGCAGGAACTGGAGATTAGCAATCTTGGTTTTCTCGGCAGCTATACCCAGTTTCCATTTACCTTCGCTGCAGAATATCGTCAGGGTAGCCTGAGTATTTTCACCCAACGTAATATTAGCGCCGCTCACGTTCCCGACCAGATTGACTCCGACATGTCGAGCCAGCACTTCACTATCAACTGGTTTTATCAGGATTACGCTTTTTACATCAATTACCAGCGCTTTAACTATCAGAAGGATATCAGTGCTTTAGACAAACAGCCCATATTACAGGCTGTAGTTAAACCCGGCGCACTGGCTAATTCAGGCCTGCTAGTCGACACTTCAAGCTCAATAGCTGTCACACTGTATCAGCAACAACGCGAGCTAAGCTGGCTGCTGGCCACTACCCGTTATGCAACCGATAACAGCCAGACAGCCTCGCTGCAATTCGACTGGCGTCAGATTATGTCAAATCTCAACATTATTTACAGTGCAGGTATCACGGATGCAAGCCAGGATAACTTATCATTTGGTATAGGATTAGAATGGAATGTGTAAACGGAAATCCAGACTATGGATGAAAGCACTCGCCAGCAGCTTGATCAATTTCTGGCCAGATTTGAAAGCGAGGCCTATAAATTGTCCTTTGTAATCACACAGAACCGGGAAGATGCACTGGAAGTTGTACAGGACAGCATGCTCAGGCTGGCTCACAAATACAGCCATAAATCAGTGGATGAATGGCGTCTACTATTCTTTCGTATACTACAGAATCGTTTACGTGATTTTCAACGTCGCAAGCAATTTCGCCAGTTATTCCACCTGCACCCGGACAAAAAACAGGAGCAGGATGATGAGGTCGAGCAATTCAAAGACCCCAATCCCGCATCCCCGGAAAACAGCCTGCACAGCGAAAATGCCATGCAAACCATTCAACAGGCATTAGCTCAGCTCCCCCTGCGTCAGCAACAGGTATTTTTACTGCGCGCCTGGCAGGAATTTTCAACCAAAGAAGCAGCCTTCGCTCTATGCATATCCGAAGGCAGTGTTAAAACTCATTACAAACGTGCCATAGATCAACTACGGTCACTACTGGGAGAGCATTATGAAACACTCTGACCCGCTTGTTCAAAAGATCAAACAAACTCTGGATCAGCAAACTCTGGATGTCGACACCAGCCGCCAATTGGCTCTGGCACGACAAAAGGCCTTACAACCAGGCCAGCCTTTGTGGCGACTGTCATATGCAATCCCTGCACTGGTGATGGCCAGCCTGGTAGCTATTGCTGTCATGATCAATCAGCAACTGCCCGATCAATCACCCTCTTTTGCAGCAGACGCCATCGACAGCTTTGAAATCCTCAGCAGCAAGGATGAACTTGAGATGTTTGAAGATTTAGAGTTCTATGTTTGGCTGGATGAACAGTCGATAGATCAGAGCTAGAGATTGCCAGACTACCGCTGGTCGGAATACTGCCTATATTAACAACTCTTAATATTGTTTTTTTTTATCAAACCCGAAGATTCATAACATAAACAAATGGCGTTTTTTGGTGCCTGACCACTCAAACCCTTTACTGACGCGCCCTGCCAATTATTCACACTTTATCCACAGCTTATACAGGGGTTAATCACAGGTCGATCCACAACATAATGTACTTGACCTTAATTCAAAACACATTATATTGTGCCTCATTGAAATGCGAGTAAAAATCGCAGGAATTTTACCGGGTTATGCACATACGCTAGAAAACTGTCTTTTTAGTGGTCTAAATAGCATATCTCTGGATCATGAAGATCATTGTAACTGAAGGAACAAAGACTCCGGACATTGGATTAATCAACACTCAAAACCTCCAGTAGCTTCCCCCCTGAATCGGGCAGCTGCTGAGCTATGAATGTTATTTCCGGTTATCAATCACCATTGAGTATTAAGAACTTTAACGGAACGGGCACACATGCAAAATATTGAATCACCACTTTCCAAACAGAACGAAACCGCCAGCTTTGACCTGTTAGACCCAAGCACCGAAACCGACACCAGCCAGACCTCCAATCACTACAATGTGGTTAGACGTAACGGCAAACTAACCTCTTTTGACAAGGAAAAGATCATTGTTGCCATGACAAAGGCCTTCCTGGCGGTTGAAGGTGGGCAGGCAGCAGCCTCTTCACGTGTACATCAAACGGTTGAGAAACTGACCAATCTGGTGGTTGAAAACCTCAAGCGTCGTCAACCCAATGGTGGCACCTTTCTGATTGAAGATATTCAGGATCAGGTGGAACTCGCAATGATGCGCAATGGTGAGCAAAAGGTAGCCCGTGCCTATGTGCTTTACCGCGAAAGACAGGCCGAAAAACGTGCTTCTGAGCAGACTGACGTTGAAATCATAGAGCCCACTGAGGACGAAGTCACTATCCATGTCAAAACCAGCGATGGCCGCAAACAGCCTCTGGATACCCAGCGTCTGCAACAGGTTATCGCCGATGCCTGCGATGGCCTGGGCAGCACCGACCCTGTACGTGTTTATAATGACACCCTGCGCAACCTGTTCGATGGCGTCGCCGAAAGCGATGTGAGCCCAATGATGGTGATGAGTGCGCGTTCGCTGATCGATATCGAACCCGATTACTCACATGTTGCCGCACGCCTACTGCTAGATAGCCTGCGTACCGAAACCCTGGGTTTCATCGGTGATGGTAGCCCCAATGCAACCTACCAGGAAATGGCCGAGCGCTATCCTGAGTATTTTGCACATTACATTAAAAGAGCCGTTGAACTGGAGCATCTGGATAGTGAGCTGCTTAAGTTTGACCTGCCACGTTTAGGTGCGGCCATCAAATCAGAGCGCGATCACCAGTTTACCTATCTCGGCCTGCAGACCCTGTATGACCGTTACTTCATCCATCACGATGACACGCGTTTTGAATTGCCGCAGGCATTCTTTATGCGCGTTGCCATGGGCCTTGCCATCAACGAAGTAGACCGTGAAACTCGCGCCATCGAATTCTATGACCTGCTGTCTTCATTTGATTTCATGAGCAGCACGCCTACCCTGTTCAACTCTGGCACCTTACGTCCACAGCTATCCAGCTGCTACCTGACCACTGTACCCGATGATCTGGACGGTATCTTCAGCGCGATTAAAGATGATGCCCTGCTATCCAAGTTTGCCGGAGGTCTGGGCAACGACTGGACCCGTGTTCGTGGCATGGGCTCACACATCAAAGGCACCAATGGTAAATCACAGGGTGTCGTACCTTTCCTTAAGGTCGCCAACGATACCGCGGTTGCGGTGAATCAGGGCGGTAAGCGTAAAGGTGCCATGTGCGCCTATCTGGAAACCTGGCACCTGGATATCGAAGACTTCCTCGAGCTGCGTAAGAATACCGGTGACGAGCGTCGTCGTACCCACGACATGAATACCTCCAACTGGATTCCTGACCTGTTCATGAAGCGCGTTGCCGAAGACGCCGAATGGACCCTGTTCTCTCCAGACGATGCCCCCAGGCTGCATGACCTGTATGGCACCCAGTTCGAGCTGGCTTATATCAAGTACGAAGAAAAAGCCAAACGCGGTGAAATCAAAATGTATAAAACCGTTAAGGCTACCGATCTGTGGCGCAAGATGCTCGGCATGCTGTTTGAAACCGGTCATCCATGGGTGACATTCAAAGACCCCTGCAACCTGCGCTCACCCCAGCAACACATCGGCGTGGTACACAGCTCTAACCTGTGCACCGAGATCACACTGAATACCTCAGATACCGAGATCGCCGTATGTAATCTGGGCTCTATCAACCTGCCACAGCATGTGAATGGAAAAGGCCTGGATCTGGAAAAGCTGGAAAAAACCATCAATACAGCCATGCGCATGCTGGATAACGTGATTGACTACAATTACTACAGTGTCCCACAGGCCCGTATCTCTAACCTGCGTCACCGTCCAGTGG
The DNA here is from genome assembly GCA_050295575.1 of Gammaproteobacteria bacterium. Classification (GTDB taxonomy): domain Bacteria; phylum Pseudomonadota; class Gammaproteobacteria; genus JACNJF01. The sequence goes on along the minus strand of JBNKPX010000029.1, from coordinate 22,441 downwards.
GCATGGGCATTATGGGATTTCAGGATGCACTGTATAAGCAACATATCGCCTACTCCTCTGAACAGGCGATTGAATTTGCCGATCAGTCTATGGAAGCCGTCAGCTACTATGCCATCCAGGCATCCAGCAACCTGGCTGAAGAACGTGGCAGTTACTCCAGCTACCCTGGATCTTTATGGAGCCAGGGCATATTGCCTATCGATTCCATCCAGAACCTGAAAGATGCGCGTGGCGATTATCTGCAACAGGATATGAGCAGCACCATGAACTGGGACAGCCTGCGCGAGCGTGTGATGAAGGTTGGTATGCGTAACTCCAACACCATGGCGATTGCGCCTACAGCGACCATTTCCAATATCTGTGGTGTCAGCCAGTCGATTGAGCCTATGTATCAAAACCTGTTCGTTAAATCCAACCTGTCGGGCGAGTTCACCGTGGTCAACCCCTACCTGATCAAGGACCTGAAAGCCTATGGTCTGTGGGATGACGTGATGATCAACGACCTCAAATACTTTGACGGTAGCGTACAGAATATCGAACGCGTACCCGAAAGCCTGAAAACGCTTTACGCCACCGCCTTCGAAATGGATTCGCGCTGGCTGGTAGAAGCCGGTTCACGCCGCCAGAAATGGCTGGATCAGGCGCAATCACTCAACCTGTATATGGCAGAACCTTCCGGTAAGGCGCTGGACAACCTGTACAAGCTGGCCTGGGTACGCGGTCTGAAAACCACTTATTACTTACGTTCTATGGGTGCAACCAGCGTTGAGAAAACATCAACCCGCGAACGAGATGAAGCCCCGGTCGAAAACGACATGCCAAAGGCCTGTTCGATACTGGATCCGGATTGTGAGGCATGTCAATAGTGGCCCCTTTAAGCACACTGCTGCGCTCCCTGCCTGCGTTAAAAGCCGGCTCAAAATGCTCATTTACGCATCTTGTAAACTGCGCTTTTTCGCCAGCTTTCGCCTTGCCAGAAAACACAGCAGCACACTTAAAGGCACCACTACTTATTAATGAAATGAAGATGCAAAGCCACTACTCATTACAATTAAGCGCAAGAGGTAAATAACAATGTTAAACTGGGATGACCCATTAGCAATACCAGCGAAACCAGCCCCTGAACAGTCTGTTGTCAATCACTCTATTCAGCAGCAACTGGAACCAGCACTGAGGCAGCCTGAGTCGGCGCCTGCGACTCCGGCCCCTGTAGTCAACGACACGCTGGCACGTTCTCCACAACCAGAGCCGTCGCCTGAGCCAAAAACCATCAAGGTTAAGTCTCATACAACCAGCGTACCTCAGGAACCCGCATTTACAGGAAAATCGGCCAAGCCGATCAACCCCGATGACAAGCGTGTTGTAAACGGCATGGCCGACATCAATCAGCTGGCCCCATTCAAATACCCATGGGCGTGGAATTATTTCCTCAATGCCAACAAGAATCACTGGACGCCACTAGACGTCAACATGACGCAGGACATCCATGACTACAACCACAAGCTGACGCTGGAAGAAAAGCACGTTTATGACAACGTACTGGCTTATCTGACCACCTCAGACATCCTCGCCATGCGTAACATTGGCCTTGCCGTAATGGAAAAAATGTCTGCGCCCGAATTACAGATTTATCAGGCGCGCCAGGTATACGAAGAATCCATGCACACCTGGACCTACCAGCACTGCATTGAAACACTGGGCCTCGACCAGGGTGAAGTGTATAACCGCTACCGTGTTGTGCCAGAGATCCATGCCAAGATCAATATGGCGAACTCACGTCTAAGCTCCATCCTGCGTAGCGATATCGACCTGCATGATCGTGACGAACTGGAAAACTTTGTCATGGCCTACGCCTTCTTCGCCGGTATCTTCGAAGGTGCCTGGTTCTACAATGGCTTTTCCCCCATCTTCGCCCTGCAACGTCGAGGCCTGATGAAAGGTACAGCCGAACAGTTTCAGTACATCATGCGCGATGAAGTCATGCATGCCTCCTTCGGTATCCGCGTATGCAAACAGATCATGCTGGAAGAAAATATCACTCTAGACCCCAAAGCAGTACAGCAGATGTGGGAAGAAGCCGAAGCCTGTGAATTAAACTATGCAAAATACCTGCTGCCAGACCCTATTCTGGGCTACAGCCATGCTGATCACATCGGCCAGTTCCGCTTTGTCGCCAACCGACGTGCCAAAAGCCTGGGCCATAAAGAGCCCTTCCCCGGCGCAGAAAACACCCTGCCCTGGCTGGACGAACAGGCTAACCTGAAGAAGGAAAAGAACTTCTTTGAGACACGCGTCACTGAATACCAGACAGGCGGTGCTTTAAGCTGGGACTAAGGCTTTTATCATATGGGGTGCCCCAACATCAGATATGGCACCCCATTTTTATGGATATGCAGAACATGGAAAAAGTTAATCAGCAAACCAACAATGGTATCGAAAGCCTATGGCAGAGTGTCAACGCTGCCAATTCATTCATCAATGAACTGGATCAGATTATTGATCTCACAAGCCGACAACACAAGACTGAAAGCTATCAAACGCTATCCAGTCAATTGAATAACCTGTCGCCATCGAATCGAAAATTAAAAACAGGCTTAAGGCCAATAACAACTAACCTAAAGACAAATACTATGAGCATTACCCGCCTTGGCACAGAACGCCGTCGTATGAGCAAGATCGTCATCAACAATGGCACCATATATCTATGTGGACAGGTTGCCGAAGATGCCGCAGCCGACATCAGCGAACAAACCCGCACTATGCTGGAAAAAGTAGACGAGTTATTAATACAAGCAGGCAGTGACCGCGAGCACATCCTGTCAGCAACCATCTATATTAAAGATATGCAGTATTTCGCAGCCATGAATGAGGTATGGGATAACTGGGTAATAGAAGGCCACTCACCTGCAAGAGCCTGCGTACAGGCACAGATGGCAAGACCTGAATTATTAGTTGAAATATCAGTAATAGCCGCGGTGATAGAGTAACTATCACACGGACAGTTAAATCAAGGAATCAGGTTAAGGAGCTAACCTATGGAAAACGAAAGAGAACTGATTATTGTCGATAGTGAATTGCATGCAGCCGATGCACTCATTATGCAACTCGACCAGGCGATACAGGACACCAGAAATCTGCAACTGTCAAAACAGTTGAATGAGATTTCGGATTGTTATGAAGTTATCAGGAAATTGATGAAGGAAAAAGGTAGAGACATTCCTTTAAATGATAAGTGAAATTTCCACCTGTAAAGTTATCAGGTATTTTATTAGTGTTTTTTATCATTGGCCTATTAATGACTATCAGGCCTGTAGTGACATTAATCGACATGGTAAATGCAGTTTACGAAGAAGCTGAATATGTAACCTTTGATAAAGGAGCTTACTATCTATTTGGAGGTGGCCTTTTCTTTGTCGTCATGTCCTTGGGTTCTTACCTGTCATTTTTCATTCGTGATGCCTGGGCGAAGACCTATGCAAAAACTATCGGCTTATCAATGATTGTAAGCCTGATTCTTGTTTTTATTATTCCCAATATGGTTCAAGGCTATATTGGTCAAAATCTGGAAAGCACTGGCTATGCCATCTGCGAAGCTGAGTCATCTCAATGGCTTCATGTAAAAACCATAGTTTATTCAAAAGGTACAACCTGCGAATAAGGAAACACGAGACACAACCATGAGCGAACAGAAAAACAAACTCATCACCATGCTCCAGCTACAGGGCGAAATGAATCTCTGGGTGCACAAAGACTGGGTCAACCAGGGCTTTGAATGGCACCGAGCCATCTGGATAGAAGCCTCAGAAATGCTCGAACACTACGGCTGGAAATGGTGGAAGCACCAAAAACCCGACCTCGCCCAGGTCAAACTCGAAGTCATCGACATTGTACACTTTATGCTTAGTATTGAACTGACCTCCGGCAAAAGCCTGGAACAGATCGCTGATGGCATCAGCAGTGACTTTGCCCAGCCCCGCTCTACCGACGATATCAAAACCACCATTGAATTACTCGCCATGGAAACCCTGCAGGATAAACAGGCTCACTTCGATATTATCGCTGGGCTAATGCAGCAACTGGAGATGGATTTTGATGAGCTTTATCAGCGTTATGTGGGTAAGAATGTGTTGAATGTTTTCCGTCAGGATAATGGGTATAAGACCGGTGAGTATATTAAGGAATGGAATGGTCGTGAGGATAATGAATATCTGGAGGATATTCTGGGGACTTTGGATGTTAATAGTGCATCTTATCGGGATGAGGTTTATGCTTCTTTGAGTAGTTGGTATAGGTCGGTTCAATAAGTTAAGCCAACATGATGAGACAGAAAATTATTGCTTCGGCCAAAAAGAGAATACTTTTTCTCCCCCACGCAATAACGCAAATGTCTCATCCCGATAGAATGATTTCAGCTGCAGAAGTCCGCGAAACCGTAATGAATGGTGAAATCATTGAAGAATACCCAAACGACGCAGGGGCGAGAGCGCTCTGGTACTGCATATCAGCGCCACCCGAGCGATTCATGTAGTATGCTCGCCAAAAGCAGAATATCTCGCTATCATCACTGCATATGTACCAGCAACCGACCAATGGTCAGAAGACTTCAGAGCCAGGAGTTAATCATGGAATGCTTTCACTGTAAGGGCAAAATGATTAAAGGGCATGCACCCTTTAGCGCCGACCGCAAGGGCTACCATATTTCATGGGAGTCCGTCCCAGCCTGGGTATGTACACAATGCGGGGAACCTCTTTTTGAAGAACACGAAGTCAACCATATTCAGAAAGCTCTGCAACAAATCGATCATGATACTATGGAGCTAAACCGTAAGACGGCCTGAACCTGAGTATAGGTCGATGCAGTGAGATAATAATGAGAAAAAAATGCAACATATCACAATATTCGTGCTAGTCACATATCATAATATTTGTGCTAGTAACATAATCACCGGTTAGGCTTCCACCGTCAGTCTGGAGATAATAAATGCAAAACTATTGGAAAATGATAATTGAAAAGCTCTCGAATCTCGGCTGTTTGAGTGCGATGAGTCTAAATGCTCCAGCAGATGAAAAAATGTTCTCTTATTTAGAGGCTCATATTGGTGTTCGGTTACCTGAAAGCATTAAGGGATTCCTATCTGTACATAATGGCCAAAGTGAATCAGTGTACACAGGGCTGATTTATGGCGAACTTCTATTATCCGTAGAAGGAATTAAACGCTGTTGGGATGATTGGCGCAGTATTGATGAAGAAGACATGAATGAAGATTGCGCTGAATTTATGACATCCGAGCCAGAGGGATTTATTAAGCCGGTTTATTCAAATAGAAAGTGGATACCGCTTACCCATGATGTCAGTGGAAACCATATTGGAATAGATTATGATCCCGACAGCAAAGGGACAATTGGGCAAATTATAAAATTTGGCCGAGATGAGGATACTAAGATTTTGCTTTCTGATAATTTTGAGTCATTTATCAAAAACTTTGTATTGAAACTTGATGGTGCAGTTTGGAAAGACGAATATCTTCAAATTCAAGCCTAACAAACGCTTCCAGTCTGACGCCAAATCCTCCGCGTTTTTGTGTCACTCGCTGCGCTCAAACATTAACACAAAAACACTCCAGCTTTGGCGCAGCTGAAGCGGGCGTTATGCACCAAAGCCATGAAAATTAGTTTTCTCACAATAATAATGCTAGTTTTCGCGCAGACCGCGATGGCCGCAGATTGCGGGCGCATCCCAGAGCTTGGGCCAAGCATAAGTGTCGACTACTATTTTATAGGTGTGGCTCCAATAGGTGGCTTTTTTGTCTCTGGGACTGGTGTTCGTTTTGGAGTTATCGCGGATGATGGCAAGTTTTGGTTCAATGATGAGTTTGAAGTGTCAAATAAAGAAGCTTCGTGTTTGCTTCCTTACTTTGAGGATCTTCTTCAGAATGCAAATACAAAGCCTCCGCGCAACACATTAAATACTATAATAAAAAATCTTCGTAGCTATATGTCTGTGCATAACAAGTGGCTGTTGCCGCCAGCAAAAAACGCTGGCTCGGACTCGCGTTCCGCTCCGCTACTCGCGAGCCGCAAAGCCTAGCGTTATGTTGCAAGAAGATAGATCATGGAAATAACGATAGACTTCAGAAAAATAGAAAATTGGAAATCATTCCATTCCGTTTTCTGCGATGTCATGGGGTTTCCCGGCTTCTATGGCCACAACGACAATGCATGGATAGATTGCATGTCATATATCGATGATCCAGATTCTGGCATGTCAAAGGTAACAGTAGGCTCAGGCGAATCTCTTGACATGGTAATTCTGGGTACAGAACAGGCCTTAAAAAAAGTACCTGAGGTATTTGTAGGATTTTTAGAAATTGTAGCTGCTGTAAATCAGCGGTTTATTGAGTCATGCACACATACAAGACTAAAGGTAATAGTAACATAACCAGGCGCTCCACAGGACTTCGGCGCTGTCGCGCCTCTTCCTGTGAGCTTGGTCGTTATGCAACTACTCGTTCGCTATGTTCATCCCTGTAGGCCATGTCGCCGACTGGCGTGATCTACAAAACAAGGTATGCCAGCTATTCAATGAGATGGCATATGAAGCTGAAACAACCAAAACAGTTGAACTGGCTGGTCGCGGAACCAAGGAAATAGATGTCTACGTAAAGGACCCTCTGGCTAGTCACAACCAGATCTATCTCATTGAATGCAAGCACTGGGAGAGCAACGTACCCCAGGAAGTCGTACACGGGTTCAAGTTCGTTATGGAGTCAGCTGGAGCAAATACTGGATTTATTGTTAGCAAAAACGGTTTCCAATCAGGGGCAAGAGAAGCGTCCAGATTCACCAATATTCAACTGGTCACATTTGAGGAGCTTCAACACCTATACGGAAGTGAGTGGTTCCGAAAGCAACAAGCCAAGCTCGCCCCCCTTCTTGACAAGCTCCGGTCCATATATGGACTCCATTTTGAGCAATTTAATCCTGCCACGATACATAACAACATGCGCTTCAATACTCAGGATCTATATTCGAAGCTTTGCTATTTTCATCGCTGGGTTGGCGACCTAATGCTTGCGATTTCAGGCAGATTTCCCGATAGTTATTTAGGCCCGGAGCCGGTGCAGCTCGCAACAAACCCTTCTGATCCATCGTGGAAATCGGACGATTGGTTTGAGATTGCCACGGTTCGGGACTATTTTTCTACCGTATTTTCTGCCGCGCAAAGATGCATCAATGAATTCGAGGAGCTTGCGGCTAGTGCTGATGAGCACTTTGAATCGCTTCCAGATCAAGAGCAGGATGAGTGGCTCTCTCGCAGTCTTAAGCGAATGAAAGAAGAGTCACCGATTCGAGTGTTGGAGAGCAAGCTAAGCGCCGAGGAATACCAGCGACTGCTTGCTTTACTTGCATAACCCATCATTCCAGAATAATTGAAGACACCCATCAATTGAAAAGGTAATTAATCTTATAACTCAGGGTCAGGTCTTTGATTTATGATCCATCAAATATATCGAGGTCAGATCGCAAAATTTTCTAATATAGGTTCGACAGAAGGACAGAAATTTAATAAATCTCATTTTAGATTTAACTACATGGAGGTTGGGATGTCTCGCCAACCTAGATTCAATTTACCAGGGGTCCCACAGCATGTCATTCAAAGAGGGAATAATCGTGAACCCTGTTTATTTGCCGAAGCTGACTACATCCGTTATATGGATGATTTATATGAGGAAGCGACTAAGAACCACGCTGCTATTCACGCCTACGTTTTAATGACCAACCACGTTCATATACTGGTTACACCGGGCTCTGAATTCAACATAACACATATGATGCAAGATCTTGGTCGAAAATATGTTCGCTATATCAATCATAGTTACAAAAAGTCCGGCACACTATGGGAAGGTCGTTACAAGGCAAGTCTTGTCGATAGTGAGATTTATTTGTTAACGTGTATGCGCAACATTGAGATAAATCCCGTAAGGGCGGGTATGGTTGAAACTCCGGGCGAATACAAGTGGTCGAGTTATACGGCTAACTCAAAATGTAAATCGATTGCGCAATACAGTGTCATGGCAGTCTCCAATGGTGAGTATAGGAACTTTCATTGTAGCCCCCGCCCTCGTGTGGGCGAGACTGCCTTATGTTTATCAGACCTTACATTTGACATAGAAAGGAAGAATAAGATACAAAGTAATATTAATTTGTATCTATCAATTTTTTTAATAGAGGCTATTCGTTTGGATTGTTACGAGCTGTAATCTGGAATTGAGCCAGTGATTTGAATATGGCTCTCAACATAGGAAAGGAAAAGCAATGACTACAAAGATTCATATCTGGAAGAATTCACCTGCTGATGTAGGTCATGTGTCCATGCAGGTTAAGGATACTTACATTAGTTTTTGGCCAAAAGGAGAAGCAGGAGCAAAGGGCGATATCAAGTTAGGAGAAATGCATGATTCTAGCGCGTCAAAAAGTTATCGAACAGACTGTCGCATAGAAGGCAAGGATGCTGACAGAACGATTGATCTAAATAGCCTGGATGAAGACAAAATGATAAGCTACTGGAACCAGTTCATCAAGAATTCAGCAAAATACAACATGCTCAAATCAAATTGCTCAACAGTTGTCGCATCCCTGCTTGAAGAAGGATCTGGCGTGAAAGCCCACAATACTCCTAGCATTAAGATCACTGACTATGTGAATAACCAATTTATGCAATGGTTGCTCAAGTTACGCTTTCTTGGTGGCCACATTCATATGTGGACGCCTAACGATGTGGAAACTTATGCCCTACAAATCAAGAGTAAAAAGAAATAAATATGAAGTCCTACGTTATTTATTCTAGTGGTTATGATTTTGGTTTCGATCTTCTCAATTATTTCCACCCTTTTCATGGAAAAAAATTTAGCGAAGCGTGGAAATTGTTTTCAAAGGAACGCCTTAATGACCTCGAATCTTTCTGGATTGAACCGAGACAGCTAATATCCGATGAGCAACTACTGAAGATTCACGACCATACGTATCTCGACTCGTTAAATAAGTCATCCACCATTGCTAAAGTCATTGAAATAAAAGTTGCTCAATGGGTACCAAATAAACTTTTGCAAAATCACCTTATGAAACCGATTCGTTTGGCATGTAATGGCACCATCTTAGCGGCGGATACTGCGTTGCAGAAGGAGGCTATTGCGATGAATTTTGGTGGGGGTTACCACCATGCTCACGCAGATCATGGCGAAGGCTTCTGTTTTTTTTCGGACGCTGCATTAAGTATATTAGAGTGTAGAGAAAAAGGGCTTTTAGGCGCGAAAGACAAAGTGTTAATGATCGACCTCGATGCTCACCGTGGTAACGGCTTTGAAGCAGTTACCTGCGACGACGAAAATATTTTCATTTTCGATATGTACAACTTCCAGATATATCCTGGTTTGCACTCGGGAGAACCTGATGACTCCCCATATATAATACCGCTCAAATACGGTATGAACGGAGAACGTTATTTAAATACGCTGGAAAACGAGTTGACTTCTTTTTTGCAGGAGCATAACGATGCTTCGCTTATCTTTTACAATGCCGGTAACGACATACTCGCAGGAGATCCTTTGGGGGGGCTGAACGTCGCTTATGAAGACGTAATATTGAGAGATAAATTTGTAATTGATCACTTAAAACGACTGAGTATACCAACGGTGATTATGACCAGTGGTGGTTATACCAAACGATCCCATGAACTCATTGCTGAGATGGCGACTTATATCATGAGCTAGTAAAGGGTAACTTGGGGATTACAGGTTAACTTGAGAACAGGTCTAGCAGAATATCAAGGTCAGATCACAGCTTCTTCTAATATTAAGAGTAATTGTGATCTGCCCCGACTGGCACTTACTTAAGACTTGATACATTGTCATTACGTGGACGCCTGCATGGATGTAGGTGTTAGGGCGAAGCACGACTCCAGGGAGGGAGGAGGTAGAGCGAAGCAGGATGCCTGAGCCGAGCTTGCGACGCGGTAATCTTCTAAAAGTCACGTCATTCCGTCGAGATTGCCACATCGCGCGCTCGGTAACTGCCCCTGCGTTACCCTACCACCTGCATCCATGCAGGCGTCCTCGCAATGACGAATTCTGTTATGTGTTGGGCTTGAGTAAGTACCATATTGATCTGCCCCAAGTTTATATTTGAGCGACATATGAAATGGCTGATCATGAATGGAGAGCCTTTCGTTCAGGGAACTTTTTATTAAATATGACAAAAAAATCAGCCCATTATGTAATTGCAATTTTCGACATACTATCCATCGTAGGTGTTTGGTATGTAGTCTCTTTATATAATGAAATAATGCTGCTCATCGAATCGGGAGCTGATGAGGTGTTCTTCCAGAACTTCTTTTCTTTAATATTGTTACTTATAATTATTCCGATCATCCACCTTTTTAGTTTCATCTCATGGACACCGAAAATACGAATTTTTGGCAACAGTTTACTAGTACTTATTTTCCTCAGTCTGATTCTGACCTCATATTATCTAAACAATACAATTGAGAAGTCTCTAAAAGAAAATACTTATAAATTTTGTAGTAATTTGAACGAAACAATGACCTTTTCTGTATTTAAAATGTTTATAAGAACTGACCTAAAATGCACCATCAAAAAACCTGGTTAAAAATTGTTACCACCCTATTGATAATTGAATGATAATTGAAGACACCCATCAATTGAAAAGGTAATTTATCTTAAGAATTTCAGCTACGGCTTCAGTTAAAAGAAAGTGGTATTAAGTCAAAATTCCGGATTTGTTTATCAGTATTGGATATTTTTTTGTCTGGATGGCTTATCAGGACAAAATGATCCTGCAACCTGCATACAAGGTTGGTGTTTGAAATAATTTTAAGGGCTAGTTAGGTTATGTGTCAGGAAACACTTCAGCGCACCGCTTTACACCGTGCACCCAGTGCTTACCTATTTGCTCACAGGTTTGTCTGATTTTATACACGCTACCACCAGAGATTTAAATGGACTTTCAAAATCCTTTGTCAGGTAACCCCTGTGCCTGGGATCAATATTAAGTCGGGTCAGTTAAAGGGGTCAGAGGGATTAATAGATGAGCAATCTCATAAATTGATTAAAATTTAATCTCTCCACCCCCTTTCTCTAACTAAGCCGGGGGGTTTATCAATGTTTAATTATGATCTATACTGTCATGCCCATAATAAAAGAAAAGGAATTTTGTCATGACTTATATACCCGAAAATTACCATATCACAATGCTTCCGGCGGCCCCCTCGCAAACAGCATTCATGCGACATCATATCAGTGCGGCAGAAGATCATCTTCGCAACGACTCTGAAGAATTGCGCCTATGTTCACCTGAACAAGTGTTGTATCACCGCTATAATGATGCCGGAGCACCACATGGTCCCGCACTATATGCCGTCAAGGGTGAACACTGGAATGGTGTATGCCCCGCCTTCCTAGAATTCGTCAATAACTTCAAATTCAGACCGCAAGACATGGGTTATGCTGAATGCGGTTACGGCATTCAGAGACACCGGGATTTCTTGCGTAGTCTGGTTATATCAGAGCACAATCTAGACCAGTTGGAAAATGGCGGTGCCGGTCGTATTGATGTTGGCTGCCTGTCTATGACAACACGTATGGCTATGTATGACCTTGCTAAAACCGTTTATAGGGAATTCGTTAAACGCTGGCCGAAACAACAACCCATTGCTTTGGTCCCAACACCAAGCTGGGATTATCGCGGTATATTCAATGACGTGGGATTTGAGGTTGTTTATCTACCGATAAGACCGGAAAATGATTGGAAACCCGACCTCTCTGAATGGAAAGAGTTGACTGAAAATATCCAGAAAAACCCCACAAAAAGGGTGGCATTGGCGGTCAGCAACCCACAACATAACCCCACCGGCATGCAGTGGGCGACAGATGTAACAGAATTCCTCCTGCAGTTGTGCTCCGAAGAATTGGGTTATCTGCTACTCGATGATGCTTATTATAACGTACATGACCCAAGGTTTCCGGTTGTCAATCATCTTAAAGCATTGCTGCAGGCTCTCAATGACCGTGGTGGTGATAATGCATTGGTTAGATCGGGCATGTTTGAACGTTGGGTTGCTACTCGCCCATTTGGCAAACAGTTTAGTTGCAATACGATAGGTGTTGCAGCGATTACCACCTCCCCTGGCTTGTTGCGCAGATTAGCCAGAGAATCCTGGATCAATCGCTATCATTGCAATACCCATAATGCGGAGCTCATGTGTGCTTGGTTAGCAACAGCTGCGGCCGGTGATTGGACCCTCGAAACAGGGTTGCAATATACCAGGCAGAAAGAACGTGTGAAAGAAAAATTAGTTGTGCAAATGGGTTGGCCACAGGACCGTGTCTGTGTAGGTCCCTCAACATCTTACATGCTTTTCGCTGTGCCTGAGATCTACCAGACGGAGCCTGATGGTATTGATCGCTTCCGAGATGATCTTTTTTATGCCACTGGTACTATGGTGTGCGCATCATTGTTTAATCAGCAAGCGCCGGCGCCTTATGTTCGAATGCATTTGGGTAGTCACCCCGATATTATAGAAGAGTTTCTACGACGTTGGCATGCTGCCGGACTGCATTATCACCAAAAAAAACCTTTCCCTGGTCCAGAGAGTATGAAACAGCCGCTGTCACCGCAGAGGTTTCGAACAGAGGCCTAGTGAGACGAACCCGCCTGCATACGGATTTCGGATAAACTTCCTCTTGGGATGAGTTTGCAAGCCTGGTAATTATTTTCGCTGCCATAAAGCACCGGGAATTAATTTAAGGAATTAATCTTAGACTATTCAGCTTCGTCTTCAGTTAAAAGGGAAGTGGTCTTAAGGAAAATACGGGTCAGAGAACAATATCCGCTAATATTAGAAAGCATTGCTCTCTGACCTGTTTTATTTGACCCGGTTTTTTGGTTCTCATCTGGAAGAGCAGCAAGTACATGAAATAAGATCAGCTCTAAATCAAGAACTGGTGTTAGGTCGTGACGACGTTAAAGACCGAATAGAAAAGGTGTTAAAACGCCAGACTCGTCCAGGCCAATCAGGGGGGCCAAGGATTGAAGAACAGTCGGCGATTTATTATGTGCTGTAGTATATTTGCAATTACTGTGATCTGACCCGGGTTTTCGGTTTTTTTAGAACAAAAGGATGCTTATACAAATTATGTTGAAACCTCACTATATAGCAGTGAAAAAGTGATTTTGTTTCACAAGTTGCTATTGATAGATTGAGCTTTTATACTTCGAGCAATTCAGACACAGGGAAATAAACATGGCGGAGCTGAAAAACTTATCTTTCGGGGATTCCAACTTTTGGTCGACGATAGACAAAGATATCAAGGCCAATAAATATTCTGCTTTCAAGGATCAGTCTCTTCATTGTATTGTATTGTATTTGATGATACCGTAAAAATGGAACCCTTCGTCAGGACTGAAGAGGTGATGTTTGAGTCCACCGCTATAAAAGCAACCAGGGAAAACAAATACCTGGCAACGATAAATGCCCAGGTCTACGGTATGAACAATACGGGTTACCTTGACTATGCTATAGGGAATGATCCAGTCACCCCAAATGGTATCGAGCCTGAAGGTTACTCTATCCTTGGACAGAAAATCATTGCTGGCAGGGCTGCCCCACGCAGTTTCTATATTGCCAACTTTAAGTCCAAAATACCAAAATACCATTTCGGTTTTGGTACAGCCCCTGGTAATGCAGATGCCGCAATTGGAGGTGCGGGACCAATCATTATCAATGGCCTTCCATACGGAAGTGTCAACAAATATGAGAAAGGTAAACCTCAAGGAAAGCCTATTGGTAAGCCAACCCCTGAGAACGAAAAAATCTAATACAGAGAAGTAACGCTACATTCACTGCATTCACCAAACACAATGCAGCCCCAAAAACAGGAATAACTGCTATCGCCTACCATTCAAAGAGAAAAAGACTCGCTATCATAGTTCACCCTGACCTAAGTGGAGGTATGCCTCTGACACTACTAAGGAATAAGCTGCTAAAAGCGCATTTTGACAACTCCATATTTCTGGATGGCAGTAACTCTTCAATGCTGATGATTGAGGGTAACTTCTATGCAAAACAGGGTTCAAGCAAAAATAAAACCAACGTGGCAGGTATCGGTTTTAAATACTGAATCAATATGAAAACAAAAATATTTCTAGCCACCCTTATTGCTTTTTTTGCGGCGCTTATTACATACATGCAAGATCCTTTTATTCTAGCCGGTGGAAGCGATGTGAATGAGGTAACTATCTCACCAGACACGGTCACTCAGTGGTTAGCCCTTTTTCTATTCAGTATACTGGCCTTGATCCCTGTAAGATTGATACCACTCGAAAAGCGAATTACCCCCCCCTGAAAGCCTTTCTACTCTTTATCAGTTTTATTTTTCTATTGGCCAGTGGACACACTTATCGTTATTCTGGTCACTCACATGCCTTGGTCGATAGCTGGTATTTCATACCACTACAAACTCTTGAGATTGATCCTAACAACTTCATAGCTGCCGCGAGATATCGTACTGACCCTATATTCGTTTACGTGTATGTCGAAGACCAGATGAGACAAATAATCCTGTCAGGTCCAGGGCAATTCGGGATCCACCAATCGAAGATTGTTGAACATTTGAAAAGCTTTGGTTTGAACCGAAAAGTTAACAAATGAGGAAAATAATTGAAGACACCCATCAATTGAAAAGGTAATTTATCTTAAGAATTTCAGCTACGGCTTCAGTTAAAAGAAAGTGGAATTAAGTCAAAATTCCGGATTTGTTTATCAGTATTGGGTATTTTTTTGTCTGGATGGCTTATCAGGACATAATGATCCTACAACCTGTATACAAGGTTAGTGTTTGAAATAATTTTAACTGCGACCCTAAACCGGGTCGGACCTAGTTAAGCCTTTGATTCTATGGACTTATTGCTCATATGAACCTATAATTCAACACTTAAAAGGCCCATTTAACAGGGAATAAACAAGCTTTAAGGAAAAAGACCATGCCCCGAGCAAATTGATATTTTCTACCGGCTTATATCTGGCACATAACCCATCGTTGCCACAAGAAAGAATTTTTACTGAAATTTTCCAAAGATCGTGAGCGTTGGATCTCATGGTTATTCCGGGCCAGTAAACGCTATAGAAGCATAGATACCTCAAGCTTAATGAAAATAGTTGGAATTCAGGATATCGAGGCTTTTCAGAAACAGCATCAGCAATGGCTGAACAATGAAGTCTTTATTGATGAAGTACACACCTTACTTGGGTACAACTCCAGAAAGAGAAAAAAACAGTCATCTCTAAAAAGCATGTGCTTCGAGAAACGCCAGAACTTTACAGGGTTGATTTTGATTTTCAAATGGGCAGTTTAAGCCTGAACAATCAACTTTTTGGGACAATATATGCGTATAAACAATAGCTTACTTAGGTCTGAACTGATAATAGGCGATAACCAGATTCTGGTAAAAGTCTAGTTTTATCATAGATAGTCATCGTAATAATTTTAACATTGGCAGTAGTATTACCAGGAAATTGAAATGATTTGCTAAATGCTAAAACAATGGCGTGCAGCCAAAACACTCATCATAGAAAGGAGAAAAATATGAAACATCGTTCAAAATGGATACTAGTCCTGCTGGCTCTGGTTGTACCGATCATCTCGTTGGCAGATGCCGGATTTCAACCCGGCAACATATTGATAATGAACGGCAACGTTCTGTATGAATACGACCTTGACGGCAATCTGGTCAGCCAGCTGAGCATCCCGCCAAGTCCGAAAAATGAGGTGGCACGAGACATAACGGTGCTCGATGACGGTCGACTCGCCGTTTTCAACGGGACCTTTTATCCAGAACTTGCAATCTATGATGGAATCTCCTGGCAGAGCACTAGTATCCCTGGCTGGAATACGCCGAACAATGTTGCCTACGGTGGGATAACCACGTATAACGGTGACATCATTTTGACCGATGGTTTTACTTACAGCGGTGGCGAGGCCCAGGGCTTGATTAGGGTAAATCCGGATGATTTTTCGTACCAGCGTTATGCTGAGACTACCTCTTATATCGACGTCGTTCTCGGCCATGACGGATTGCTATACGCCTTGCAAAACACTTACGGAGATCTCGATGTCTATGACCCCGTAGATTTCTCGTTGTTACGTAGCGTAGACCTCGGCCACACATCTTCTTCGCGCGGCATTAGTGTTAACGCCAATGGCGATATTTTCATGATCAGTCTCAATGGGTACGTGGCGCACTACAACGCGACCGGCGAATTGCTAAATACGTTGCAGATCGTTTCTTACTTAAGCGATATCGATTTGGATGTTGATGGAAATATTATTCTCGGTGCCTCGTATGCTACTGCATTCACGACTGACGAAAGTTTGTCGAGTTTCACTTCGATCGCAGGCGATGGCGGCAATATTTTTGTTGCCTTCGTACCGACTATCGCGCCACCGGAATTAAGCGGTAGTCATTATCGAAAGAGGCGTTGGATCCGTACTACCCTGACCTGGACCACCGAGGCGTCTGCAGTCGATGTGTACCGAAATGGTGAGCTAATCGACACGGTTTCGGAAGTGAACAGTGCTACCTACGTCTACAAAAAAAAGCACTCTCAGATTTACCAGGTGTGTAACGCAGGTACCGATGATTGCTCTGCTGTATATGTGTCCAACTAAAGACTGAACCGCAGTCGGCTTGAATTCCAGACCAGGATACTAATGTATGAATCGCTGCCTTGCCAACTTAACTAAACATGTACTTCTAAGTTGGCAGGGCAGTTAAGAGGCGGTTTGGAACTAGCCGCCTGTAGAGCCTACACCTAAAGTGTTATATGGAGTCAGCCATTAGCAGTTCCCCGTCAATAGGCAACAGTATATTTTTACAACTTTCTCAGTGATAAAATCGCCGTTGATCATTCTATAAATAATCGTTGTGCATCTGATATTTCCAGCTAGGTGTCAGAATCAATCTGCAGCAGTCATCGTTTTACGCTCCTGCAAAAACGCTATACACGGCATCCATGCCGATAACCCATATGGATCCATGTAGTATTTATGTTCCAATGCTGCCGCAGACAATAATCATATCGTCCCAGAAAATAGTTTGTACCGAGTTTAATATCCAGTCATTTTGCACCTTCATCGGTACATCACAGGACTATGGCTACTGACTACTCAGTTCCAGTCCCCAGACGGCCTCTCTCTCAGGCACATTTATTGTTTTACTTCTTTGCTCAACATTTATTAAAGGTCGAATGAGCCACGAATCAGCTCTTTGATTTATGATCTATCAGCAAAAACCGGGCCAGAGAGCATTACTTTTATCTTACGGCATAGGTTCTAAACTCTGTCTGCTATAATCAAGCCAAATTTAATGATTAAATATTGATATGAGAAGCGCCAGCTTCATTTGGAAACGGTTTGTTACCAACGGATTTCGGTTTAAAACCAGAGATGTTGAGTATCGCCGCGTCTATATGATCAATGTCACTATCTTCCTCATCAGTATCACGCTCTTTTCTTTCAGTATCTACAACAGCATCGTTACCAGTAACCATACTCTAGCTGCAGTTGAATTCTCTGGTTTTATCCTGCTAATTGGGTTGCTCTATTATTTTCAGTCAACATCCAACATCAGGCTGACGGCCTACGGCATCCTTGTGCTGACCTTTGTGATACTGGCGGCTCTAACCAGTATTGTTGAAAACCGCGAATATGCCTTTTACTGGTTAATCGTTTTCCCGACGATGGCTATCTTTTTACTGGGACGCAAGAGGGGCTTGTTGGCGAGTGGACTTTTTCTCGGGTATTTTCTGATATTCATGCTACAGGGTTACGGCAGGTGGGAAATGGCAGTATTTGACTCTACATCTATCATCAACATCGTTTCTGCCTCCCTCTTCCTGCTATTGATCATCACTTATTTTGACCTGACTCGAGAGGAAGCCAGCAATGCCCTCGAATTACAGACCCGCAGGCTTGAGGAAGAGCACGCCATGCTTGATCGCTATGTCATTGTCTGCACCTTCGATATTGCCGGCAATATCACCTATACCAGCACAGCTTTTAACGATATTTCGGGTTACAGCAAACAGGAACTGACCGGATTAATCAATCACTTCAATATGGACAAAGCGGGCCTTGAAAAGATGTGGGCAGCCCTCTCTATGAAACAGGCATGGAGTGGAGAGCTAAGAAACAGGAACAAACAGGGCGAAGAGTACTGGATGCATGCTATCGTCGAACCGGTCTTTAATAAATCCAACGACAATGCAATCGGATACCGCCTGATCGGAGAGGACATCAGCAACAGAAAAAGGGTGGAGGAACTGGCTATTTCTGACTATCTGACAAAGCTTTACAACCGCGCCAAACTAGATGAGGAACTTTCCAAAGAGATATCACGGGCTATACGTTACAAGAGCACATTTTGCCTCATTCTCGTCGATATCGACCATTTCAAGGAGATCAATGATAGCTATGGCCACCAGATGGGCGACACCGTACTCAAACAGATCGCAAATATTCTTCAAACTAATACTCGTGAAGTTGACACTACGGGACGTTGGGGCGGTGAAGAGTTTTTGATCATCACACCAGCTAGTAGTATTGATGGCGGCGTGCAATCCGCCGAAAAGCTACGCACCCAGATAGAGAGCTGGGCATTCGAGTCGGTAACGCCCCTGACAGCCAGTTTTGGCGTAGTCGAGTACAAAGAAGGCGATACCATTGAAAGCATAATAAAACGTGTCGATAAGGCGCTCTACCGTGCAAAGAATAACGGTCGCAACAGAGTTGAAACATAGATCCTGTCGACGACTCAAGGATATCGTATATACTCAGAATAACGAGATATAAATAATATATTCGAAGAAGAGAATTATTTGTTCTTTCTGGATTGTGTGAAAGATGCCTGTGGACGTTATGACGTTGCTTTCTACGCCTATGTATTGATGATCAATCATATTCACCTGTTAATGACGCCCAGTACGGAACCCGGAATATCTCGAGTGATGCAACTATTGAATAGGAGAAATAATTATGCCTCGTCCAGCAAATGCATTTCTTACTGACCCAATACGCGACGTACAAAACAACGCACACGGCAATTCCGCAATGGCGACGTATTCTAACCCTATCGGTGGATACCGGAATTGGCCAGGAGGCAGAAGGGCTTTATTTGAGGAAGGGATTGGGTATCCACCACCCGTCACAGACTTAAACGCTAAGCGCCTGCTATCCGTTTTAGCCTATAAAAATTTTGGTGATATAGGTAGGCTCAATATTGCGCTCGGTAATACCACCGTTGGTGATTTTCGCAATATGAATCAGGCTCAACAACTGAGTTTCATTGATGGTTTATGGAATGCACTTACGAGCGTGCATCCGTTTATGACTCCAGCTGAAAATATGTTCGATCCAGTCGGTAATGCACCTGTTAATGAACGTGCTCCATTACCCACGTCCTGGAAACCTGATAATACTAAAAGGTTGCAGGGGCGACCCTGGCAAACCTACAGGGTAGGTTTTAGAGTCGATGGTTCTGATCCGGCTTCAATTGCTCGAGTGTTACAGCATGGAATGACGCAGCAACGTTTAAACCTGGCATTTATGCGAAATGTAAGGGGGCTAGAAATATCATCTACTGCCGCTGCCATCTCAAGCACTGCGAGGTGCTGGACTTCAAACAATGATATATTCAATGAAACTGCAGTCTGTGTAAGCAGAAATTTTTTTGGGGCAACAGCTTTTCCAGAACGAGCTACTATTCATGCTCCTGGCCAGGTAGCTTATCTATGGGCTATTGATTGCTCTGGGTTGATGGGTTTTGATACTGAAGATTATCAGCGGAATTTACCAGGCAACCGAAATTGGCGTCCAGGGGAAAAAGCATTTCGTGTAATAACACCTGACAGAATAATAGGTTATATACCCGTGAGACGTCATGGCTGTCCAGAAAGGGGCGGCTGGAGTTTCTCAATTGATAACACAACGACATGGTCATTGGTTAACCATGTCATTGATTTCAGAAAAAGAGATTACATCAATGGGGAGCTGGATGCCTGGAAAGGCAGGAGGCACGATATACCAGGAAGTCACGACTTCGCAACTTAGGAAAAGATGTCCAGGGGTTTTGTTTTTTGCCTTAACTCATGGGGTAAGTGTCAGGGTGAAGCACGACTCCAGAGCCGAGGATGCCTGAGCCGAGCATACTATTAAAAACATCAATAAATCTTCGTGCTCTTCGTGGTTAATTATATGACCCTATGATCAGCTCTGAGCCTATGATCAGTCACTATGATCTGCTATGATCTGCGCCCCTTAGATCCGCTACAATTCCTGGATTGTTTTTTCAAATAATGAAACCTATAAACAGTTGAGATAACCAGAACAATTAACGGGAAAGAAGCGTATATAACACTCACAGTTGTTCCTTTTCGTTTAAGCAGTACACCACATGTCAACAAAACCCAAAACGAGCGAAGCTGAGTCTGCCATCTTAAACCTGGACTCCAGGCAGGTAGGCGATGAGCAGTTCGCTGATATCCTTCATGACAGTCTTGCGCCTGTTGCCGATGCCCGTTTCCTCAAGAGCGATAATTCCTCCAGGGCAAGTGACTCAAGCAATCAATTACAAGTCTATACACTAGGTGATTTGAGCGCTCTCCACATCAGTTACCAAAGTTTTGTCTACAAGCGCACCCATAAACACATTACCGATAGTGGCCATGAGGATTCCTATTTACTTGTCACCCAACGCAAGGGCGGCAGCTGTACCCAAACAGATCACAGTGTTCTGCTTGAGACTGGAGATTGCGCGCTTTTTGATATGGGTAAACCACTTGTTGGTCACATGGAAAAGGAATTTGATGGGTATTATATTTTTATCCCCAAACGAGCTTTGCACCAACTTGGCTTTAGCCTCAACGGTAGAGCGGATCGTTTGCTGTCGGGAAGCTCGCCTGCTGGTGCCATGCTCAGTGGCGCCATTTTTAACATGGGTGCCAGCCTCGATCAGGCCACCCCCAAACAGTTGCAGGCCATTTCTCATACGCTACCAGCGATGATTAACCATCTAATGATGCCAGATATAAGTTCAGACGAAAATCCGGCAGTTCGTTCCGCAACCCTGGCAGCCATAATGACATACATCGATCTCCATCTGCATGAGCCGGAACTGGGTGTCGATAGCATCGTTAAAGCTCTACACCGCTCCAGGGCCTCCGTCTACCGCCTGTTCACCGAAGAAGGTGGCATCGCAGCCTACATCCAACGCCGCCGCCTGCACGCCTGCTATCAGGAGCTGGCCCTGGATATTGCCCCGGAAAAACGGATTATCGATATTGCCGTCAAGTGGGGCTTTAACAACCACAGCCATTTCACCCGCTTGTTCCGAGAGAGTTACGGTATCACGCCCTCTAGCCTGCGCGATGCCGTCATGGCGGAAGAGCTGAACAGTGTTAACCGACCAGCACAGAACTACTCCGAACATATCAACAGGAGGAAGCAGTGGATACTCCAGTCAGCCTGAATTGATAGCTTCACTATTCTGAACACATCATTGCGCCTGTACTCTCCGTTTCACCATGGAACTTGAGACGAATAGAACAGCTTTCCTGCTCAGCTCTCCATAGACTTGCGCCGAATTTTGGCGTGCCTACAACACAGTCAAAAAGACGCACAACTTTTTCCCGGTTTGAGGTTTAGGAAAATCATTGGCCATGTTATGCAAGACCATTCATCCCAGTGTCTACTGCTGCAAGCTGATAACTGACTCCACAAATATTTGAGGTATTGACGTAATGTACTTCCGTCCCATCGCACTATTCGCCCGTTTTTTTGTTTTGCTTGCCCTACTTGGACTTACCGCCTGTGGTGGTGGCGGAGGTGGCGGAGGTGGGAGCAACGGTGGTAGCGGAGAAACCACTACCCCACCGGCTACACCACAAAACCTGGCCGCTGTTGCCAACGGCCTGCAGATTGATCTCAACTGGGATGCGGTAACCAATGCCGGCAGCTATAACATCTACTGGCATGACAATGGTGCAACGAGCAGCGACTGGACCCTGCTGCAATCAGTGACCACTAACAGTTTCAGCCACACCGGCCTGACCAGCTACACCACCTACAGCTACCGGGTCAGTGCCATCACCAACTCCCTGGAAAGCGACACTTCGGCAGAGGTCAGTGCCTCGACCGCACCACAAACCTCACCACAAAACCCGCTTGCCATCGCCAACGGCCTACAGGTGAGTCTCAGCTGGAACGCGGTAGCCAATGCTGACAGTTACAACATTTACTGGCACGACAATGGGGCGACGACCAACTCCTGGATGTTGCTGCAATCCGAGACCACCACCAGCGCCAGCCACAGC
>JBNKPX010000028.1:0-36234 GCA_050295575.1 Gammaproteobacteria bacterium | reverse complement strand
AGGTCAGCTTTGTGTGGTTATCTTTACAGGAAATGTCTGCGGGAATGACTATTTACTGATAAAAGGGGGATAGAGGGGAATAATGAATCAGTAGCCCAGAGAGTCTGGGCTACTGACTAAAACTTAATGATCGTGGTGATGCCCTTCAGGTCCGTGAACATGACCGTGTTCCAGCTCAACCGCTTCTGCTTCACGGATACCCATAACCTCAACCTCAAAGTTAAGCTCGATTCCAGCCAGAGCATGATTGGCATCGATCTTTACGGTTTCTTCACCTACTTCAAGCACAGTGACAGTGATTAATTCGCCACCAGGCCCTTCAGCGTGAAATACCATACCGGCCTGAACACCATCGCCTTCTGGAAACATTTCACGAGGCACTTCTTCAACCAGTGCTTCATTACGCTGACCGTATCCTTCATCAGGTGAGACCTTAACATTCAGCTGATCACCCACTGCCTTACCGGTTAACTCCTTTTCAAGTCCGGGGATAATGTTACTCGCGCCATGCAGGTAAACAAAACTGCCGTCGTTGGCCTGGTCAATAATTTCGCCATCGTTATCGGTCAGGGTGTAATTCAGGGTAACGACGTGGTTGTCTGCAATATTCATGATGTTTTAGGTCTGTACTAATAAAAGAGGCCCACACCATACAGAAAATAAACAGACGATGAAAGGGATGGCAGCGTAAAACTGGGCAATCTTGACGAAGTTAAGGCTATTTCAGCCTGAAAACGGCTGTTGTACAGTTTTTTTCACAAATGCCTGAGCCTTATGCAGGTTCAACAAGCTATTGCAGTGACTTCTCTATACTTGTGCAGTTAACTGGCTTCTATCAGGCTGCGCACTCGATCAATAAAGGCTGCATCATGCTTGTTCTGGACCGGCTGTCCCCAAACCACACCCGGCCAGTAAGGGTCATCTTTGCGTCTGGCTACGATATGGATATGCATTTGAGAAACCATATTACCTATAGTGGCAACATTAAGCTTATCGAACTGGAAGTTAGTGCTGATCAATTCACTAACTCGGTTAATCTGCGCACAAAGATTGTGCTGCTGCGACATTGATAGCTTGTAAAACTCCACCACATCAGTATGCGGCACCAGAATAAACCACAGTACATCGGCATTGTTATTTAACAGGTAAGTAACATCATCTCGTTGCTGCAAAAAACTACTGTCAGCAACGAGGCGGTCATCAATTTTAAAACCCATTCGATAAAAATATGCCAATGCCACCTGCATCCAGAGTAGCTGAGTTTTTGGTATATTCAATATTGGTCCATCGAGCACCAACTTCAAATTGTGGCGTTACTTTATAACCATATTCAAACATGAGTCCTACTGCATTATCGAACTCAATATCTAGCGGAGCATAGCCCGCAACATTATCGCTGTATTTTGGGTTTATATGGACAGTAGGACCTATTCCAAAGCGATGAGAGCCGGAGTTGAAGATATACATTGCATCAAACGTTACTGTACTTATGTCAGCATCTCCATTATATGCATCAACAGAATCTGTCAGATACCCCAACACTAACCTGACTGATGCACTATCATCATCACCTACAGGGCTCTGAAAGCCTGCTGCAAACTTAGCCCCACCTCCAGCGGAAATACTATCCCCGGTGGTTGTACCGATCAGTTCATCACCGCCCCCTTCATAACCCAACTCGAAATATAAATCAGCCTGCGCTATTGGCGCTGCTAATAACCCTAAGGTCAAAATTCCAATTTTAATATCCACTGACTTCTCCAAGTTAAAACAATATGTCAGTTTACAGATCTAAAGTTGAAAATAAATGAGCCCCGAGTGAATCCTTTGATATAAATCAGTTTTATTTACAGTTTCATTATAAAACTATACGATAGTCCCAATTATTAGAACAAGTCATCTCAAAAATATGAAAATGGAACGGTTTGATCCGCTAAATGGGTCTATTGCTCATATACTAGACGTCATCGGAGAAGGCTGGTCTATGCTGATCATCCGTGAAGCTTTTTTTGGAATTCGCCGTTTCGAAGAGTTTCAACGCCATCTGGGCATCGCGCGCAATATCCTGACCTCCCGCCTTAAAAAACTGTGTGACAATGAAATTCTGGAACGCGTACCTATCAAGGAGGGTGCCAAACGCCATGAATACCTGTTAACCAATAAGGGAAAAGAGTTGATGCCATTACTCATCGCGCTGACTCAATGGGGTGACAAATGGATCTATGGCAAAGGCAATGAGCCCATTGTTTTCAGAGACCGTGAAACAGGCCTGCCCATCAGCCAAATTCAGGTACATGCCGAGGATGGACGAGAGCTGAAACCACGAGAAATCTTACCGACTGCAGGCCCTGGCGCCAATGCACAGGCTATGCAACGCCTGCAGGAGCTAGAACAACTGGCCCGAGAGATGATTCATCAGGAGGATTAATCCTCGCCAATGGAACCAATCAAGCAGGAGATACTCAAAACACTACTTGCTCAACGACTGGTAGCATTATGTGCAGCTCACCCAAAGCATCCATTGATCTTAAACGTCCCAGTTTGATTGCTGTAGATACTACGGATCAATCAAACTATCGTGCAAACCTGCGTCGCAGCATCCAGAATGTTGAACGCCTGCAACAGCAAAGACAGGCTGAGTTCGAGCATAAGGAGCCTGAGTATCACAACGAAGTAGAGATTGACCAGCTACGCTGCCCATTCCACCTACTGCAATTTAAACAGGCTTTAAAATCTACTGCTGCTGGAAAAACACTGAAGGTCACTACCCCATCAAGGGCCATCATTAACGACCTGCAATCAGCCTGTCATCTGATGGGCCTGATCTGTCAGACACGATCATTTCGCCGGCTCAACTTTCTTTACGCAAGCCAGATTTAGCGACTCAGGGCCTGGATGCAACACAATTAACGCTGGTTGAAGTTTCTCAATAACTATTTAGAATTTTCTGAATAGGTGTTGGCAATCCGTATTGACCAAGCTGATCGCGTGCTATCCATTGATATCTTTCTGACTCTGCAACCATTTGAGGCATAACCCCCAGGCACTGAGAAAACTCAACTCGAGCGATAGAGAGACTCAGATCAAAATGAGTGAACTTATGCAGTAGAGAGTTTTCCAGAGTTTCACAAACCGGCTTAACCTGCCCCAGATACTGTAACTGCCAGCTATCCAGCTGGGCCAGATCTTCCATTTCCGGTAATGACCACAAGCCACCCCAAATACCAGTGGGCGGTCTGCGTTCCAGTAGAACATGGCTGTCTGATTGATGCAGCAATACCCAGCTATGCTTATGCGGACGCTTTCTGGCTGGACGGGAAACCGGATACTGCTGCTGGGTTCCCTGCTGATAACTGGCACATATATCGATTAGCGGACAGCCCTCACACAGCGGCTTACTACGTTTACAGACGGTAGCACCCAGATCCATCATCGCCTGATTATAATGAGCCACCCGATGATCTGGCGTTTGCTCCTCTGCTATGGCCCATAATTTATTCAGGGTCGCACTTTGACCATACCATCCATCCACCTGATACACCCGCGCCAGTACACGCTTAACATTGCCATCCAGAATCGCTGCCTTTTGTTGATACGCCAGACTGAGAATGGCAGCGGCTGTGGAGCGACCAATACCGGGCAAGGCCTCCAGCTGTCTCTGGTCTTCAGGGAAACTGCCGTCAAATTGATCTCTTACTATAGAGGCTGTTTTATGCAGGTTACGCGCTCTTGCGTAATACCCTAACCCGGCCCAGTGATTCAATACAGAATCCTGATCGGCGTTGGCCAAGGCATTCACATCAGGGAAGGATTCGATAAACCGATTAAAATACGGAATAACGGTAGCCACCTGAGTTTGCTGCAACATAATTTCGGATAACCAGACCCTGTACCCATTCACCTGCTGCTGCCAGGGCAGGTCCTTGCGCCCATACTGGTCAAACCAGGGCAGCAAGTTTTTTGCGATATCGGTCATTAAAACAGTTTTTTCAGCTTATCTTCCAACTTGCTTTTGGCCCTTTCCTCTTCTGCTTTTTTCTTTGCATCCAGCGCATCCTGTTGCTTTTTCTTTTCAGCATCCAGTGCTGCCTGTTGTTTTTTCTTTTCGGCTTCCAGCTTTGCTTTTTTCTCAGCCTCAAGCAGTTGCTGTTTTTTGGCCAGCGCTTCTTTTTCCGCCGCGATTTTCTTTTGTTGTGCTGCTTTCAGGTTAGCTTTTTCCGCTGCCAGTTTTGCCTGTAGCTCAGCCTTCTGAGCAGCAACCTCGGCCGCGATCTTTGCTTTTTCAGCATCGAATTTCTTTTTCAGGATATCATCCAGCTGCACATCAAGTTTGGGATCCAGCCAGGAACCGGTCACCTTTACCGGTATTAATAAGCCAGCCAGGTCATTCAGGCCGCCCGCACCCTGCCCCTTGGTAGTACCTACAATCTTGGCATTGACCAGATAGTTCAGGCTTTCCTGCACCAGGTTGACCGTGCCCGCTCCGCCTACCCGTAGCAGCGGAGCCTGCAGATTCAGGTCATCGGTGGCAAACACGCCATTATTGATCACACCACCCAGAGATAGCGCGCTAAAATCAGTTTTTTGAACTTCACGATCCTTCAGCTTTTCTCCCTGTAAGCTGGCTTTGGCTTTATCGATTTCGGCTCTTAGATTAAAACCATTCAGAGCACCATCCTCTATCGCAACAGCAACCTTGCCATTTAGATTAGACTTAAGCTGACTGAGCCAGTCACCCTGTGTAGTGAGATTAACATCCAGATTAGCCAATCCGCTAAGCGGATCTTTTTGCATGAAATCCTTCAGAAATGCACCTATATGGAAAGCCGATAGCTTTTTGTGCACGCTATACACCGGCTTTTCACCCTGAGCATTGATTTTTACCGAGCCATCAAAGCTGCCATCGTATAAATCCAGTCTGATAGGATTGAGATCAATCACGCCATCAGCAGCCTTAACCTTGAGTAACAGATTTTGCATACTCAGGCCCTGTGCCACCAGTTTGTCTATACCCAGTTCGCCATCAATCTTTAAACTACGTAACAATTCCATCGGTAGTGCAATCTCTACATCGACTGCCGGTTCCGTAGCAGGGGCATCCACCGTGGTCGGTGTTTCGACCGGTTCAGGGCGTACCCATCCGGTAAGCTTATCGACATCAAGGCTTTTTGAAGCCAGCTTAAAGCTGAGCGCTGGCTGAGCATAATCCTGTACCTTAACAAAACCCTCGAAGCGGTTGTCATTCAGCATCATCACCAGATCCTGTAAATCGATGCTGCGCTTATCCAGTCTCATATCCAGCTGTGAAGAGGAAATGCCCACGCTCATTTTCTGGTTGGGTACGGATTCTCCAGCCAAATCTGCGCTCACGTCCAGCACGGCTATAGTCAAATGCTGCTTGTTTAAATCGAAACCCACCTCACCGGCCAGCTTTACTGCTGAGGAGGTAAGCACACCACCTGTTGTATTAACCTGCGTATTCAGCCCCTTCACCGACAGCTGGTTACTGTTTAATGCAAACTCAACATCTGCATTGAGTAATAACTTCACTTCATCCAGCGGGATGAGTTTGCCATTTGCACGCGCATTGAACTTGAGGGCTGATAGCTTCAGGGTTTGATTTTTGAACAATACCTCAGTATCCAGCTGGATATCACTCGCCAATTGCTGCGCACTGGACAGGGATAGCTTCAGGGATAGCGGGAATGCCTTCTCCGGCTCTATCGCGCCACTGAGCAGTGACAGGTCGCTAACGCTGTATTGAGCGCCCGCCTGGGCATCGTTCCAGCTAATATTGGCATTAGTAATATTCAACCCACCAAATGCACCAGCGATGTCCATCGGCTTGCTTTCAGCAGGCTGGTCGGTGGCCGTGGGTGTGGTTGAAGCTTCGGGCTGAGCCTCGTCTTTTTTGACCAGATCATCCCAGTTGGTCACGCCCTGGGCATTTTTCTGCAAATCAACACTTAGCCCATCCAGCACCAGCTGTGCTATCTGTGGCTTTAACGACAATATGGATAACACATCCACACTGGCACTAACCTTATTCACCGTCAGCATCGCTTGATTGCCGAACCCAGCCGCATTGGACAGAGTCAGAGAGCCCAGCTTCATCCCTAGTGCCGGATACAGGCTTAAGCCTATATCACCCTGAAAGGTCAGTTCACGCCCGGTTTGCTGACGCACCAGATCTGACAGTTCCTGCTTGTATTGATTAGCATCAAAAGTAGCAAGAAATACGCCCACAGTGATCACCACCAGTAGAATAAGCGCGCCTAGCGTTAACATCAGGTATTTAAATATTTTCATGGATAGTCCTTGAATTTTGTCTTGTCTAGCAGCAGGTTAGATGTATATATCTTCTAAGGTTCCTTAGTACATAGATATCTGTTTTAATGGATGCACAGACTGTTGCACGAAAACACACAAGATTCAAGATTATGAACATAACCAGTGAAGACCTAATGGAACGATTGAAAACAGGATTTAACAATTTCAAAAACAGCGAATACCCACTCGGTTTTACCGGCGGCCTGATCGTAGCAATTTTTCTGTGCCTGGTTATGCTCGGATGGTACTGGAGTCAGGAGCCCGATAGTTTCGATGTACAGCAGGTCACCCAGCAGATGGCACCGCAAGATTCGCAGAATATCACCATCGGCAGTACCACCACGGCTACCGTTATTCATCTTATGCATACCCTGCTAAACAAACCCGGTGGTTATCTGAGTAATGATGTAATGCCTCCCAGCCTGTGGCTGGATAACCAGCCCAACTGGGAATATGGCGTATTGATTCAGTGCCGTGATATGGCACGAGCAATGCGTAACGATTTTAGCCGTTCACAATCACAGTCTATTGAGGATAAGGACCTGATTATTGCTGAACCGCAATTCAACTTTGATAATAACTCCTGGCTGTTCCCGGCCACTGAAAGTGAGTATCAGACAGGCCTGAACGCGATGCAGAGCTATCTGAAACGCCTGCAAAACCCGAATAACCCTGAAGCTCAGTTTTATGCACGCGCAGATAACCTGGCTGACTGGCTGGGTCAGGTTGAAAAACGTCTCGGCAGTCTGTCGCAACGTCTAAGTGCCAGCGTGGGCCAGACTCGCATCAATACCGATCTGGCGGGAGACGCTGCCGCCGAGCAATCTACCCATACCGCTAACGAGGTTGATATTCAAACCCCATGGAGCGAGATTGATGATGTGTTTTATCAGACGCGTGGCGCAGCCTGGGCTCTAGTACATATTATGAAAGCCGTAGAGAAGGATTTCGACAGTATTCTGCGTAAGAAAAACGCACTGATCAGCCTGCGCCAGATCATCAGAGAGCTGGAAGCCACCCAGGAACCACTGTGGTCACCGATGATCATGAATGGCTCTGGCTTTGGCATGTTCGCCAATCACTCACTGGTGATGGCATCTTACATATCACGGGCTAATGCAGCCGTTATCGACCTCAAGCAATTACTGCAACAGGGCTAGCGTTTGTCAGGATACCCAACGTCCGATGATTGTCTGACCATTTTCAGCTACTGAACGGAAGTCAGACGATCGGATGGCATCGCTATTTTTAACCGACCACAGGGGCATCAGGCCCTGCTGGCTTAATAATTCCCCGCCCTTCTCGGTTAACAGAATCTCGGCCACAGGTTTACTGACAGTTTCGCCATCTTCTGAATAGTAATGAACCGGCAATCCCTCGGTTTGATACACTTCGCCAGGCTGCATCTGCCAGCCGCATTTTTTGAAATTGCGCGCCAGTAACTCAACCTTGATAAACGCCGCATTGCCCCACAGATAGCAGGCATGACAAGGCTCATCAGGCATTTCCTCAAAAGCAAATGAATCTATTGGTCTGGTTTTTCTGCCATAGGGTAATCTGAGCAGAAAACGTGGCAGAGCAAGGCCTATATAAGCGGCTATAGGAGACTGGCGCAACATCTGCCATGCGCTGGCCACTCCTTCGCTGACGCTATGGCTCCAGTCTTCATAATCGGGCGTAATAGCAAATGACTCACAACCCGCCAGGGTCTCATTAGCCGCCGCAATAAAAGGCGCGCCAGCCTGTTGAGCCATACTACCTATACTGGCAAGCGATAACACATCATCAATGCTATCACTGAAACTATAATTACCCAGCAACACACTGCAGGGAGTATCCCCTTCAGCTCTATCACAGAACAGTTTATAGAGCGCAGAAGATGTCAAATCATCCACCGCCAGATCGGCCTGTAACTCCTGTTTGCTAACATCCAGTATTTTTATTTTCAGACTGGAGTCAGTCTCCAGACGTTTAATCAGAAAGTATAGCGATTGCCAGGCTGATTCCAGTGCCTGAAAATCAGCATGATGCAAAATATCTCGCATATGGCTTTGTGTCGCCTGATCGACACTGGATATCATTTCATCCTGCCGAGGGTCTGCAGCAGGCACGACATAAGGCGCTACCACACTTTTAATCAATCGGTCGATTTGACTGCTGGAGCTGGAAGCGCCTGAGGATGGTTGTTGCGATTCAAGAATGCTATCCAGAAAATTTCCTGCGTCGGCCTGTATGGCCTCAGCAATCTCGGACTCACCAGGGCTGCTTACTTCTTGAACAGCAGGAGGTTCACTGACCGGGCTCCAGCCCTGTATCTCAACCGCAGCTTCATCAAAGCTATTATTGTTTTTTAATCTTCGACGCAGGCTGCGCAGCTTGCTAAAGGTTTCCAGCTTTTCATACAGCTCATCAGGATGAAAATCATCCAGTTCTTTTATAGCCAGTTGAATGCCATCGCCCTCAGCGAAGTCCAGATTAAGGCTAATATTGAAGCGCGCCATGACCTGCTCAAAATTATCGCGATCTATCTCAATCAGGCGTCGACTGGAAAGCGTCTCTGGCTCATGCTGTGCACGATTCTCACGACCACTGAAATCGCCCAGTATGGCAATACAGAAAGGGCTATTCGGACTAGCTTTGGGCGTATTCGATTTTGTTGATGCGTTGGTATCTATATTGACTGCAACACCCATGCTGATTTTATCTTTCATTACTGATCTCCATTTCTTTTAATCTATACAACCCGCCACAACCGCGGCTTAATCGAGGCACAGTTAGCGAACAGTTTTTGGTATATATGCGATATCGTTTTCAATCAACAGATTCTTAATCTCGGAGTAGGAACCATCGTCCACAAAGGGGCCAAGCTCAACCCGGAAATAAACCACACCATTCACGTTAGCCTTGCTCACCACTGATTGCAGGCCGACGAAAGCCAGCTGTGCCTTTTGTCGCTCGGCGTCTTCGGCACTGGTAAATGAACCGGCCTGTAAAATATATTGGACCTTAGCTGAATGTTGCTGCTGTGGTGATTTCTTATTCGGCTTGCTTTCAGTCACATCAGGCTCAGGGATATCTACCTCTCGCTTGGGCAACACCGTATAAAAGTCAAATATTGGTTTTTTGCTGTCTTCCTGAGCGCTATTCGCCGGCACGGGCTGATGCGTGGTTTTTACAATTTTCTGATCCAGAAAAAGTACGAACGCGACAAACAGGCCAATGATTAATCCGAGTGAAATCCAGACCCAGGGTGATGATTTACTTGCTTCAGCCATGGCTTACATCTTCTCTGGGGCGCTAACACCCATCATGTGCAGACCATTCTTAAGTACCTGGCGCGTAGCAAAAGCTAGCGCAATACGTGCATTCATCAGATCGACATCATCGACGATAAATTTATGCGCGTTGTACCAGGAGTGGAACAGGTTAGCCAGTTCGCGTAGATAATTCACCACGATATGCGGCTCGCGACGCTGCGCTGCACTCAGCAGTCGTGCTGGATACAGCGCCAGCAATTTCAGGATGGCCTGTTCGTGGCTGTTATCCAGTTTTTGCAGGGCTGCATTTTCGATGTCCAGCGTTATACCATGCTCTTCGCATTGCTTCTCTACACTACAGACGCGCGCATGAGCGTACTGCACATAAAATACAGGATTGTCGGTAGATTGCTGGCGCGCCAGCGTTAGATCAAAATCCATATGCTGATCAGCTTTACGCATCACGTAAAAGAAACGTGCCGCATCACTGCCCACATCTTCGCGTAGTGTACGCAGGGTGACAAATTCACCGGAACGCGTTGACATTGCCACCTTTTCTCCATCTTCGAACAGGTTAGCAAACTGTACCAGTAGCACCTCCAGTTTATCGGCGGGATAATCCATCGCCTGTAACGAAGCCTTTACACGTGGGATATAGCCATGATGATCGGCACCCCAGATATTAATCAGCAGATCGAAGCCACGATCAAACTTATTCATGTGGTAGGCAATATCGGAAGCAAAATAGGTAGTCATACCATTCTCACGTTTTACCACGCGATCTTTTTCATCACCAAAGTCGCTGGACTTAAACCATAAAGCCCCTTCTTTTTCATACACCTGCCCTTTGTCCTGCAGGGTTTGTAGTGCCTTGTCGACGATGCCTTTATCGGTGAGCTGACGCTCGGAAAACCATTCATCGAACTCAACCCCAAATAGCTTCAGATCGGCACTGATCACATCCACCAGGGTATTCAGCGCCAGATCGAATACTACTCGATAGTCTTGTGCACCTAATAGTTTCTTGGCATTGGCAATCAGGTCATCGATATGTAACTCCTTGTCACCTTCCGGTGCATCAGCGGTTACATTATCGAATACCTCAGCGCTAGCCTTGCGGTAGGCGTCACCATTTTCACGATGCAAAGTGGCGGCGATATCCCAGATATAGTCGCCTTTATAGCCATTGGATGGAAAGGTCAGGGTCTCTCCCGCCAGCTCCAGATAACGAAGCCATACCGAGGTGCCCAGTATATCCATCTGGCGACCGGCATCGTTAACATAGTATTCATTGCTCACTTCATAACCGACTGCCTTGAGCAGGTTAGATAGCGTAGCACCGTAAGCAGCACCACGACCATGCCCCACATGCAGCGGCCCGGTAGGGTTGGCAGAAACATATTCAATCTGCACGCGTTGATTATTGCCAAAATCACAGCGACCGAAATCGGACTTCTGTTGCAGGATTTGATTGACCAGAGATTGATTAACATCGGCATTTAGAAAGAAGTTGATAAAGCCAGGGCCTGCAATCTCTATCTTCTGTAACCAGTCCTGATCTGGAATCTGGCTTAATAGTTTTTCGGCAAACTGGCGTGGTGCCATGCCTGCCATTTTTGCCGCTGCCAGTGCCACATTAGATGCGAAATCACCCTGCGCGCTATCTTTACTCGGAGTAACCAGTACTTTAGCCTGAAAATCCTGAGCCAGTTCACCATTGGTGATCAGTTGCTGAATGGATGAGGTAATCAGTTGTTCGACTTGCTGCTTCAAAGGAATTCTGCCGGAATTAAAAAAATGCGAATTCTACATGGTATTAGGGCCTGTTAACACCTTTTAAAGGTGCCAACGCAGGTCAAGGCTTCCGCTCCTGCTCACGCTCCTTACCTACGTCCATGCAGGTAAAGCTTCCGCTCCTGCTCTCGCCCCTTACCTACATCCATATAGGTAAAGGCAAAACGCTACATCAGGAGATTATTTTTACAGATCCAGAGGGTCAACTTCGACGACCATCCTCAGGCGCTCGGTATTTTTCACCCGCAGGATCTCTGGCAACACACTATTCAGTATCCGGCGCAACTGTCGAATATCGCTGCCCAGCAAAGATAATTGAGCTCTGTATCGCCCTATGCGTCGTGTCATTAGCGCTGGAATAGGACCTACCACCTTGATACTCGAAATCTGATCCAGATCCATCAGGGCTGCATGGATTTGATGCAGGCGATTCATCGCCTGATTCAGCTCCAGTGCATCAGCACTAAGCGTAATCACCCGCACATACGGCGGGAAGCCGATCAATTGGCGTTCCTGCATGATAGGCTGCACCAGTTCGCTATAATCCTGATGACACAGCTTTTGCATCAATTCGTGCTGCGGGAATGCGGTTTGCAGCAGCGCCTGCCCGCTTCTGTCCGCCCGACCCGCGCGCCCTGAAACCTGTAACACGGTCTGGATCAGGCGCTCTGTTGCCCGATAAAAACTGCTGTATAAGGCCTGGTCACTTTCCAGAATCCCCACCAGTGTGATATTGGGATAATCATGCCCCTTGGCCAGCATCTGGGTGCCCACCAGAATACAGGGCTCGCCATCACGCACCGGCTGCAACATGCCTTCCATCTGTCTGGCATTGCTTACGCTATCACGGTCGATGCGTATCACGGGCACGTCATCGAAATGCTGCTGGATAAATTGCTGTAATTGTTCGGTACCTACACCGTAGTGACGAATCTCTTTCTCGCCGCATTTAGGGCAACTATGTACCACTGGCTCTGCATAGCCACAGTGATGACAAACCATACGGTTAAGCGATTGATGCAGGGTCATGCGTGCGTCGCATTGATGACACTCAGCCTGCCAGCCACATTCCTGACACATAACCACTGGAGCGAACCCACGCCGATTTAAAAATAGCAGAACCTGCCCCTGCTGCTGTATATGCTGGCGCATGGCCTGCAGTAGCTGTGGGCTGCATCCCGTATTCAGATTTACACTGCCGCAATCGACCAGTTGAACCTGCGGCGGCTTTGCACTACCCGGCCTTTGCCTGAGTTGATGATGAAAGAAATGCGGCTTGTTCAGGTTATACAGGGTTTCCAGCGAGGGCGTAGCTGAACCCAGTAGCACCGATATATTGAGCATTTGAGCTCGTTTAATCGCTACGTCGCGTGCGTGATAGCGCACCCCATCCTGCTGTCGGTAAGAGCTATCATGTTCTTCATCTATAATAATCAGCCCCAGGTTGGGCGCTTCACTGAATAGCGCCGAACGGGTTCCAATCATCACCTGTGCAACCCCGCGTCGAAACTGATCCCAGCTTTGATAGCGCGGGTATTCGCCCTGCCCAGAATGCGAAGTGACTACCGCCTTACCTAATCGATTCTGTAATCGCTGCAACAATTGCGGGGTAAGCCCAATCTCCGGCACCAGATAAATCACCTGCCGCCCCTCGGCGATCACCTGCTGCATGAGCGCCAGATAGACCTCAGTTTTACCACTACCGGTCACCCCCTGCAGCAGGTCTACCCGAAACGACCCCAGGCCCTGGGTGATAGAGCTTACTGCCTGCTGTTGCTCATCGGTAAGTGTGGGCGCTTCATCCTCAATCGTTTCCACCGCAAACAGGGGCTCACGTAATTCACTACGCACCAGCCCTTTATCCAGTAGACCTTTCATCTGTGCACGCCACCCACTATGCAGCTCATTCAGTTGCGCGGCATTTAAACCATATTCGCTTTCCATCAACGTTTCTAATAACTGACATTGCTTAGGTGCCTTACGTTGCAGGCCTTGAAAGTCTTCGTCGGATGGATTTTGCGCACACCAGTATTCAACAGCGACCGATTTCAGGGGTTGCTTGTTACGTAAATATCGCGGAAGAAACTGAAACAGTAACTCACCCGCTGGCTGACAGTAATAATCTGCCATCCATTTAGCCAGTTGCATCAAATGCGCCGATAGCAGCGGATCAGTATCCAGTTGCTGCTTAATGGGTTTGAGCTTGCGCTCAGGATCATGGTTCTCATTACAGCTGACAAGGATGCCCATTTTTTCAGAGGAACCGAAAGGCAGAAGGTAACGCTGACCGGGCTGACAGGAAATGGAGGGATCGATCAGGTAATCAAAATAATGGTATACCGGTAACAGCATTGCAAAAGAACAGACTTGCATCGGTTGGGGCATAGAAAAATCAATTCACCGGCTAAAAAACGACATCATAACATCCCCCTTGCAGCAGCAAAGATGTATCTGGCACTACGACTTATTCCTCCTCTGATCTAAAAACACTTACGAGCACTAGTTAAAGTAAATTCTACGCGCCGAGAGCTAAACCATTGTCAAAATTGACAATATTCATTTATCCACATTTCCTGTGGATAAGTCTGTGGAAAACGCTTTGAAAATATTGTCCAGCCCGCGCCAATGTTACGCTTGTGTTAAATTGTACAATTTACGAACAATTTTATTTATCCTTTATATTCAATAACTTACAGTCATCAATGTTTTAATAGAAATAAATACGTACGCATAATATTCCTTATTCAAGCCATGAATAAAAATGTGCATATCTTTCTATTGTCAATAGCAAAAACACCTGTTTTTTGATTATTATTCTATATACATAGATAGAACAAACTTATTAGTCTCCTGATTTTTTAAAATGGTTTTTTTCACTATTCATTAACGGATTTGACTTGTCAGAGCAATCTGACACACTTAACCTTCCTCTAAAAATAAAACCAGAATCACTCTCAATATGAGCCTGCAAAAAACCGCTGTAATCCTGACCAATCTGGGCACGCCCTCCGATAATAGCGTTGCCTCTGTGCGTAGCTTTCTTAAACAGTTCCTGTCTGACAAACGCGTGGTAGAGATTCCTGGGGTCATCTGGTGGTTTATTCTCAACCTGATCATCCTGCCTTTTAGATCGAAAAAGTCACAGGCAGCATACAATCGCATCTGGACCGATGAAGGCTCACCGCTACTGGCTATCAGTCGCCGCCAGCAGCAGGCGCTGCAGCAGAAACTGGGGGATGAGATCAAGGTAGAATTAATGATGCGTTATGGCGAACCATCTTTTGCCTCTGTGTTAAATCAGTTACAGCAGGATCAATACAAAAAAATGATTATCCTGCCGCTCTACCCGCAAAACTCAGCAACCACTACAGCGACCACCTTTGACCATATCGCTGATGTTATGAAAACCTGGCGCGATGTGCCTGAGCTGTGTTTTATCAATCAATACCATGGTGATCCGGACTATATCCATGCGCTAGCCACCTCCATACAGGAACACTGGCAGCAACAACAGCGACAACGCTTTCTGTTGATGTCATTCCATGGATTGCCACAGCGCAATGTTGACCTCGGCGACCCCTATTACGATCAATGCATGGGGACTGCACACCTGCTGGCCACTATCATGGGACTGGGCTCAGACCAGTGGGCGATGAGCTTTCAATCTCGCTTTGGCAAACAGACCTGGCTGCAGCCTTATACCTCGGAAGTACTCGCCGCTATGGCACAGAAAGGACTCAGGGAGATCGATGTGGTGTGTCCCGGCTTCTCGGTAGACTGCCTGGAGACACTGGAAGAGATCCAGATGGAAAATAAGGAGATATTTGAGGAAAACGGCGGGGAGCAATACTATTACATCCCCTGCCTGAATGATCGAGAAGATCATATCCAGATGATGGCCAATCTGGTTAAGCCCTACCTGGAGTAAGCCATCTCAGGCTGCTTCAATAGCCTGCCCATTCTGTTCGTTTTGCTTTAAGGTCTCAGCCAGCATTTCCTTATCAATATACCCGACTTTTTGCCCCTTACGATCCTCTACAACTACGTAGGTACCATCCTCAGATAATAGTGCATGCAATACGGTATCCACGGTTTCAGTTTCCCGCACCGTGACCGACTGCGAATGATCATGATCTGGCTTTTCATCCACCATAATGGATTTTGCCAGCAACACTCGAGTACGATTCACATCAGCCACAAAACGCTCGACATACTCATCTGCTGGATTAAGCAAAATTTCCTGAGGGGTGCCATGCTGCACCAGCAAGCCCTGATTAAGAATCGAAATTTTATCGCCAATCTTTAACGCTTCATCAAGGTCATGGGTAATAAAGACGATGGTTTTGTGCAGCTCCTCCTGTAGCTCCAGCAGCAAGTCCTGCATGTCGGAACGAATCAGCGGATCAAGTGCGCTGAATGCCTCATCCATCATCAGAATATCGGCATCACAGGCCAGCGCTCGAGCCAGGCCAACGCGCTGCTGCATACCGCCCGAAAGCTGAGCCGGGTAATGGTTTTCATATCCAGATAAACCTACTCTGTCCAGCCACTTCTGCGCCTGCTGCTGAATATCGCTTTTTTCCTTGCCCTGTATCTTTAAACCAAAGCCGGCATTTTCGATAATAGTGTGGTGCGGCATCAGTGCAAACTTCTGGAATACCATGGCGGTTTTAGATTGCCGAAAATGACGTAACTCTTTTTCATTCATTTTCAATACGTCTTCACCATCCACCAGAATCGATCCGGCAGTGGGCTCGATAAGTCGGTTGATGTGACGAATCAGGGTAGATTTTCCTGAACCAGACAAGCCCATGATTACTTCGATATTCTTGTTTTCGAGCGACAAATTTATATCGTGTAAGCCAAGGACATGGCCATGTTCGCTTAATAGCTGATCCTTATCTAAACCGGCATTGACATGCTTCAGTACCGCAGCTGGTTTCGGGCCAAATATCTTGGTCAGATTTTCGATCTTGATTTTAATATCAGTCATTGCCCTGCCCTGTTCGGTGTTTCTGAATTCTTATTCCATACTGCTGAGAAACCCGGTCGAAGATAATTGCCAGTGCAACTATTGCCAACCCATTCATCAGCCCCAGTGCAAGATACTGATTAGAGATCGCACGTAGAACGGGTACACCCAGACCGGCAACACCGATCATTGATGCAATAACAACCATCGACAATGCCATCATAATGGTCTGATT
This sequence comes from Gammaproteobacteria bacterium, assembly GCA_050295575.1. Taxonomy (GTDB): domain Bacteria; phylum Pseudomonadota; class Gammaproteobacteria; genus JACNJF01. The sequence continues at coordinate 19,646 of JBNKPX010000028.1, read as the reverse complement.
TACTCCCGCAAAGATATTGGGTAGCGCAAGCGGTATCTGTACGCCGAACAATTTCTGAAAATAACTGGCCCCGAAGGCATCAGCCGCTTCCAGTGCTTCCTTATCTACCAGCCGAATCCCCAGATTGGTCAGACGCACAATGGGAGGAATCGCATAGATACTGACGGCAATCAGGCCCGGCACCTTACCGATACCGAGCAGCATCACCACCGGAATCAGATACACAAAAGCAGGGATGGTCTGCATTACATCCAGTACTGGGGTAATAAGCATCTGCGTACGGTCAGATTTCGCCATCAGGATGCCCAGAGGGATACCCAGTATCACGCACAGGGAGGTTGCCACCGAAATAATCGCTAGCGTCGACATCAGATCTTCCCACATGCCGAAATAACCAATGACAACAAAAGACAGTACGCTACCTGCAGTGATCTTGATACTGCGTGATCCAAACCATGCAACCGCAGCAATGACCAGTAGAATCACCGGCCAGGGTGTCGCCTGAAGCAACTTTTCAAACCACACCATAAATTGCAACAGAGGATCAAAAAAATTTTCAATATCCTCACCATATGCGCGGGTGAATTCACGAAACCCGGCATCAATTGTTTTTTTCAAATCCCTGAGGTCTGCACGCCCCAGGGAAGGAAAGTCCTCAAAAATTTCCATCTGACCTCCCGATCATTTTTATTTTTTACGGATTCAGGTTAAATAAAGCCCATCATTAATAAGATGGGCTCTGAATTAACCGGGCCTGATAACAATCAATTCAATGATTTAGTGACTTTTCTGGCGACGTCTTCGGGTACCCATTTTGTCCACACATCCTCATGCTTGAGCAGGAACTCGATCGCAGCATCTTCACCTGATGCCTGATTATCCCCCATATAAACCAGCATCTCATTCATGATTTCACCAGGAAAAACCCGTTTACTGTAATAATCTGTTACAGCCTTACCTGCCGTTTTTTTATGTTTGTCGGTAACGATAGTTTGTACTTCTGATTGAATCCAGGCACTCGGTTGGGGTTTGGCACAATCCTGCTCTGCTTTAACCAAACAGTTATCCCAATGATCCCGACCCACAAAAGGAACCCCAAAAGGAACCTTGACCATTTTATATTTACCAATCAATGCGGTGGGTGACCAGTAATAACCAAACCAGTACTCGCCACGCTCCACAGCTTTTGACATGGAGCCATCAAGACCAGCGGCCGAGCCCGGGTCAACCAGCTTCCAGCCTTTGTTTTTCATGTCAAAGGCACGAAACAGGTTGGCATTTATCAGCTGACAGCCCCAACCGGCAGGACAGCCGACAAAGGCGCCTTTACCAGGCTCTTCCTTATCAGGAAAAATTTCAGGGTGTTTAAGAATATCCAGAACAGTTTTCAACTCAGGATGATCTTTAGCGGTTTTGGGCGTAATCCACCAGCCTTCGCCAAGGTCGGTAATCGGGCCCTTGTTGAGCGAATATAGACGACCTTCGCCCATTGCCTTTTTCAATGGAACAGCGACTGCATTAGTCCACATTTCAGGAGCGACATCCGGCTGACCTTTTTCATTCATGGATGCAAATGTGGTTTGAGTAGCCCCCGGTATCAGGCTAACGTCGCAACCATATCCATCATCCAGAATAATCTTATCGACATTGGCCATTAACTCGGCAGAAGCCCAGTTCATTTCAGCAATCTGGATTGATCCACAACTGGATGCGTAGGAGGGTATTGAAAGAAGGGATAGCGCGAGGAGTGCGCCAGACTTTATTATTTTTAGCATGTATTCCTCTTTAGTTATGTACATGCTTATTCATATAACCATATACAAACGGAGGAAGCAAATACGGTCTGGGCCTCCCAACTAGTTTTTGCATTAAAAAACAGGCCCAAAATCAGCTTATAGCCAGCCTGCTATTCATAAGTGACCGATACCTGAAGTAACACCGACTCAGGTAAATTTGTTGAAACTGGACAATGATGCATACGCTCGATGATGTACTCTAAATCATCATCGCTTGCTTTGCCTGATGTTAACCTTGCAACAAACGAAACCTGTGCCTGGGTGATCTCCCAGTTCTCGTCTGTTTCCACAAAAAGCTCACCGCTAGAAGAGTTAAGCTGCAGATTACATTCGGCAGAGTTGGTTCGCATATACAGATGCTGACAGGAGAATAGACCGTTAATAAAGAGTAAAAAGCCTCCTGACCTGATATTCAGATCCAGCACTTCCCACTCACCTTTATTCAATACTTCGACAGTTAGCTCATCCACAGTATTGTCACTACCCTGATAGCTTGCGTTTAATCTTAAATGGAATTGCCTGTTTGTCATATTTACTGATCCTGAGGTGATGTTTTGTTGTTGAGATTTTCGTTCAATCATGCAGTTTGAATAGCTGCCTACAGTTTTGTGATAACTGCCTGGCGCAGTCATTCACATCCATTTCGCGTAAATTCGCGACAGTTAACAGGTGATCGACGATAAATGCGGGTTCATTTCTATCACCGCGATGTTGTGGACCACTCTGATCAGGGGCATCGGTTTCGATCAATAACGCATTGATATCGATCTCACGCACAACCTGCCTTAACTTATTTGCTCGCTCATATCCTACAATCGCCGCTATACCCAGCTTAAATCCAAGCTCAACCAGTTGCTGCGCCTGTTGCAGACTGCCACTAAAGCTGTGTATTACGCCTGATTCGATACTACAATTTCGAATCTCCCTTATCACCAGATCAAGTGCTTTACGCGCATGGATAATCACCGGTAAGTCATGATTACAGGCCACTGTCAGCTGATCACGAAACAGTTTTATCTGCGCATGCTGATCCTGATCGGGAATGAAAAAATCCAGACCGCATTCGCCCACAGCTACCGCCTCATGCTGTTGTAACCATTTATCCAGTAGCGCAATATCTTCCGGCTGGTGCTCCGACATAAACATCGGGTGTAGCCCATAACTGGCCGATACTCCGGTGAACTCATCAGCTACCTGCCTGACCTTGGGCCAGCGCTTAGCGGTGGTAGCAGGTATTATAATTCTGGAAATGCCACAGGCCTGCGCACGCTGCATCATCGCTACACGATCTTCATCAAAGCGATCATCATCCAGGTGGCAATGAGAATCTATAAGCTGGTGATACATATATAATAAAACTCGATCAGCGGTAAATTTGCATTAAAAACAATAGATTGCCTTTGTGAATAGTATAATCCAGGACTTCCTCAGTAATATTCATTCACTCCATATACTCAGCAAACTGCTATAAATGTTGAGTTGGTCAAGTTCATAATGACCGACAAGGCCGATAACAACTCCGTTTTATACTTTCCGTATTGTTTCTCCAACAATCTGTATGCGTTGTATCACTCTAATACAATAAATCACAGGAAATAGTCATGATAAAGCGTCCCATGCAGTTATTAACTGCAACCCTAATCCTATCCAGCTTTTCTGCCATGGCAGCCACTGAACCCGGTATCGTTTTCTACAGCGATAATGATAACGATAAGGTGTATAAAATCGACATCCAAAGCATGAGCCTGCTAGCCAGTGTTGATACAGCAGACCAGCCTTACCCCGTTGATCTTGCTGGCCCCAATAAGATTTATGCTATCACGCGTAACGCTGCCTCGGTAGGAGTTATAAATGTCTGTACCTTCCAGGAAGAATCCCGTCTGGCATTGAACCATAAACCACGCTCCTCCAGTTATAACCCTGATAATCGTAACGCTCTAATTTCCGGTAAGGATAAACCTCAAACCACACTGGTGAAGGTTAAACAATCACAGATTAAGCGCCTTGTAGGCAGCGAAATTTACAATCCACCTATTGATTTTGGGGGCAGCAATGCTACCGGTCATCCTTTCTGGGTGAGTAAGCACAGCTTTCTCCAGCTCGACCGCACTACCCGATTCCTGCAATATTATTCAACCAATGGGCATCTGCTGGATATCCTGGCTTTACCCACCGCTATGCACCATATCCTGAAGGCTGGCTCGGATTACTATGCCGTATTGGAAGGCAGCCCGTTTCTGAGTATCCCTCCGGGACTGGTTCGCTTTGAAATAAGGGGTAATAATTTGATTCAGACTGGCCAGGTATCACTGACATTGGCAGGTGTTGATGCGGCGAAAATGGGAGGGCATCACGCCGACTTTCACCCCGATGGTATCCATATCTACATGGGATCAACCGAAGGGCACCTGTTTGTGATTAACCGTAATGCGATGACTGTAGTGGCCATTGCCAGTGTTGGACAGGGCGCCGGACATACAGTATTTGTGCCTGATAGAAATATTGCCATTGTTACCAATCACAACGATACCTTTATCAGCGTAATCGATACCAACACTCACTCTAATATTCAGAATATCACCGTGGCCAGCATACCACCGGCAGGACGAAATTCTCAGGGTCATACCGCCAGCGTCAGTCCCAATGAAAATTTTTACTATGGAATAGCCAGTCAGGACGGCACTTTCTACGAAATAGACCTGGACCAAATGGCGATCAGTCGCAGCTTATATCTTGGAGGTTACACACTACAGGGATCATTCCTGTGGGGTGAGCAGCCTACCAGTATTGGAAATGATATATGCCTTTAAAGAACCAGGGAAGATTGTTGCAGGCACAAAAAAGCCCACTGACCAGACAACCGGTCAGTGGGCTTGAGTATCAAAACTTACTTACGCTGTTCCAGCATATTATGGATGATAGGCGTCAGGATAATCTCCATCGCCAAGCCCATCTTTCCGCCCGGTACCACGATGGTATTGCGACGTGACATAAATGAGTCATGGATCATGCTTAACAGGTAAGGAAAATCAGTATTGAATTTCTTAGGATCCTTGAAGCGAATAACCACAAAGCTTTCATCTGGCGTCGGAATATCGCGCGCGATAAAAGGATTCGAGGTATCTACCGTAGATACACGCTGGAAGTTGATATCTGTTTCAGAGAATTGAGGTGTCAGGTATTTGATGTAATCAGGCATACGACGCAGGATAGTATCGACAATGACGTCAGCACTGTATCCACGCTCAGCATTGTCACGGTGAATCTTCTGAATCCACTCCAGGTTCACAATAGGCACCACACCTACCTTAAGGTCAACATGCTTGGTCATGTCTACTTGATCATTTTTAACGCAGCCATGTAGTCCTTCGTAGAACATCAGGTCGGTACCCGGTTCAATGTCTTCCCAGGGTGTGAATTCACCGGGCTTCTTATCTACGCCCAGGCGCGCATTATGCTCAGCGGCTTCGGGTTCTGAGTGTAGATAATAACGCTTCTTACCCGTTCCTGTTTCTGAGTAGGATTTAAATAGCTCGGCCAGGGTGTCAAACTCATTAGCTTCTGCCCCAAAATGACTGAAATCACGCCCTTCTTTGATCGCCTTTTCCATATGTACTTTCATTTCTGCACGATCATAGCGATGGAAGCTGTCACCCTCAATTACACAGGGCGTGATACCTTCACGCTCAAAAACAGCTTCCAGAGATTTTTTTACTGTGGAGGTACCGGCACCAGAAGAGCCCGTCACCACAATAATGGGGTGCTTAGTAGACATAAATATTCCTCAAATGTTATATGTTCAGGCAGCAGTGTCATAAAAAATCCGACCTGCCAATTTAAATATAGCCGTACATTCTAACCATATAACTGTTTCGTTGCGACTAGTTTGTATTAATGCCGCAATAGTGTTTCATTATCTGGACGAACTTCTGCTGCATATGATTTACAGTCTGGACATGTACAGTGATAACTATTAAATAAGAAGTAAATATAACTTTCTCGGAGACGCACATGACTCAAGCACAGGCAGGCATCCTGGCCACTAACCCAGTGATGGCAAGATTTTTAACTTTCAACATGCATACCAGTGATGCACTCCAAAACTGCTTACAGGAGCTTAAAGACCTGGTCGACGGTGAACATCTGGTGATTGGTTTAGGGCAGTCTCTGGTCATGGCACTGGGACAATCAGTGGATGGATTACGTAGCTTCCCGGCTATCAGCGCTGCAGGACTGGATATTCCAGCTACACCAGCTGCATTATGGTGCTGGCTGCGAGGCAATGATCGTGGAGAGCTGTTTCATCAAAGCCGCCTGATCGAATCCCTGCTGATGCCTGCATTTACCCTGTCGGACTGTATCGATAGCTTTACCTTCGACGAAGGTCGCGATCTGAGCGGTTATGAAGATGGCACCGAAAACCCTCAGGGCGAGGATGCTATTAATGCCGCTATCATCAAGGGTAAGGGCCCCGGCCTGGATGGCTCCAGTTTTGTTGCTGTACAACAGTGGCTGCATGACTTTGATACGCTAGATGCAATGAGCAGCGAGCAACAGGATGACTGTATAGGGCGCCATATCAAAGATAACGAAGAATTTGATGAGGCTCCCGAGTCTGCACACGTAAAACGGGCGGCCCAGGAAAGCTTCCAGCCGGAGGCCTTTATGCTACGCCATTCCATGCCCTGGACTTCAGATACCGAGGGTGGGCTGGTATTTGTTGCATTTGGATATTCATTTGATGCTTTTGAAATGATCCTGAACAGAATGAGCGGCAATGAGGACGGTATTCAGGATGGCCTGTTCAGTTTTACACATCCTGTCAGTGGTAGCTATTTCTGGTGTCCACCGATGAAAGACTCGGCATTGGACCTGTCCCTGCTTGGTCTATAGCTCACTCATTTACACACTTTTTCTGGCCTTAAAAAAACAAATGACCTGTCTCACGACAGGTCATTTGTCGACCTTCATATTATAACGACCTTCCGAATTGGCCTTACTCTTCCCTTGAAGATATAAACGCTATTACAACTTATTGCTATGGCATAAGGAACAGGTCACTACATCACCTTTTTGCAGGCTCACTGTTCGACCTTCGTTGCTTAACACACGATCAGTTGCAACTCGCGCAAGCACAGTACCTTCACCATTTTGACCATGACAGGCTCGACAGGCATCTTTGTTGCCTTCAGCCAGGTTTTCATGTCCACCATCAGAGAATCGTGTATCTCCGACAGGATGCATACCATGCGGACCATCCAGGGTATTACCCAGATCACCTTCATGACAGCTAGCACATTCTATGATGGTGCCCACATGGCCCTGTATACCATTCGCAGCCTTATTATCATTGGCATAAGGGTTAGCATTTGGCCAGATTGCATGGGTACTACCATGACAGCCTTCACAACTGAGACCACCATGACCTTTGTTGGTACCATCATCAGCGCCACTTAAGCGATATAGAGACTCTGTTGTAGCAAAGCGTGAATCAGGATGTTTTAGCAGTGGCAAATTATCTGGCCCACCATTAGAAGCATGGTCAGAAAGATTGTATGCCATCAATAAGCGCAACTCATCTCGGTTACCCTGAGCATCGTTTGCATTCACCGCTTTATCCGATAGATCCATTTGAGCAACCTGTAGAGCATCACCAATATGACAGCTATCACAGGATGGTTCAGATGCCCATGGAACGCGCTTGCTTAAATCAGCACTTCCGTCAGCAGGAAAATTGATATTTGGAAAATTCTCGGAGAAATCATCACCAACCTGAGTTAGCTGACCATGACAATCCTGGCAGACAGTACCCGAACCACCCATTGCACCACGCAGGCACTCCACTCTCTTGCCGGGATGACAGTTATAACAAGTTTCACGTAGCACCTGTTTGGCATCCTGTGGGGCACGACCAGGACCAGCTGGAGGCATGATGGGGAACAGATGTCCATAATTATCCGGATCTTTCTGCGGCAGACTGCCATGAACGCCATGCATTGCCCGCGACATACTGATGTGTTTAGTCTGCTCCTTACCATTGATATCCATTGGTCCTAGCTGAGCAAGATCAAGAGCCGGGGAATAATGACAATTGGCACACACCACATCAGGTGTTGAGATAGATCCATCGGCATTGGTAAAGGAACCATCTGCGTTATCACCTGCCAGAGGCTTGCCAGGATCAGCATAAGCAGACTGATGCTTTGAATCATGCAGTCGCAGGATATTCAATTTGGCACTATTAATCACCTTTTGCTCAGGTGTTGCACCGAGCGCAGCCTGGGCCTCCAATGTTGTCTCGATGAAATTAACCCCGTCATATTTCAAGTTAGCAACATCATTACAAACCAATGTATTGGAGCTATCTAAATCACAGACTTCCTGCGTCGCATGACAAATTGCACAATCCGCTTCTGCAGCCACAGGTGTTACGGTGTCGACTGAAGCGAGGACATTGTCTGCTGCATCCCTGGCCTCAATTCTCAATACCGGATAAGGGTTCATAAACCCACTATCATCTATTGGCGAGATAGGAATACCTTCAGCTGTGTAGCGATTAAAATTTTCAACCCGCATGCCAATTGGAAGATTGACAAAAAATGGAAGTGTTTCAACATATCCATGAAATTCCTGAGGCTCATTGCTGATGCCTGGCATAGCAGACTGCTCAGCGGTTAACAAACTATCCGCAGGATTGAGAGGATACAACTTGACCAGATTAGGGGCAGGTAAGCCCAGATCTGGCGTGGAAGGAAAACTCGCTAACACACCCTCTGGAAACAGATTTTCGTAGGCTTTAAAACCGACTTTATCGATACCAGTAGCAGAAGGCGTTGCTGTTTCCCAGAAATTATTCTTGAATATTCCTGGAAGATTATCCCCTGTACTGGTAATTGAGTCGGTCAGTGTTGGCAGACTGTTACGATCCGTTAAATCAGAGAAATAGTTCGATTCAACAGCCTTATAAGTCACACGAATACCATCAGCTGGTGACATTAACCTGGGTACTGCCCCTTTCTGTAACACTTGAGCGTTTAAAACATTGTAAGGGGGCAGGATGCTGAACATACGGTAATCCTGATCGGCACAATGGATACCAAGGTCATTCGCAGCTAAAACCGTAAAATTTCCCGATATTCCGCCTGTGTTACCGCCTGTATCACCACCAGTGTTACCGCCTGTATCACCGCCAGTGTCACCACCTGTATCACCGCCATCAGAGTGATCTCCGTCATCAGAGTGATCTCCATCATCAGAGTGATGCCCGTCAGAGTGATCACCATCATCAGAGTGATGCCCGTCATCAGAGTGATGTCCATCAGAGTCACCACCATTATCACAATCGGCTGGTGCATTCTCAACATCCATCTCTGCTGACTTTCCGTTATTCTGAACCGCCATAACCCGGCAGGGGACATTTTGAGGGTTGCGATCACTGAATGACCAGCTCGATTTAGAGACATCAACCGCCCCTAGAACTTCATTGGTTGCGGCATTTGAAACAGTCACTGTCTGGTGTCTTTCACCCTGACCCGATACCTTAATCCTTGATCGCCTGGATTCCCAGACCGCTTGCTGGATAGTAAATGACGTTTTCCCACTCGAGTGTGAATCTCTGTCAGCCGCCTGATTTTCAGAAGTAGCGGCAGTGCCATCAGAACAGGCACTTACAACGACACTAACAATAACCATTAACAGGTTATTTAGTAGTAAAGAACTTTTATATTTTTTTATGCTCATAACCTATACCCTTAAGTTATAGTTTTAATTTTAAGGACTTAGAATCCATACTAAGCGCAGTCCCTGGATTTATTATTTCCAATCACCTCGCCTGGCCTTAATTTTTATTGCTTTCGCCCGGCAGAATTTCTAGATAATCGGTTTTTTTATTTCAACGTAAAAATTCCGAACGTGAAAATTTTGTAAAATCTACCTTAATCCCCATAAAATAAATATGGGAAATTTGTCCCAATCCGACGAATGGTATATTTATGGGAAATAAAGTAACAAATCCAGTCTGAAAAACGTAATACTCGACTAATTTAGTGGGTATTTTTGAGGTTTTTTTGTGTAAATCGATCAAACTTGAATCGATGGAAGCTAAGGGCAAGTCTGCCAGGATAGCGGAATCAGCCCTCAGCAGTACCTAGCTGATAAGCCTGAAGCAGCGCCTGCCTGAGAGGTTTATTCTCATCAAGATCGGTGATATTCATTTGCTTTAGTGCGATTTCGGCGAGCTTTTGTTCAATATACTGCTGTTTCCAACGCGCCTCAAAAGCGGCAATATCAAAATGACCTTCACTACAGAATTCCGCTGCCAGACCTGTAGCCTCAAGATACTGACATTGCCCCACCTGCATCACTTCATACTGATAGGAATAGGGGTCAATATCATTCTCTCTAGCCACTATTTGATAAAACTCTGGAATTGCTTCGCCTTTTTGCAAAAATCTATCCAGATCTATGCGACTTGAAGGTTTATACGTAACCCCCTGATAGGAAAAAGTGATTTGTACAGTAAGGAAATTCTTCATACTTTTTTAGCGCGTCAGGCTCATAAATAAGCGAGGTAATTGTTCTGGCAGACGATCAACATGATCGATAACAGCAAACTGGTTACCGAAGATATCACGGATGTAATCATCAGCCTTTTTATCCAGTGAGATACAATAGCTATTAATGCCTCTAGAGGATAATTCATCAACCGCTTTTTTGGTATCCGAGATCAGATATTGCTCATCCTCTACATCAATATCTGAAGGCTCTCCATCGGTCAGGATCAGCATCAGCTTTTTATCTGCTTTCTGCGCCTCCAGATAATGTGCGGCATGCCTCATGGCGGCACCAATACGGGTAGAAAATCCGGCATCCATAGCTGCTAGTCGACCCTTGACCGTATCACCAAACTGTTCACTATAGCCTTTTAAGTGGTAATAACGCACATTGTGACGCGTGTCGGAATGGAATCCGGCAATCGCGTATTTATCACCCAACTGCTCAATGGTCCAGGCCAATAAAGAGACAGCCTCCTGGCTTAACTCCAGAATACTTTGTTCACAACCCTCCGGGATATCTGCTAAAGAGGCTGACAGATCCAGTAACAACATGACTGCGATATCGCGCCCAGCGTGCTCATGGCTCATATTGATACGGGGGTCAGGTTGTGCGCCGCATTTATAATCGATCAACGAGCGTATCGCGATATCCAGATCCAGTTCACTACCCTCTTCCTGATAACGCACCCGCATATATTGCTGCGGTTTCAGGGTTTCCAGAATCTGCTTCAACAACCTGGCCAGCGCCTTGTGCTTATCCAGAATGCCATCGATATCCGACGCATTACCTGAGGGATGGATGGACTCATATAGACTTACCCAGTCCGGCTTATAGCTTTGTGTTGCATAATCCCATTCCGCGTAATGCCTGGGCGGCAGGCCTTCATTATCCAGCTGTTCCGGTTTGGGCTTCGTTTCATCATCAAACGATTCTTCTTCATCGCCCTGTTCGATATAGATCCACATATGGCGATTATCGTCGCGGTAATCGACCACGGTATTTTCAAAACGGATGCGTGCCTGCTGATCGCTTTGCAGGCGGGTTCTTGCGGTAAATAAAATAGCCAGATCAGCCATGGCCTGGGTAGAGCTGCCATCTACTTCGACGGCCTGATAAAAACGCTTCACAAAATCAACAACATATTCATTCTGATAGCCATGATTTGGATCCAGAATCGCTCTCGACAACATCGCCAGACGATGTCGCACACAGGATTCTTTTTCGCTATCACAATCATCTTCTATCGGCTCTGGATGTAACGCCAGCAAATATTTGCGTAGTCCGGGATACTCCTGAAGCATCAGATACTCAACCCGGCAATCTTCCAGATGTTCGATAGCCAGGCGCTGAAATGGGCTGAAGTTATCGGCAATAATCGGTGTAGTCCAGCGTCGATGTGCGGCTATATGAGCGATGGTTATGCGATAGCGATCAATTCCAGAGACCCCGTTTAAATCATCGTAAACATCGGGAATACGTATGCCCAGTTGATCATAATAGGGCAGCGGTTTTTTTGACTCATCGAAGTCTATAGAATAAGGGACAAAGTAAGACTCATCTTCCCATAACCCGCGCAGGTACATATCGAGATTGCGCTCATTATCCATAAACAGCGTGCCATGGCGTTCACGTTGCAACATAGCCTTGCTGTCTGCTGATTGTAAACTGAAATAATTCATCTGCCGCTCGGGATGATTAACGTAATTGCGCGCACCGTAATCAATCCAGTTCTTTAACCCGGCAAGAGACAGCTGATTGAGCAGATAGGGAATCTGTTTTAACAACTCGGGCAGCCCCTGACTGGAATGGGTTTTATGATGCCCATGTACCGAGGTCGTAGTGTCTTCCATCATTTGAAACAGAATATCTATAAAGCGCTGCATCTGCTCCAGCGAACCCAGGCGGCGTGAGGCCTCGGGCAGGCATTGCATAAAGGGAGGAATAGATTTGCCATTTGGGGTGCGCGACATATCCCATACCGCTTTGGAGACCATTTCCAGCACTGGCTCTCCCAGCCTTTTTGCCATATGTGGCATTTCTTCCAGATAGATGGAAACCGGCTCCCAGCCACGGCCGATCATACAGATCAAGGAAGCACCGGACAGGTATTGCTCAACACCCTTCTCCGATAAACTGGTCAATGCATCATATAGATAATCTTCGAAACAATCATCGATCTGCCCGAAGCTGCATTTAAGTTTATCGCGATAGCGCTGGACGTTATCAGTGTACATTTGCAATCTTGATCAGCCGAAAATACTGTCTATTGAGTGATACAGGGTAGTACGGATATCGGCATCATCGGTTATGGGACGCACCAGAGCCATACGACAGGCAGCTTTGGCTTCGACACCTTTATTCATCAAACTCGCCGCATACACCAGTAAACGGGTTGAGATGCCTTCATCAAGCCCGTGTCCTTTCAGATTACGCGCGGTATGCGCAACCTTCACCAGTTTCTCTGCAACCGCAGTGTCTATGCCGGCCTCTTTGGCGACGATAGAGGTTTCAACGCCTGCATCAGGATAGTCAAAATCCAGCGCGACAAAACGCTGTTTGGTGGATTGCTTCAGGTCTTTCATCAGGCTTTGATAGCCCGGGTTATACGAAATAACTAGCTGAAAATCCGGGTGCGCATCGATCAGCTCACCTTTTTTATCAAGTGGCAGGGTTCTGCGATGATCGGTTAGCGGGTGAATAACGACCGTGGTATCCTGGCGCGCTTCGACAATCTCATCCAGATAACAGATGGCACCGATGCGTGCCGCAGTGGTCAATGGGCCATCCAGCCAGCGCGTTCCATTTGCATCCAGCAGATAACGCCCAACCAGATCGGAAGCAGTCATATCTTCATTGCAGGCCACAGTGATCACCGGCTTACCCAACTTCCAGGCCATGTGCTCGATAAAACGAGATTTACCACATCCGGTCGGCCCCTTGATCATCACCGGAAGTCGCCCCTCGTACGCTGCCTCATACAGGGGGATTTCATCTTCCTGCGGCTCATAAAAAGGCTCTTTGCTGATTTTGTATTGTTCTATATCGATATCTGTCGAAGTCATAATGGCTGCCTTGGATATAATTAGTACGTAAGAAGTAAAGATATTCTACTTAGAATGGTAGCACACCAGAACTTAAATATTTGAATACCCCAATCAAGCGATGGCCAGGCTACGGCAGTAGAAACTTACCAACCTATATATCAGACTGATTTCATCCAAAATTCGTAATTTCAACATTTGGAACATTATTTACCACAGAGGCCACTGAGCTTAAAATGTTTATCTTTATAATTGACAAAGTCTCTCGAGTATCAAAACAAGTTGGTCCGTTAGAACAGGGAAATAATCAACTTACTTTCCGCTCTGAGACCTCCATGTTCTCGATAACAGCCTAGCTGTGGCTTCCTGCCCTAATCTGTGGTAAGTGTTTTCAAGTGAGTTAAATTAGCTGAGTTTCAGGTGCAATCAGGAAATGCTATTATCTCTGCCAGCAGACTCAACATGGACTTTATTTTCAGGGAGACCCCATCACATGAAACTTATTTTCATTTTATTACCATTCCTTTTAATCCCCTCATTCTCTCAGGCTGCTAATCCAGCCGATCCCCCACCCGAGTTATTACTGGCCAATATTTATCAACCCGGCATTGATCTGCAGGATTACTGGGTAAGCGAAAAACTCGATGGCGTCAGGGCATACTGGGATGGCAAGCATCTTATTTCACGTCAGGGCAATATCTACCCTGCACCCGCCTGGTTTACCGCAGTACTACCCAACATCGCGCTGGATGGTGAGCTTTGGTTAGCTAGAGAAAAGTTTTCTCAGCTTTCCGGTCTGGTCAGAAGACAATCACCCAATGATGCTGACTGGCGTGATATCAAGTATATGATTTTTGATTTGCCCGGCAGCACTGATACATTTGATCAGCGGCTAAAACAGCTTGAACAGATAATCGGTTCTATTAATGCCGCGCATATTCAACTGATTCAACAATATAAGATATCCGATCACGAAGCATTGATGAAAAAGCTGGATGATATTGTACGACAGGGTGGCGAAGGGCTGATGCTACATAGGGGTTCATCCAGATATAATAAAGGTCGCTCTGACGACTTACTAAAACTAAAAACCCACCTGGATGCAGAAGCTGTAGTCATCAAACATATCTCAGGCAGCGGCAAGTACAAAGACATGCTTGGTTCGATACTGGTTGAAACCGTAGATAAAAAACGCTTTCGAATAGGCACTGGCTTTTCTGATGAAGAAAGAAAAAATCCACCTGCAATCGGATCGTTGATTACCTATAAATACTTTGGCTTAAGCACTAAAGGTATCCCGCGCTTCGCCAGTTTTGTGCGGGTGCGGGATGATTACTGATGAACTTGCTAACTGTAGGGGGAGAAAATATCTACTTCAGCATTATGGAAGAATTCACCAGAGTGTCTACATTAAAAGTGGAGAACTGGATTTGAATTGTTACCGACCAAAAGCGGTTTCCTTAGAACCTGTTAGCACTAATTGTCTCTGGTATTTCTTAATCAGAGGGTCCGACACTTTGATTCACGAGGATAGGCATAGTGTTGATCGCTGATTCGAATTGACCGGAGGTATTTGGATGTTTATGCTCCATATAAGCTCAATCAGAATCAGTTATTTAAATCCTTTCCTACAAAGAAAAAAGTATGTTCCCCATTCGTGATGATAATCCACAAATAAATAAACCTTTTGCCACCTATGCCATCATCGGCTTAAATGCTGTCGCCTGGTTTACTTTACAGGGCATGGGCTTTGGCGACCAACTTCATGCATCTGTATGCCATTATGGATTGATTCCGTCAGATTTATTTATCTCAAACACTAATGGTGTCTGTGGTGATAACGGCCTGGGTTGGGCAGGTATAATTAGTTCAATGTTTATGCATGGCAGCTGGATGCATATCCTGGGTAATATGTGGTTTTTGTGGATTTTCGGCGGAAATGTTGAAGATTCAATGGGCCCCACGCGCTTTATCCTCTTTTACTTACTATGTGGGCTCGCAGCAGCGGCAGCACAGGTTATATCGGATACTTCATCAGTGATTCCAATGGTCGGTGCATCAGGGGCGATTGGCGGTGTGATGGGGGCTTACATCATGCTTTTCCCTAAGGTAAAAGTGCATATGTTCGTCATACTTTTTGTCATATTTACTACCTTCCGAATACCCGCTGTTGCCATGCTCGGTTATTGGATAGTACTGCAATTGATTGGAGGAATATCTTCACTTGGAGCAACCGGTGGTGGCGTTGCATTCTGGGCACACGTAGGCGGTTTTTTTGCCGGTACTGCGCTTGTATGGGCATTAAAAGACGAAGAATTACTGCTCAATCACCCTTATCATGGCTGGAATCAAACTTATAAAGACCCCGCAGCGATTTGGGACGACCCGAATAATCGACAGTAGCTAAAGTATTATTAACAAATATATTGAATATCTATTTAGAAAAAACCATGGAAAAAGCGCAACCTTCACTAAACGAATTAACCGAATTACGACCGATGTATATGAGCGACCTACCGAAGGTTGTGAAAATCATAGACTTCTACGATGACGACGATGCCGAAGCAGCCGAAGCTGACTTCCATAACAATGGTTTCGAAGGTCATTTTGTACTGGAACTGGATGATAAAGTGATTGGTGTGACCGGTTATCGCAACATAGCCGCAACCGATAGAAGCTGCTGGCTTTCCTGGACTTACCTGGCAAACGATCAGCGCGGAAAAGGTCTGGGTAAGTTTATGACCCAGGAATTACTACAAAAGGTTAAACAAATTCAGGGACGTAAGATATTTGTGAAAATTTCAGACTACGATGACCCAGATGAAGGCAAAATCTATGCGCCAGCTTTGGCTATGTACCAATCCCTTGGTTTTGTAGAAGAAGTTAAAAGCATGGACTTCTACGACGAAGGTGAAGACCAAATGATTCTAGGCTTAAATTTATCTGATGCAGCCGAAGATGAAACTAATCACATGGTTGAAGAAGAGAAGCCTATTATTCGCTTTAATGGCCTGCATAAAATTGCCGAAACAAAAGCTGCCTACACATTCCTGTGGGAGGTTCGCAAGAAGAAAAAGCTATTTGGTAAGCGCAATTTTACGGTAGAAGATCTTCTAGTTGGCTTAAACGCCGTGAAAAAGGCCGGCGGAAAAAAAATATTTTTGACTTTTCCATCTAATTTGCCTTTAATTCACGCTCCATTGCAAGGGGCAGGTTTCAAGTTTGTCGGTCAATTAAGCGACTACTATGAAAAAGGGGTTCATGAGAGTCACTTTTCCCATGACCTTAGCAATATCTGAAATTTCTAACAAGGACTACATAAAATGAATTCATTTAGCATGGTGAAGTACGGGCTAATCGCAGCAGCAGTTGGCTATTTTGCATTCAATAATCTCTCTGGTGAAAGTTACGCGGAAGACAGTATTGATCTAAGCGCAGTATTAGATGTTACTGTTGATACTATTTACGCATTTGAAGAAAAAGTAGGAGACGGCCAACAGCTAAATCCAGATGAGACATTTATCGCTTTTTCCGAAAAGCTTGCAGAGAACTACAATACCGCTCAACCAGTACTTCACACTAAACCTATTGGTGTTGCCCCTAAAACCGATGCTTCATTGCTGGCCTATGAAGATCTGAATAGCAACAAGGAAATGGATCAAGGCGAAGATGCCTTGTTTTTGATTGAAGTAGACGGTGAAAATTCACGAGTTATAGCCACTAGCCGTAGCGGCGCGGTTAACGACCACAGCTTTAGCGGTACATCCCTGCTAACGGGTTACCTAATTGGCAGCATGCTAAGCCGTCAAACCGCTGCAGGTGTGAATAAGTCACAACTTGCTAGCAAGCGACCTATGACTGCAAAAGCTGCCGCAAGCGCACGTGCACGCGCAGGCTCAGGTAGCCACACCTCGGGCAAATAATTTCTTTTAAATTGTTATACCTGACGCTCCGGCAAGGCTACCCTCCCGGAGCGTTTTTAATTGGCAAGCCCAAAAGTGTGCACCCATGAAAACGTCTCTCACCGATATAAGCGCTAAGCAAACTGGCGTACTACTTTTTTCTATTTTAATAGTCGCGTTGTGCGGCATAGTTTACGAATTAATTATTGGCACTGTATCAAGTTACTTACTGGGTAACAGTGTTTATCAATTCTCCCTGACCATTGGCTTTTTTATGTTTGCCATGGGTGTGGGCTCTATGATTTCCAAATATTTTGACGACCAATTTGTTCGGAATTTTATATTTGTAGAAATCGCCATAGCACTTATAGGTGGCTTGTGTAGCATTCTGCTTTTTATTGCATTTCCCATGGCTCGATCACTCTACGAGCTGGTAATGTACAGCTTGATTTTAATCATCGGTGCATTGGTAGGAATGGAAATACCTATTCTTACCTCACTTCTCGCACAAAAAAATAGCCTTAAAGAATCGATCGCCAATGTAATGTCCCTGGATTATGTTGGCGCGCTGATCGGCTCTGTATCGTTCCCATTGCTGCTTTTACCTACACTAGGATTAGTGCAGTCGTCTTTTGCAATCGGCTTAATTAATATTTTGATCGCATCTGTAAACATAATGGTATTTCGCCGCCAACTGAAGAATTACCAGTCCATGCTAATGGCCTGCATAGGCATACTGGTGTTGCTAACGGGTTGTATTATTTACGGCACTCTTCTGACGAGTTATGCAGAAAAACATTTATATTTCGATCAGGTTATTTACTCAAAACAAACGCCCTATCAAAAACTGGTCGTTACGCGCTCCACAACAACCCGCGACAAGCGTTTATATATTGATGGACATATTCAGTTTTCTTCCCGGGATGAATACCGATATCACGAGTATCTGGTACACCCGGTTATGTCCATCCCAGGGCCACGCAAAAATGTGCTTATTTTAGGTGGTGGCGATGGGCTAGCTGCGCGGGAGGTACTGAAGTACAACGATGTTGAAAACATTCATCTGGTAGATATAGACCCAGAAATGTTACGAATTTCCAACGAGCTACCCATTCTGCGCAGGCTAAACAAGGGTAGCCTCGATTCAGAAAAACTCACCGCATATAGCCAGGATGCCTTTAGCTTTATCAACCAGCCAGGCATGGCCTATGACCGAGTCATTATTGATATGCCAGACCCTCACAACGAGGCTATTAACAAATTATATTCGCGCGAGTTTTACACCATGATAAAACGTCGTATGAGCCCTGAGGGGATTTTGGTTACTCAAAGCTCCTCGCCATTTTTCACGCGCCGAGTTTTTTGGTGTATAGAGCAAACCCTCGACTCGGTGTTTGATAATACACTTAGCTACCACACTGCTTTACCCTCTTTTGGAATTTGGGGTTTTAATATGGCAAAAAGTAACGGCGTATTTCCAGAGGACATACAATTCGAGGTTGAAACACAGGCGTTAACTTCGGGTGGCATGCGAGCGGCAAGAATTTTCGATAAGGATATTGCGAAAATTGACACATTGATTAATTCTATTATGGAACCCAAACTGTACCAGTTATATATTGATGATTTGCGGCGCTAAAAATCAATCTTTACCGTCTGAATTCACCAAAGACCAATCGAATCACAGAAGCAGAGTTGATCAAAATTGTTCCTGTCAGTTTTGTGGTGACTTTCTTTTCGCGTAAAAGAAAGTTACTCGCACGCCGGTTAGAAAGAAACTACGAAGCAAGGAAAGCAAAGGCGTGTGAAACAAATATTCCGGGCAGGTACTAACCCATAACCCGGAAATGTAGATTGAAAAAAACTTCAAAAAGCGGGTATCCCAAAAAGATACCCTACCCGCTTTAGCCGGTGCTGTACTCATGTTTTATCGCTCATAACAGGTTTTTTTAACGGAGTGATATTAACCAGATAAAAATAATGCTGGACAGTAATGAACTCAGGGTCCTGAGGTGATTCCATTTAGTCCAGTTTTTCAAATACTCATTCCAGATCTGATATGCATTAGGACTGTCTGGCGTTATTTGCGCAAGCTCATTGTTAAGAGGCACGTTAAAAACCGCTGTACACAGAAACATCCCGACCAGGTAGATGATACCCGCCATTAACATCGGGACATTGGTTGAACCTGTCCAGTTCATCAGGCTGAAGATAATAAGTAAAAGAGCAATAATCGTGGAGCCGATGAATAGCGGCATAAACCAGGAATGCAAAATATATTCATTGATTGAATTCATCGCCCGGATAGCGCTGGATGTATCTATTTTACCGAATGCTGGCATAACAAAACT
>JBNKPX010000027.1:0-37263 GCA_050295575.1 Gammaproteobacteria bacterium | reverse complement strand
CGCCGATAACTTCACTGAAGTTGCGCAGTGATTCTGGTGTATAACCCCTTCTGCGCATTCCTGATATAGTCGGCATGCGAGGATCATCCCATGCATCGACGATGTTTTCTTTTACCAGTTGATTCAGTTTACGCTTACTGGTTAGGGTGTATTCCATTTGCAGACGTGCAAATTCTATCTGTTGCGGATGAGATTCAGTTTCTAGAACATCTAGAAACCAGTCGTACAGTGGGCGATGATCTTCAAACTCCAGGGTGCATATCGAATGGGTAATCCCTTCTATGGCATCTGAAAGACAATGAGTGAAGTCGTACATAGGGTAAATACACCATTCGTCCCCTGTATTGTGATGGGTAGCATGACGGATACGGTAGACGACAGGGTCGCGCATATTAATATTAGAAGATGACATGTCAATTTTGGCGCGCAATGCTAGTTCACCATCCTTATATTCACCCGCCCTCATCGCTTCAAATAGTTTTAAATTTTCTTCAACACTGCGATCTCGATATGGGCTGTTTTTACCCGCTTCGGTCAAAGTTCCACGTGAGTTTCTAATTTCTTCAGGTGTTTGACTGTCGACATAGGCCAGTCCCTTTTTAATTAAAGTTACGGCGTAATCATATAGCTGTTGGAAGTAATCAGATGCAGAAGGATTGATATGCCACTTAAAACCCATCCATTCGACATCTTCACGAATTGAGTTGATATATTCAACCTCTTCCTTTTCCGGGTTTGTATCATCAAAGCGTAGATTGCATAATCCTTTATAATCCTCAGCAATCCCAAAATTCAAGCAGATGGATTTGGCATGACCAATATGCAGGTAACCATTAGGTTCGGGTGGAAAGCGGGTAATAATTTTCTGGTGTTTACCGGTCTTAATATCTTTATTAATGATGTCACGAATAAAGTTGGCCGATGACTTTTTATCGTCGATCTCTGTGCTCATTGATGGTATGTAACTACTAAAATTAAAGGCGTAATAGTACAGTAACTGGAATGATGCGGGAACTGTTTAGTGTGTTTGTTTAGCTTGTTTTGAAAACAAAAAAGCCTCGAATAAATCGAGGCTTTTTCAACGACATCTGAATATATCAGTTAATCGTTTTACTATTTAAGTAATTTTAAAAATTACTTTGCAGGAGCTTCAGGAGCAGGAGCTTGTTGAGCAGCAGCCATACGAGCTTCGTATTGCTTCTGAGCTTCAGCACGAGCGGCTTCGTAACGTGCACGAGCATCTTCCATAGCTTTTTTCTGCTCAGCCATAGCTGCAGCGCGTTGCTCTTCCATCTGCTTCATCCATGCTTGCTGCTCAGCAGACATTTGAGGAGCGTAACCTTGCTGAGGAGCAAAACCCTGCTGTGGGGCTCCATAGCCGTAGCCATAAGGTGAGCCGTAGTTACCATTCTGGTTGTAGTAGTTACCTGAGTAGTTACCACGTCCATCACCGTAGTAGTTACCATAACCATTACCACTGCTATAGCCATCAGCATTCCAGTCTGTGTCTGCATTCATATCAGTATTACCACGACCACGAGCACTGAAGTTCATGTCGAAAGAGCCTTCGCCGTCACCTGTTCCACGACCACGGCCACGACCACGACCTTGTCCACGACCGTCATAGTAACCATTGCCTGCGCCATTTCCATAGTAGTTACCGTAGCCATTACCGTAACCATTACCGTTATTATCAAAAAATTCAGCTGATGCGGTAGAAGTTGCTATTACAGCGATAGCTGCAACTAGAGTTTTAATTTTCATGGATTACTCCTTTGATTGATTTTTAATATTAAAATGACCTTCTTCTTCTGACCGCTTGAAGGTCCTGTCTTATTAGAACGTAACAAAGTATATAATCATATTCTAATATAAGTCAAGCCTGATATTCTTTTTCAAGGTCTTTTGGGCGAGTGATTTACCTCCTGTAATTCAGGCCATGTAAATTGTAAAATGATGGTTTAGATTGCGAACTCAGTCGATTCAATTGCACTCCATGCTTGAGTTATAGCCCTGGCAGAGCTCCTGAGTTTTTTAGCAGGGGCTGTCTTTAAGCTTCCTACGTAGATAAATCCCACCAGGCGCTCATTAATTTGCAGCCCAAGAGCCTGATACACTGACTGGTCATAGCAATTTTCCCCAGTAAGCCAGATAGACCCAAATCCCTGGTCACTGCAAGCCAGCTGAATGTGTTGGGCAGCGCATCCTGCACAAAGTAATTGCTCAATTTCCGGGATTTTGGGTGACTGGATAATTCGGGCAACAACACAGATGATCATAGGAGAGCGTAGGGGTTTGCTCTTTTGTTTCAGTATTGCAGCCTCATCCAGGTTTCTGTTATGCGCAGCTGTTTCAAATACCTTGCTTAACTCTGCACGAGCATCCCCTTGAATTATGAGAAAACGAAACGGTTTCAGGTTACCGTGATCCGGTGCGCTCATGGCCGCTTGTAGAATGACATCTAATTGTTGCTCATTAGGAGCCGGTTCAATCAATTCGGAGGCTGGAATAGATTGATGATTGTAGATGAATGATAAGTGCTCAGTTTTCATGGCTCTGGACCTATGTCGGTGATAAAACGGATAATCAGATGCTACAGGTATTTAGCAGATTATATTCAATATTACTGATCATGCTATTGGCTCAAGGTAGTGTGGGTGCTGAGTCACTACAAAACTATCCCTCGCTATATCTTTAACAACCGTATCACTATATAAGGGGGCAATTTATAGGTATTACATGATGCTGTGCTGAAATCTCTGTCAGGGTGTTATAGAAAAGTTTGTTATTACTCCCGATGATTATTGGGAACTACGAAAAAAGGCTATTGATTTGATCGATACGCTGACACGAGATATGCTGGACGGGCCTCATCATTATGCTTCGGTAATAATGTTACGAAAAATGAGTTTACAGTCGGTCAAAGGGTGCCGGTAAAGATAAATTTAGAATAATAAATAGATGCGTAGTTTACTTAAAACACCTTTCGGTCTGATTCTATTTGTCCTGTTGCTGACCGGGGTCGAGCTGTTTATCTGGTATTACCTGTATCTTAACGGTTATCTGCAGGAGCTTATTGATAGTGATCGTAGTCAGGTTTCAATCATTATTCTGCTGGTTTATCTTCTTGCGACCCTATATTTTATCTATATCAGTTACCAAACCAGTCGTCAGTTTATTGATTTGCAGCTGGGGCGAGGGCTGCAAAGTAGCTGTCTGCCACTACGGCAATTTTTTAAAAACCAGAGTTCTCACGCTGCTATAGCAGAAAAAATGCTAGTGTTGCTAGAGGTTCTGGATACCCGTCTTCGCAGTAGCTATGCCTTTGCTTTTATTGTGGCTGATCTGATGCTCAAACTAGGCATTCTAGGCACCGTCGTTGGATTTATCATCATGCTCGGTTCTCTATCCAATCTGAATAGTATCGACATAACTGTGATGCAAACGCTACTGGTGGAAATGAGTGGAGGCATGAAGGTTGCGTTATTTACGACACTGAGTGGCTTGCTGGCAGGGATATCATTGAATATCAAGTTTAACCTGATCGACTGGTCGGTAGATCATTTGATTAACGATATTCGAGAAACCATGATTGATGTTGAATGATCAGATAAAGCCAGCTGATGATAAAAAATAGACAGCTATCTGACCCTTTTACCGATCTGCTTTTCAATACTCTGTTGGGCTTTAGTCTGTTGTTTTTTATCTCCATCATATTTATGAACCCGATTGCAAAAATGGGTAATGTGAATTTCAAGGCGGAATACATCATTACTGTGACCTGGCCCGATAATCAACCTGACGATATCGACGTGTGGGTGCAGGATCCAAACTATAATCTGTTGTCGTATCGCGAAAGTGATGTTGGCTGGCTGCATCTGGATCGTGATGATCAGGGAGATTTGAACGATACCATTATCATCGATGGTGTAGAGACGGTTTACCCCATTAATCAGGAGGTTGTCACCATCCGAGGTATAGTCTCCGGTGAGTATATTATTAACCTTCAGTACTACAAATCGACCACTCAAAAACCGGTGGAGGTCACCGTTAAAGTTGAGAAGGTGAATCCATCGCTCAAGGTAGTTTATGTTGATAAGGTCACCCTCGAGCAGGAAGACGATGAAAAAACAGTGGTGCGTTTTACGCTGGATGCGCGAGGAGAGGTATCCGACATTAGCCATCTGGAAAAGCGTTTTACCAATTTTGGTCTGGAGGTTTTAGAGTGATAATCGCGATGGAGGGCCTGCTGGGAGGATTTATCCTGGTCTTACTGCTGCTGAGTTATCTGATGATAAAAACCCGGATAAGCCCGCTTATCAAACTTATCGTTGTGGTTGTAGTGTCTGTATTTTACTGGGTACAGTACCAGTCTTTATTGCAATATAGAGGTTGGCCAACCACAGCTAGCCTGCCTGATGAATTTGTGCTGATCGCTACCGAGGTTCACGAGCCTGAATTAAGTAAGGGGGATGAGGGGGTTATGTACTGGTGGGTGCGAGAGAGTGGAAACCCGAAGCAACCACCCAGAGTGTATCAGTTACCTTATCAGGTTGAGATACATGAGAAAACGCAGGAAGTAGTTCGAGAGCAGAAACAGGGGGCTCAGTATGTGGGTAAGTCTGGAAGTGCCGTAGACTCAAATTCCAGATTTGGGGTAAGTTTTGAAAGGATCAGTAAGGCGAATAGATATAAGAAGGAGTGAAGGTGAAAAAACGAGCTAGTTATAAAGCTCGTCAAACATCCTCTGGCGTTCAAGTTCAGCGCTCAGGTCATCATAAAGCTCAGAGACACTGTCCAGTTCACGCTGGTCCATATTTTTACGGTAACGTCGGATGTATTCTTCCGTCTCTTTGACAAACTGTTGGATCGCAATCTCATTCATTTCTGTATACTCTTTGTTTAGGGAGTCCCCTATTATGAGCATATAGATGACAGCAGTATGACAACCTGGATAATTTAGACTTACTTTAATCAGTGGAAAAAATACAGTTAGATAACATTGCACTGGAGCGACAGGTGCTTGAGGAGAATATTCTCAGCGCTGTGGGCCTGGATGCCAATCAGTTACAGATAGGTATCAAGGGCGATCCTTCGCTGCGTGAAACGGCGATGAACCGCTGTCGCTACGAGAGTGAAATCGATAGGATTTTCCATGAGATACAGCCCGTATTTTCAGACATGCTGCTAGAGAGAGGTATCTTTCGGCTGTTTATTGGCTTTAATAATAGTGAGGTCCGCACCTGCTCAATCTTTGATCCATTGCGTGAAGAAATTCACGATGCCAGTTCACTGGTTGATGTTGAATATATTGAGCGACATTTCCCGAAGATTCCATATAAGAAAAAAACAGATGTCATGCGTCAGCTGTATAAGGCCGTCATGCGCTCTGACATCTATAGCTACTTACCTGCGCATCTGCAGAATTTGACTATGCATAGACATGAAACCTGGAAGCCGATGAAAAAAAAGGAAGTACGCAAGGTTTTCGAAAAAATCCCGCAGATGAGA
Source organism: Gammaproteobacteria bacterium (assembly GCA_050295575.1). Lineage (GTDB taxonomy): Bacteria > Pseudomonadota > Gammaproteobacteria > JACNJF01. The sequence goes on along the minus strand of JBNKPX010000027.1, from coordinate 31,752 downwards.
AATCTACCTGAGTATTACCTTCGAAACTTTTCTATCTCCATCGTGCAGTCGGTCGTTCGCCTGCAGTTTAACTGTGATGGCACCCAGATTATCCACGCAAAAGATTTTGAACAATTTATAGACCAGAACCTACCCTGATGATTCGATACCAGATTGGCAGTGAAAATCCTGCCGGACATTATTTTGATGTAACCGTAAGCATTGATAAACCCGATCCCTCTGGCCAGGTAATAAGATTACCGGCCTGGATTCCTGGCAGTTATATGATCCGGGATTTTTCAAAAAATATGCTGGATCTCAAAGCATGTGATGTGAATGGTGATGTTGAATTGCTGCAGCTGGATAAGTCCAGCTGGCAATTCCCTGAAGTACAGGGGCCAGTTAGCGTCAGCTATAAGGTTTATGCCTGGGATCTCTCTGTTCGAGGTGCTCATCTGGATACTACGCATGGGTTTTTTAATGGAACCAGTGTATTCGTTGAGGTTCTCGGTCAGTCTGATACTCCATGCCAGCTTGAAATCATTCCCCCGCAGCACTCAGAATGCAAAGACTGGAAGCTTGCCACAACTCTGCCTCGCCTATTAGGTGATGATTTTGGTTTCGGGTTATTCGAAGCTGAGGACTATCAGGAGTTGATCGATCACCCGGTGGAAATGGGGAGTTTTAAACAAACCCATTTTGAAGCATGTGGTGTGCGTCATGACGTGATTATAACAGGTAAGTTTGAATGTGATTATGAGCGTCTAAAAGCCGACTTAACAAAAATCTGTAGTTATCAGATCAATATGTTTGGGACAGCTGCGCCTATGCCACGCTATATGTTTCTGATCATGGTAGTCGGTGAGGGCTATGGAGGGCTGGAGCATAGAAATAGCACCAGCCTGTTATGTACTCGCTACGATTTACCTCAACCCGGGCAACTGGACCGTTCAGAAGAATACCGGGGTTTTCTTGGCCTTTGTAGCCACGAATATTTTCATAGCTGGAATGTAAAACGTATACGCCCCCAGGTTTTTGTAGAGCCTGATTTATCCACTGAGGTTTACACCCCTTTACTATGGGCATTTGAAGGTATTACCTCTTATTACGATGATCTGGTGCTGTTACGTAGTGGCCGAATCACTCAACAGCAATATCTGGAATTGCTCGGACAAACCATCACCCGTGTGCAACGTGGTCTGGGGCGTACGCGCCAGTCAGCGGCAGAGTCCAGTTTTAATGCCTGGAACAAATTCTATAAACAGGATGAAAACTCAGCCAATGCCATTGTCAGTTATTACGCCAAAGGCAGTCTGATCGCTTTATGTATCGACCTTAAAATCCGTCAGCAGAGCCAGGGCAAAAAATCACTGGACGATGTGATGCGGCTGCTGTGGAAAGCATATCTTGAAAAAGCTGTTGGAGTCGAAGAAAGGCAGATTCAGGCATTGGTGACAGAGGTTGCCGGTAGCGATCTGAGTGCTTTTCTGCATAGCATGATCGAGCAAACCGAAGAACTACCTCTTGAGGAGTTGTTCTCTTCCATGGATATAGCACTGAAATACCGCCCAACATCCGGACTGCAGGATAAAGGTGGTAAAGATGCCAGCGAAGTACAGTCTTTGTCCTTGGGTGCTATGCTGAAAGAAGCCGAAGGCGGATTACAGGTAGTTTCAGTGTTTGAACAGGGCGCGGCTCAACTGGCAGGTCTATCGGCGGGTGATTTAATTATCGCCATTGATGGCGTGAGGGCGTCGCTTAAGTGGTATCAATGCTGGTTGGCTTCAGCTGAGCTGAATAAGCAGTATCAGTTGTACTGCTTCAGACGTGACGAGCTGATGAGTTTTGAGCTACAGCTACAGAAGGCCAGAAAGGATACAGCGGTACTATCTATTATTAACCCTGACAGCAAGGCCTTACAAGGCTGGCTCAGCGGCGATAACTAGAATGACCCTGGCATCATCAAGCCCTCTTTTTGATCAGCAACGCTTACGCGATGATCTGTTAGCGCACTATGATCTTGAGTTGGTTTACCTGAATAGCTGCGACTCAACGAATCGGCAGTGTATGCAACTGGGACGTGATGGATTGCTGGTGATCAGTGAACATCAAACTGAGGGCCGTGGGCGGCGCGGCAAGCACTGGCACTCACCCCAGCGACAAAACCTGTATTGCTCTATCGGGCTATCTAAGTCCTTATCAGCGGAATATCTGGGGCTGATCTCTTTACTGGTGGGCGTTAGTATTGCTGATGTATTGCATCAGGCCGCTTATAAAGGGGTTAGCCTTAAATGGCCTAACGATGTGCTAATGGATGGAAAAAAGCTTGGCGGAATACTGATCGAAACCCGGGCTATTTCAGCGAATGAGTTTTATCTTGTGATAGGGGTCGGTTTAAACCTGAGTCTGGATGATGACGAGCTGGAAATAATCGATCAGCCTGCTACAGCCCTCAATCAGGTCAAGCACATCGACTGCGACCAGCAGCAACTGGTAACAAGTTTGATCAGCCGAGTGTTTCAATCGGTACGCGAATTTGAACCCTCACAGGCCGAGACCTTATTAGAACGGTTCAAACAGTATGACCACCTCACTGGTAAGCCGGTTGTGGTTAAAACGCTGAATGAAGATATTCTGGGGTATTACGCAGGTTTGCGGGCTGATGGGCAGGTGTGCGTCAGTTTAGCTGATGGCATTCGATCATTTGCATCGGCAGAGATATCAATACGCGAGGTCGTATAGCGTGTTATTGATTGATTGTGGAAATAGCGCGACCAAATGTCGCCTGATAGATCAGGATGAAATCCTGGACGACACCTTTGTGCTTACCCTGCCAGCAGGAAAACAGGCATTTCGTGAATTTCTCAAGCTACATCAGCCTCATGAAACCTATCTTGCCAGCGTTGCCAGTGAGCAAATGACCGATACGCTAATACTCGAATTGCAACAGAGCCTGCCGTCTGGGCAGATCACGCAGATCTTTACCCTGCCTAAGTTGGGTAATGTCAGCAATGCCTATGCTGACTATAACCGTCTGGGCGTGGATCGTTGGCTAACCTTGCTGGCAGCCAATGTGAGAGGCGATGCTGATGCCATTATCATAGATGCCGGCAGTGCCATTACCATAGACCTGTTATCCCACAAGCTCAGCCATCTGGGTGGCGCAATATTGCCAGGATTCAACACCGATCGGCAGCGATTCATCAATATGTTCCCCACGGTTGACTTTAGCCATCCTGATATATCAAGCAATCTGGCGCCTGGTCGATCCAGCGAAGCCTGCATTCAACTCACGCAGTTTCCCATTACCCTGGCGCGAATCTATCAACTGCTGGACGAATGGATAGGCCTGTTGCAGCAGCCAGTAGAAATACTGCTGTGTGGGCAGGATGCCGCGCTGATCAGTGAGCAATTAATGCGACCGCACCAAATTGTTTCTGATCTGGTGTTTCAGGGAATGTTGCAACATATTGAGTTACAGGGATAATGGCTACACACACGTCATCTGCCTTGCCAGGAAAAGCTGCGGCAGTGACTATTTCAAATAGTGTTAACAGGCCCTAAATGAAAGTATTTTTTACCCTACTGCTGCTTGCCAATATCGTCTTCGCTGTTTTTCAGTGGTTGCTGCCCTATGAGCAGCTCATGCCTCAGGCAAGAGCCTCAGCTGTGGCAGAAAAGCTCAAATTACTCGATGAGCCTGATACCAGTTCACAGCAGCTAGAACCGCAGGAAGACACAGCAGCAAATGTGACTAAGCGCAACGCCGAAATCACTGCGCCACTATGCTATACGCTGGGTCCGTTCAAGGAACAAAAGTTGGCTCAGCAAACCGCCAGTCAATATAAACAGCAAAACATCCCAATCACAACGCGATCAAGTATCGAGAAGGGATATATGGGCTTGATGGTTTATATTGACGGGCATAAGAATCGAAAGGAAGCAGTTGCCACGGCTGAAGCCTTGAAGGCAAAGGGTGTGCGTGACTATATTATTGTCAATGATTGGGACAAAACCAATGTGCTCTCGCTAGGTGTTTATGCATTGAAGAAGAATGCAGATAGACTAAAAAGTCGAGTTGAAGCACTGGGATATGAAGTGCAAACCGAGGCCCGTTATAGAAATCAGACCATCTATTGGCTGGATTACTCGCAAGTTGAAAACGAAAATCTGAGCCAACTGGTAGAACGGTTAAAAAGCGAGCAGGGGATATCCCGCATATCTCGACAATGTGGCTAGAAATCGCTCAAGAATCTGCGATAAGGGCTTGATAACTTCAATTAAACCCTCTAGAATCGCGTCTCAAATTTTGGCCCATCTATTCAGAAAGGTCTCAATGCCGGTATAGCTCAGCTGGTAGAGCAACTGACTTGTAATCAGTAGGTCCCGCGTTCGATTCGTGGTGCCGGCACCATTTTTATATTCAATTATCTAAAGCCTGCTTAATATCGGCATGTATGTCGCTATAGTTTTCCAGGCCTACCGAGACCCTTATCAAGCCATTACTGATGCCGTGTTTTAGTCGGTCCTCTTCAGAATAGGTTATATGAGTCATGCTAGCAGGGTGTTGCACCAGTGTTTCTGCGTCACCCAGGCTGACTGCTCGCATAGCCAATTTCAGACCGTCCATAAAGCCAATCCCTGCGTCATAGCCTCCTTTGAGTTCAAATGCAATCATGCCGCCGAAGTCACTCATCTGAGTTTTGGCTAATTCATGTTGAGGGTGTGATTTCAGGCCCGGATAATAGACTTCAGAAACTGCATCGTGTTGCTCTAGAAACTCAGCGAGCTTAAATGCTGAGCTTGAGTGTCGGTCCATTCTGATTTCGAGTGTTTTCAGACCTCTCATAACGAGGTAAGCGTCTAAGGGAGAGATGACCGCACCCGTCATGTCCTTTATGCCATACAGCTGTATGTGCTGGATATCCTCCTGTGGACCAATGATTGCGCCGGCAATAACATCTCCATGACCGCACAGATATTTGGTCATTGAGTGCACTACAAAATCAGCACCCATTTCAATGGGTCTTTGCAGGTAGGGCGTACAATAAGTGTTGTCAACAATCACTCTTGCATTAGATTGATGCGCAATATCGCAAACCTTTTTTATATCGATTAGACGCATATTGGGGTTGGCAGGAGTTTCAAAGAAAAGGAATCGGGTTTTCTCCGTTATAAAATTCTTTAGCTCATTGGGCTTGGTAAAGTCTGCAAATACAATATTTATGCCGAATTTTGACAGACCTTCGGTAAATAGTGAGTAGGTACAGCCATACAGCGTTTTATCAGCCAATATCTCATCGCCGGGCTGAATATATGACCAGATTAAGGCGGTTATGGCACCCATGCCTGATGCTACTGCGACAGCAGCTTCGCCACCTTCCAGATTGGCCAGCTTCTTTTCCAGTACAGATTCGGTGGGGTTGCCAATGCGCGAATAGACAAAGCCGGGCTCTTCACCCAGAAAACGCTTCTGCCCCTGCTCGGTGGATTCAAATGCGAAGGTAGAGTTGAGATATAGCGGTGGATTCAGTGCTCCATGATGATCAAAAGGATTGTGTCCGCTGTGAATCGCTCGTGTACTAAAGCCTTGCTCTTTATTCTCTTGTTTGTCATTCATTACGTCATTAATTCGTTAAAATATAATATATTTAGGATATATTATGATCTTTTCTAAATATATCGAATTAACTACGGAAAATTGAGGGGGCGAAAGGCAATGGATCGAATTGACTTCGAAATTATCAGGCATTTACAGAATAATGGTCGAATCTCCAATAAATCACTGGCGGCCAAGGTGAATCTAGCGCCCTCAAGCTGTTTTGAAAGGGTAAAACAGCTCTATGCTGCGGGCATTATTGAAGGTGTTCATGCTGACGTTAAGCCTAAAGCTATGGGTATAGAGCTGGAGGCCATGTATTTTGTTGGATTAAATAATCATTCCAGAGATCTGGTTGAAAGCTTTCAGCAGGAGATAGAGCAGATGCCCGAAGTTCGTTCGGTTTATCTAGTGTCAGGCCAGTTTGATTTTCTGATTCATGTGGCAGTTAAAGATACCGAGCATTTACGTAATCTGGCACTGGACTATTTGACCGTTCGTGCGGAAGTTACCCGGATTGAAACGGTGTTGATTTTTGATCATCAACAAAATTTTGAGCTGCCTAACTATAAAATCGAGTAGAATTGACAAGGGGGAAATAAACCCATATTAATCTCATGGGGAATTCTTTTAGAGAAAAGGAGTAAGACGCTAAATTTTAATTTTGGGAATTATTTCCCTGTTACTTGTTTTGTCTTAAGATTAGAATCCAGTAGGTTTGAATCATCATAGTTCCATGGATAACCCTCATTATGGAATAAGAATGGAAATGATTCGATCAATTTACATGTATTTTTCAATTAACATTTGCAGGGTGAAAGGGTGTTTCTAATGCTAGTAAAAGCGTTATCTAGAAAGCTATTAGGATATTTTGTCACATTGCTGTTTATCGTAACAGTTGCTGGCTGTGGCGGTGGTGGCGGTAGTTCTACGGGTAATACTCCAGAATCACCCATAGCAGGCAATGAGACACTGATAGAAGCCAGGACTGCTGGCGGAATACGAGCGTCCGCATTAAGTAGTACTGTGACCCTGGATGGAACAAAGTCCTTTATTTCATCAAATTCACCCAGTTTTACGTCTTCTAATGTCGATCTTAGTTACAACTGGGAATTTACTCATATTCCTGAAGGCAGTTCTGCAATATTACAAAATGCAACGTCCGCTACCCCCAGCTTTACTGCGGATGTATTAGGCGATTATATCGTTCAACTTATCGTTACTGCCCAGGGATATACCAGCAAACGCACAGTTCAGTCCATTCTGGTCTATGACCCTAGCGTGTCTCCGTCTTTATGGTACGGCAAATATCCTGGCCATTTAGGACTTTCTTCGAATTGTATTGAGTGTCACGCAGGCGATAAAATACATACTAACGGAAAACTCATCAAGGGTAAGCATGAAACTCATATAGCGAGCAGTTCAGCCTGTGAGTCCTGTCATACCATAAAAGGCTTTGATATAGCGGTTAAAACTGACCATGGTGAGGTTTTTGGAAATTGCAGCGTTTGCCACAATAATGTTAAGGCGATAGGTAAGTCTGAGTTTCATAGCGTAACTGACTCAGAGTGTGATGCTTGCCATAATACTGTTAGCTTCCTGACACTGGAAGCGGATGGCTCTTATAATCACTCAAATATCACACGTGCCTGTCAAGGTTGCCACAATGGTAAGGTAGCCAGAGGTAAGCATGAAGCACACGAAAATACTACTCAAGATTGTGGGTTCTGCCATACAACGGTTGATTTTAAGAATGCCTTTCCCGACCACACTGATCCTGACGGAATCGTCTTCGGTAAGCGCTGTTACTCCTGTCATAACGACGACCCTGTAAATGGCATAGGCAAAAGTAGTACAGGTTTCCACCCGAATGATATGAGTATTGCTCAGGATATGAGCCTGGACTGTGATGTCTGCCATTCAATTACAGCGTTTAATATGGGTGGCTTTTTCAATCATTCTTTGGTTGATATTACTTTAGATCCTCAGGAGCCCGCCTGTTATAAATGTCATAATGACAGTAGTACCAATATTGGCGCAACCCAGATGCCTAATGATACAAACCATCAGAGTTTGAGCACTAACCTGGATTGTTACCTGTGCCATACCACTGAAACATTTGTAGGTGCGACTAATTTTGATCATAGTGGCCTGGATCCCAGTAAACGCTGCGACGACTGTCATGGAAATTCAGCGGCCGTGAGTCCTGATGTCCCTGCTATTGGTATACCGGCACCATCATCGACTTTCGTGCATGTGAATACCAATGGTGCTGATTGTGGTGCTTGTCACACACCAGGTACATTTAAGACAGGGGTTTTCGACCACTCTACAGTCGATATGGCTACTACCAGCTGTGTTTCCTGTCATGATGGTCTCATCAGCACCGGTTTATCCGATTTTGAAGACCATATTCCCCTGGATTCCACTTCGCCTGCTGATTGTGATGTTTGTCATACCACTACGACCTATGAAAGTTTTGCTACTCCAGTGGTGATGACCCATACCGACCCTGGTGTTGATATCACTGTCTGTAGTGCCTGCCATGACGGTGTGAAAAGCTCAGGCAAGTCTGTTGGGCATGTACCCACGAGGTCTCTGGACTGTGGTGATTGTCATGTTAATACTAGTAACTATACCGACTTTACTCTGTCACCCTGGGATCATGCTGCAATAGGTGCTGGCTCTGATACCGATTGTGCTTCCTGTCATGATGCAGGTTATGCGACTCCAAAATCGACAACCCATATTCCCTCTGTTGCTGAATGTAGTGTCTGTCACACTGATACCAGTGTAGGTGGTTTCGCTACTAATAATTTCAGATCAGCTGTTCATGATAGCTTGACCACGGGCTGTGAAGGCTGCCATGTAAGTAAATTTTTTCCTGATGCCCTTGACGTGAATAAATTTAAAGCATCTAGTCATTTACCGACCGCTCAGGATTGTCATTTCTGTCATTCGGCTGCGGCTACTGACTTTATGGATGTGTCTAAATTCAACCATGACGGTATAACCAGCAACTGTAGCTCCTGTCATAATGGTGCTACGAATAATTTTAATGCGGGTGCGGTTGGTGAGCCAGGTGATACGATACATTCCAGCATCAGTGCTGATTGTTCAATCTGCCACACTACCAGTAAAGCCTGGCTGGATGGTGCGTACGTAGACCATACTTCCCCAGATGTGCTGAAAGTGCGTTGTGATAATTGCCATAGTGGTGCCTTTACTTCTAACACCCCACCAGCCCCAGTCATTAAAGGCAAAAACTTTATTTCCAATCATCCGGTAACATCCAGTGATTGTGTCGTGTGCCATGCATCAGATCCTGCTATAGATTTCAAGGATGGAGGTGTTGACCATACTAGCGCAGCAGTTAAAGCTCAACGCTGTGACAACTGTCATGGTAGTACAGCAACTGGTCTGTCGAGTAATCATGTACCTATAGGTTCTGATGACTGTGGTTCCTGCCATATAGGGGGCGGTAGTTTTAAACCCTCAACTTTTGATCATGTAGGTATTACGGATAATTGTACGTCTTGCCATGATGGCAGTTACAAGGACAGTGGGGCGCTTGGAAAGGCCGATGCGCCAACTACACATGTGACTACTACTGCAGAGTGTAATGCCTGTCATAACACGGATAAATTTGCAGGCGCCAAGTTTGATCACAGCACGGTAACAACAAGCACCAGATGTGATACCTGCCATAATGGGACAGTTGCTCAGGGTAAGGAACCACCGCTCGGACATGTGCCTACAAACCAGGATTGTCGTCAATGTCACCAGACAACCGGTTTTATACCTGGAACCTTTGATCACAGTCAGAACTCTTCAACTGCGCGATGTGATTCATGTCATGGTGCAGGGTACGCAACACCCAAGTCAGCTGGTCATATTAAGACTACACAGGACTGTAAGGTTTGCCATTCTGGCTTTGTGAGTTTTGTCGGTGGCACATTTGATCACAGTGGTGTTACTTCAAGTACTCGCTGTGACTCTTGCCATGATGGTGTTACTGCTAAAGGCAAAGCCGATGCTGTTCCTGCGCATATTACAACAAGCCTGGATTGTCGCTCTTGTCATACGACCGGAACTTTTGTGGGGGGAACCTGGACCCACGACTCTTCAAGTGCTGGAAACTGCACTAATTGCCACGATAATGGTGGCGGTGCTACAGAGCAATCATTGACTCATATAACAACCTCAATACAGTGTGACGAGTGTCATACCACAAGCGCCTGGACGTTTAAGCATAAGTCTCCTTACGGTGCTAAAGATTCAAACGGTTATTTTACTATGGGCAATTACCCCGGTGATCACTCAACATGGAAAATACCAAAGAATCGGTGTGATTTATGCCATACAAGTGGGTTCACGACCTCTGTACTTCCTATAAATAATGCTAACTTTACCTGGAATGAGGCACCCAGTTTGGCGCCAACCTGTGCAGCCTGTCACCAGAGTGAAGCCAGAGAGGAACATGGTAATATAACCAGTGTGACTAATAGGTACGCGAATTGTCTTGTGGGATGCCACGAACACTCAATCACTAAAACTAAATGGTAATTAGAGTATTTGCCAGGTGACCTAGGGCCTGTTAACGCGTGTTAACAGGCCCTAGTTAACGGATCACTTAAATATTATTAAGAACGTGATTTAACTGCCTATGTATAGTTAGATTACGTTCTCTTTATTCATGACTCCAGATTGCATCCATTAAATCTTACCCGCGGTATATCTGCTTGTTGTTATCCTGAAATTTAGAGTTTGATTTGTAATATGGATTACCTGTTTCTTTTGGCGTCCCTGTGATCTCACTCACAAAATTCAATTAAAACAATCTATTAAATGCCGTTATTCTCAAAAATGTTGAGATAAGTCCGGATTATTAGCCAAGCAAAAACTATGCTCTCATGAGTTTCTAATCATTGAGCGTCTTATGAGTATTACCCAGCCCAATAAATGGTTTAATTTTTTTCTTGTTGTAATGCTGTCTATCACGATTTCGGCCTGTGGCGGCGCTTCAGGTAGTTCAGCAGCCGAACCAGCTAGCCAGGTAAATCCATCATCAGTAACTCCAGATCCAGTCACTACCGCTCCAGCAGCGCGTAATCTTCAGCAGATAGTTATCAGTCCTTATCTGGAGAGCATTGCTAAAGGCGCTCAGATCCATTTTACTAGCATCGGTATTTATGACGACCAATCCAGTGAAGATATCTCTTCAGAGGTTATCTGGTCTGTGGATGATGAGACACTGGCCAGTATCGATACCAGTGGTAATGTATTGCCCTTAAAAGCAGGGGTGGTAACGGTATTAGCCTCAACTAACGAATTGCAGGCTCAGCGTAGTCTAACCATTAATGAGGCGACCCTGGATTCCATTCAGGTTATCCCTCAACAGGTTGAGATAGCTAACGGTATGCAACAGACATTCCAGGCGATAGGGAATTACTCAGATGGTAGTACGCAGGATTTGAGTCAGCAGGTTTCATGGGCTAGTAGTGATACTCAGCTTGTTCAGATAGCTTCAGCTGTTGCACGGGGTAAGTCGGTCGGTTCTGCGGCTATTTTGGCTACATTAGATGGAGTATCTGGTCAGGCTAGTCTGACTGTGAATAGTGCTCAGCTTCAACGTATCGAAATTTCGCTGAATACCCCGAGTTTGGAGGTTGGTTTAAGCAGCACGATTTCTGTTCAGGGGGTTTATAGTGATCAAACTATTAGTGATGTGACTGCACTGGCCAGCTGGCAGGTTGATGATACTTCGGTGGTATCGGTTGACGCTTCAAGCACTATAGTTAAGGCGTTAGCGGTTGGTACCGCTACCATTCAAGCCGATGTTTCTGGCTTTCAGGCTGATGTTTCGGTTCTGGTGAATGATGCGGTACTTAGCAAGATAGAAATATCACCGGTTAACTCCAGTCTACCGGCAGGCTACAAACAACAACTGCAAGCCACAGGTATTTTTAGTAATCATACTTCACACGACCTGACTGAGCAGGTGACCTGGGTTTCCAGTGATGCAGCGGTAGCTGAAGTTGATAACCGGTTACTATCTAAAGGTGAAGTTACTGCGGTCGGGAAAGGTAGTACGATAATTTCGGCCTATTTTGCAGGTCAGAGTGCTGTTGCTGATTTGACAGTAAGTGATGCTGAGTTGATGAGTATCGATGTAACCCCTTCTAGCAGTAAGGTCGTTATGGGATTGCAGCAACAGTTCGAAGCTATAGCTCTGTACTCTGATGGGTCACAGAAGGTCGTTACTGATAAGGTTGAGTGGAGTAGCGGTAGTAGTAAAGTGACTCTGGTAGGCAGCAATAAGCCTGGACTGTTTCAGGCAAACAATCAGGGCGATGTATTAATCATTGCAAAACTAAATAATGTGCAAAGCTTCACCAGTCTCGAAATCACCAGTGCCACACTCGACAGTTTGAATCTGGTGCTGGAGGTTGATAAGCAAGCTCTGGGCACAACTCAACAGCTAATTGCCTACGGGCAATACTCTGATGGAAGTACAGTAGAGGTAACTGATCAGGTAAATTGGGGCAGCAGCAATGCATTAGTAGCTCGAGTAAGTAATGCTAGTGGAAGCAAGGGGCTGGTCACGGCGCTGTCGACGGGTTCTGTCAGTGTTACGGCTCAACTTGATTCAATGCAGTCTAGCAAGGCACTAGAGATTACGGCTGCCGTTTTAAAGCAACTTCAGGTTTCTGCCTCCTCCACCGATGCTTTTTATATCAATCAGCAACGCGCCCTGGATGCTATTGGTACTTTTTCTGATGGCAGTACGCAAAACCTGACCGGACAGGTACAGTGGATTAGCTCATCCGACCAGGTTGTTACGGTGAGTAATGCTAGTGAATCTGTGGGCTTAATGACGGCCTTATCTGCAGGGGCAGCCAGTGTTAGTGCCAGCTTTGCAGGCGTTGACTCGAATCTGCTGTCATTACAGGTTATAGATAATCCGAACCTCCCTGCTTCTATCAGTATCTCTGCAACACCGAATGTGATTCTTAATAATGGGGCGGATTCAACAACCCTGAAGGCAACTGTACAGCCGTTGCAGTCTCAAGGTGTGATCGAAGATGGTACCAGGGTGAACTTTATAATTCTGGAAGATGGTGTTAGTCACATAGTTGCAGCAACGACTGTAGGTGGTGAGGCGAGTATAAGTTTAACCTCTGTATTTAACGGTTTTATCTTAATTACTGCTGAGGTTGAAAATACCGATTTGAATGCCACTACTTCAATTTACAGTACAGATAATTTCGTTAGAGTATTACAAATCATACCTGCCTCTAAAGTAGTGCTTATCAATAATAATACGGAATACGAGCAGGGTAGTCTGTTTGCGTTATTTATCCGTAATCTATCAAATCGAGACCTTAATGTGGCGCGCTTCGAGGTTAAAAATGGAGAGGATAATCTACCTGGTTCACCGGTTACTGATACAAATAGTGTATATCTCAGCGGTGGAGTTCTTGAAGGAAGTGAGTATATCGTTGTTGGTTACGAGCTTGATTTCGTTACACCTAACAATGGTATCAGTCTAGTTTATGTGCTAACGGATGCAGCAAGGCAAAATGAGTATCTCCTTACGTACCACTTCAATACGCCTTAGTGTTTGATTAATTGAAATCGACTACTTCTGATTATAGTTAAATCGGTATGATCAGCTTTCATCTCAGATGACGGCTGGCTTTTGTGAGTAAAATTGACCTGGGTCGAAGATATTATGCAAGGTTTTATAAAATCATAAGGTCCAGAAGGATACAATAAGGGATTGGTCAAAAGTGGAGGATTAGTTATGGATCATGAGGTTACAGAATATGTGATTTCTGAACGCGATTTTCAACTAAAGCGCCTGGAAGAGATTAGATCTGCGCTAGCAGATGCCCGGGAAACCGGTAACTGGACCAGAGTGCCTACAGATGTATACAGGGAGTACCTGGCAAAAGTAATTCTCACTGCAGCATCAACCATCATTGGAAAACCCGTCATATCACAAATAGATTTTGTCTCGGCAGAAACGATCTTTACTACCGAAATGCCCGGGTTTGATGGCGATGAAAGACTTGAAAAGATAGTTGAACAGGACTTCCAGAATGCGAAGCAGAAAGTGATGCAACTATTACGAGCACAGGCACTGCGCTGTAATGCCGAAGCTATAACCGATATTAAGCTGAATCATACCCTGATCGATTCGCTAGACAGTAAAAAACGATTTTTAGTCGTTGCGACAGGTACCGCAGTACATTTGAAGGGGGGCTGATGAAGATCTGCAACATATCTCAATATTTATCCAATTCAGGGGTGCAGGATCAGAGTTGGATTTATTCATTGAATAGTTAGTTTCAATTTGAGACTATTGAGTCACTCAAATAGTACCTGGATTTCAATCAATGTCTCATGTGAGCAGCTCAGACTATTCTACAGGTGAAGAAATAGCCCATACCATCACTCATGGTATTGGTGTTTTGTTAAGTATTGCAGGTCTCTCTGTACTGGTGGCTTTCGCAACCCTGAATGGGAATGCCTGGCATATTGTTAGTAGCAGTATTTATGGTGCCAGTCTTGTAATTCTTTATAGCGCATCTTCTCTCTATCATGGTATTCCTAACCCGCGCGCCAAGGCGGTGTTAAAGCAACTGGATCATGCGGCGATCTATGTTTTAATCGCCGGGACCTATACCCCTTTTCTACTGGTTAGCCTACGTGGGGTCTGGGGCTGGTCTTTGTTCGGGGTTATCTGGTCAATCGCTGTTTTTGGTATGGTTCTTGAGTTTATTAATGCACCTCACCTGAAGAAGTTATCGCTTGGACTTTATCTGGGACTCGGCTGGATAGTGGTTATCGCTATTAAACCCATGCTGGCTCAGGTTGAAACTGGAGGGCTGCTTTTGCTGTTGTCAGGGGGCTTAAGCTATTCGTTTGGGGTGATTTTTTATATTCGAGACAAGATGCCCTATAACCATGCTATCTGGCACCTGTTTGTTCTTGCCGGTAGTGTATTACACTACTTTTCAGTGTTGTTATATGTGATTCCATAGCGTTTGAGTCGACGAGAATTATATGGCCGACTCAAACACTTATAGTGTGTTACTTAGCCGCTGCTGCTGATTTGTTTAACAGGGCCATACCTCTAATCTTTAACAGATAAATCTATTTCCGACTTCCCTGCGGCCACTAGAATTTTAAAAGCAGAGTTAACCGGTATTCTTGTTTGTGTCACCATCTCAGGCCTTGAAATGACCAGGCGTCCACTGGTCGGGTTGGGTGAGCCGGGGATGAAAATAACCAGTTTTTCACTACCATCGGGTAACTTTATACGATTGGTCACCAATCCAATCTCCATACCACTGCCGCCCTGAGCAGGGACTAATACGGTTTGCTGAAAAATGGCATCTTCACCTTCACCATAGCCAAGAATCTGTTTTAAGGTCTGGTATAGCTTACCTAGTGCGGGCAGGTTATTGAGCAGTTTATCGATAACATTCCATAACCATTTACCGATAAAGGTCGTAAGTATCAATCCAATCAGATAGATTAAAAGCAGAACCAGCAATATGCCTAGCCCGGGGAAGTAGAAGGGAAGTCGAGTTAAGCCGGCGCTAGAAATCGATGTTTCCAGATAGCCGATGGTAAGAATTAATCCACCGATGGGTAGAATAGCAACCAGTCCTGCGAGGATGTTTTTGGTGAAGTGCCGGCTTATCGAATGCATGCTTTTCCCTGTTGTGTAAATCGAATTAACTACGTACTCGAAAAGTCGGTTGATGCTGATCCAGCAATTGATAATGCTGTAACCAGGCCAGTGCATCTTCCGCATCCTGCTCAAACCAGGCTTTTGCTGAGCCCAATCTGAAGGTGTAACCCCAGGCATCCATATCCTGCATCATGCGATCCCTGCCCATCTCAGGCAGTTCATCGGCCAGTAATATCTGCAGGTAACAGACTCCATTTTCCTCGTCATAATCGCCTTCAGCATTGGTATCCAGTTTGGCTCGGCGTTGTTGGTCCATACAGATGTAATGACAGACTTCGTGCATTATTGAATGTATAGGGGTATCGAGTCGTGCATACAGCTTATTGGCAATAAGCCCGGCTTCTGTATCACCCCAGAAACTGCCGGGTATGTCTGCATCGGAAACAATTTCCAATGTCATTTGATAGCGCTCCAGCAATTGGGCAAGGGTATCGACCTGAATATCGGAAAGTCTAAGTGTTGATTCTGGCATGTTTTTATCGCTGCTTATAGAGTTAGTCGAATGAGTGGTTATTGCTTCACTGTAGCTTGAGTGCTGCAGCTTAACAGGCTGCTAATGGTCTGTTCCAGGCGCCACCATTCTTCGGTTTTATATTCAGATTCACTATGCCGGGTGCGAATGACCAGGTAATTGATAGCCGCGCCAAATATGCCCAGAATGCCGCCGACATCGATATTGGGTTGATTAAAATGCAATCGCACCTTCTTCACCAGTAGCATGCCCTGTTCGCTTCGAATCTTATTCAGGGTCTGCGTAAGAGGGTTACTGGCAGACATTTCCCAGGCCATGATTTCCTGTGTCAATGGGCGGCTTTGTACAGCCCTGATATGACGCTTTAGTAACAGGTCGAGAAATTGAGCTAGAGACATCTGACTGATCTCATCCATGTTTTCAGTAATGATTTCATTGACATCCCACCATAGATCCTGCTCATCGGCAAAGCGTTGCAGCAAGCCATCTATACCACCAAAATAGCGATAGATGAGTACCTTGTCGCAGCCTGCGGTGCGGGCTATGGCATTGATGCCTACTTCGGGGAAGCCCTTTTCGAGCAACAGAGTTTTGACGGCGGAGAGAATCCGGCTTTCGGTATTTATTCGACTTTTTTGCATGGGGACGAAGTGTAACCAAACTTGAATTAATTGTCTCTATCCAGTGACGCTTTTGCTTTGTTGCCAGAATTTCTCCATAAGGTCGAGTTGCTGTGGACTGAAATCAGTGCCAGACAGCTGCATTTGCTCAACCACATAATCGAAGCGACGGATAAATTTTTCGTTGGTATTGCGTAGTGCTGATTCAGCATCTATATCTACATGACGAGCTAGGTTGATACAGGCAAACAGAATATCACCCATCTCTGATCGCACATGCTGCTGGTCTCCCTGTATGAGGGCCTCACGTAGTTCGGTGATTTCTTCTTCAATCTTGTCGATAACTGGCATGGCATCTGGCCAGTCGAAGTAATATTCGGCAGCGACATCCTGCAGTTTCTGGGCGCGCATCATGGCCGGGAGTTTTTGAGCTACCTCATCGAGTACACGACTACTGGCATTTTTATCTTTCTGTTTCAGGGTCGCCCATTGTTGTTTGAGGGCTTCATCGTCGAGTTGATTATCGAGCTCGTTATCAAATACATGGGGGTGGCGATAGGTCATTTTCTCAACGATTGCGTTGATGACATCATTGATATCGAATTGCTGGTTTTCTGAGGCGATCTGAGCGTGGAATACGATGTGGAAAAGTAAATCACCAAGCTCTTCTTTGGTGTGTTCGATATCGCCACTTTCGATGGCGTGGAGTAATTCGTAGGTTTCTTCCAGTGTGTAGGAGGCAATGGATGCGCTGGTTTGTTTTATATCCCAGGGGCAGCCGCTTTCTGGATCGCGTAGGGCGGCCATAAGGTTGGTTAGGGGGGTTAGATCTGGCATTTTTATATGATTTAAGTTATGACTGCGTTAATCATGGCATCGTGGTAAGGGTTGGGCAAACTTTTTGGCTCGTAACAACTGCCCGAATAGGCGTTTCACACGCTAAGTCGTTCCTTGCTTTGTAGTAACTGACGAGTGCGCGTGCGAGCCGCTTTTCACTGAGAATAGCTCCTGCATTCCCAGCACTTCCGCCATCCCTGGCGGTCGTTCTTGTCCAAAAAAAGAGGCGAAAAAACAAAATTGTCTGGAACAATTTTGAACAGCTCTGCTGGCCCGAAGGGTGGAGGGCAGGATGTCCGGAATAACACATCCCGATTGAGCGGCCTGCGGCTCCCCGAAAATAGACTGATTTTGGCACTCAATAAGGGCGTTTAAAACAATCTACAGATTTCAAGCTATGCTTGAAATCTCTTTTATTATCCCCCTTCAAGCCCGTGGCAAAAGTGCGGATAAATCGGGGGTAAATGGCACGACTGCAAGGACGCAGGAGGTAGGGCGACACAGGAGTCAAAGCCGAGGGATGCCATTTAAGGGACAGCCGCGTTGGGAACGCGTCTGGCCCGACCGCGATTTGGCCGTGCTTTTGACGACAGAAATGTCTGGAACATTTTTGAACGCACATCGTGCGGCCCGAAAGGTGAAGGGTAGGAAGCCTGGAATAAATAAGGGCTTGTGCGGGGCGGCTTTTCTTGGTCACTTCTTTCAGCTGTTGGAAAGAGGTGATTCGCACGCGTACTCGTCAGGTGCTACGGAGCAAGGGCAGCTTTGGCGTGTGAAACAATTATTCGGATCGTTATTCCCATAGCTAGATTGTATCGCTTCGTACCGTTGACGCTCGATCCCTCCAGTGCTCTTACCCACGTCGTGTTTGAAATAAACAGCTCCTATTCAGGAAAGATATCCATGCATTCCCAATTGCATTAAATCCACCAACAGCGCCATAATACGCGCCTTAAAAATTTACATCCCGAAGTAATACATGAACGAAAGAATATCCGCTATGAAAACCTGGCTAGATAGCCTGGGTTACTCGAATTACACTCTCGACATTGCTTCTGAAGATGCCAGCTTCCGCCGCTATTTTCGCCTGACGCAAGGCGATGAAAGCTGGATCGTGATGGATGCTCCACCGGAAAAAGAACCCTGCGATAGTTTTGTTAAGGTGGCTAATAAGCTAAGAGACATCCGCCTGAGTGCGCCAGAAATCATTCACGAAAATCATGATGAAGGCTTTTTGCTACTCACCGATTTCGGTGACCGCTCATACCTTGACGTATTGAAACCAGAAACGGTGAATGGTCTGTACGGTGATGCAATGGCTGCGATTATGCAAATGCAGACTCGAATAGATGCTGATGATTTGCCTTTGTATGACGAAGCCCTTTTGCGTCAGGAAATTGGTCTGTTCAAGGAATGGTTCCTGGAAAAGCTGCTCGGCATAGAGTTAACTCCAAATCAGATGGGTATGTGGAAGATGACGGTGGATAGCCTGGTGCAAAGTGCTCTGGAACAACCCCAGGTATTTGTGCATCGGGATTTTCATTCTCGCAATCTGATGAAGCTGGATAAGGCTAACCCGGGTATTCTGGATTTTCAGGATGCGGTGAAAGGACCAGTGACTTACGATCTGGTTTCTCTGTTGCGTGATTGCTATATCGAGTGGCCTGAGCCACAGGTTGATCAGTGGGTGATTGATTTCCATGATTTTGCCGTGCTGGAACATTTACAGGGCGTTACAGCAAGTCAGTTGTTACGTTGGTTTAATCTGATGGGCGTGCAGCGCCACCTTAAAGCGATTGGTATTTTCTCTCGTCTCAAGTTACGTGATGGCAAGGAGCAATTTTTGCAGGATATTCCACGCACCCTCAATTATCTGAAAATTGTGGGTATGAATGAAATGAGTATGGTCGGCCTGTATACCATAATCAATGAACTAAGCCTGAATTTCAGGGTTAAATCAATGATTCGGAATTAACCAATTGAATGCAATGATCCTGGCTGCAGGTCGAGGTGAACGCATGCGTCCGCTTACTGACAGTTGCCCTAAATCTTTACTCGAAATCAATCATAAAGCCTTGATAAGCTACCATCTTGAGGCATTAAGGCGTGCCGGTATTCAGCGAGTGGTTATCAATGTTAGCTGGCTGGCTGAGCGGATCACTCAATACGTTGGTGATGGAAGTCAGTTTGGCTTAGCTGTCGACTATAGCTATGAACAGCAAGCCCTGGAGACAGCCGGTGGTATCGTACAGGCACTGGATCAGCTGGATGATGAATTTATAGTCGTGAATGCAGATGTCTATACCGATTACGATTATTCTCAGCTTCTGAGGCTCAATACAGACGCACATCTGGTGCTGGTCGCAAACCCTGAACATAACCCGGCGGGTGATTTTGCTATTGAAGATGGGCTCTTATCTAATGCCGGGCCTGTGCGCCATACCTTCTCAGGCATTGCCGCCTATAGGAAAACCTTTTTTAATGGGTTGCCAGAAGGAAGACTTGCTCTGGCACCATTGTTGAGGCAGGCTGCGGATGAAGGGCGTATAACGGCTGAACTCTACTCGGGCCAGTGGAGTGATATTGGGACCCCTGAACGTTTGCAGCAGCTAAACGAAAATCCTGTTGCTTAATAGATTAAGTCTCCGGGTCGGCTTCAACGATCTGTTTTAGATATTTCAGGCGGTAATTATCAATCGCCTCTCCCATCTCTTTTCCCTGCTTGTCCAATTGTAAAACCGGGGTTAGATCTAGCGCATTCAATTTCTCTATTAATCGAACCGAATAATCAGCCTGAGGGTAGGGATCATTTTCAAAGCTTGTCCTTCCACGTGCATCGGCTATACAGGCTCGAGTCATCTTTATGAAGCGTTCAGGGCGTCTAAAGATATCGGTTTTATTAAAAAACCGTAGCACGCTTGAAGGCGTCATTTCGTATATGCGATGGATATGGGTATGGAACTCACAGGTCATGATCGCAAGCTCAGTATAGGATTTTGGTACTCGCCATCTTTTGCAAAATTTACGCGTCAGTTCAACACCGCGTTTTTCATGTCCATGATGACCGGGCAGGATGTCTGCCGGGGTATTGGCTTTGCCGAGGTCATGCGTGAGTACAGCAAAACGGGTTTCATTATCATAACCAAGTTCAGCGGATTTTTTTAATGCAAGCATCAGGTGTATGCCGGTATCCACCTCGGGATGATATTTTGCGGTTTGTGCTACACCGAATAGATTATCGATTTCCGGGAACAGGATATGTAAAACGCCGCATTCACGCAGGCTGGTGAAGAAAACCTGAGGATCGGGCTCGGATAGAGCACGGCTCATTTCAGACCATACCCGCTCTGAGACTAATGCATCCAGTTCTCCAGATTCACCAATCTGCCGGATTAAATCTCTAGTTTCCTCGGCGATGCTAAACCCCAGGTGAGCAAAGCGAGCCGCAAAGCGGGCAATTCTAAGTACACGAACCGGATCTTCGACAAAGGCATCCGACACATGACGTAGCAGGCGATTCTCAATATCACGCTGACCGTTAAATGGATCTATTAATACACCCTGTTCATCTTCAGCAATCGCATTAATGGTCAGATCTCTGCGTTCGAGATCCTGTTCGATCGTGATATCTGAGGCTGTATTGAATTGGAAACCTGCATAGCCGCGAGAAACCTTTCTCTCGGTTCGCGCTAGCGCATATTCCTGCTGAGTCTTCGGGTGCAGAAATACCGGGAAGTCCTTGCCTATAGGTCTATAGCCAAGGGCTGCCATCTGCTCTGGTGAGCTTCCAGTAACAACCCAGTCGGTATCCTTGACGGTTAAGCCTAGCAGCTGATCTCTGATCGCTCCGCCTACACGGTAAACCTGCATAGCACTTACTTTCTGGGTAGTTGTTGCCGATAGCGAGCATAATCGCTGCGACGATCATAGGAGTTACTCAAACCCTTCACGTAGGTGGAGAATGAGGTATTACAGGGTTGAGATGATTCACTACAGGTGCTGGGCGTCTGTAAAGAACGAAAATTATCCAGGGTGAATAATTTTCCGGGCAGGTTCTGTAATGTGAATGCCTGTAGTTTTGCCAGGCTATCTGGTAGGCCAACTACTTTGCATCGGCTGCCGATGGCATGAGCAATCTGTTGAACAATCTGTTGCAGGGTAAAGCTTTCCGGGCCACAAACCGAATATCGTTTTGACCAGCTATTCTGATCTTCAATACTATCCGCCATGAGTGTTACCAGGTCTTCGATGTAAACAGGTGAGAAGCGACTATCAGCACAGGCGATGGGGAAAACCCCAAAGCAGAATTTTAAAACTCCAGCGAATCGATTAATGAAGCTATCATCAGCTCCAAAAATTACCGAGGGTCGAAAACTGGTAACGCGCAGGTCTTTCTGGCCAAAGGTATGTACTATGTTTTCACCTTCGCCCTTGCTGCGCAGGTAATTACTGCTGCCCGTCGCCTGGTCAGCCCCTAGCGCACTGACATGTAATAGCCGATTTATTTTCTGTGTCTGACAGGCCTGCACCACAGTCTTTACAAAATCAACATGCATATGGCGAAAGTCATTTTTTTTCGATTCATTCAGTATGCCCAGCAGGTTGATGACGACATCATGGCCCTTGCACAGATCTGAAAGTTTATCCGCTTGCATGATGTTGGCTTCAATAAGCGAGATATTGGAGAGCACTTTTAACGCATTATGTCGCTGAGGTCTGCGGCAGGGTATGGTCACCTGATATCCGCGTTGGGCAAGTTCAACAGCCAGATGGCGGCCGACAAACCCACTGCCACCGAGTAAGATAATCTTTTGATAGTTCACGAATGTTAACCTGTAGTCGTTGTTGCCTTGTTACCTGAGGGTTTTCTGCGGCGATTACCCGAGTTACGGTTTTGATTGTTTGTGCGAGGACGGCCTCTGCTATTGTTGCCAGGTCGCCCTTTATGCTGGTTAGCCTTAGGCAGACTGCTTTGCATTTTTTTGCGTGGTTCGGGTTTTATCAGTAATTCACTGGTGATTTGTTCTGTAGGAATGGATTTTTCGATATAGCTTTCTATGTCCATCAAATTCATCGCGTAATCTTCGCAGGCAAAGCTGATAGCCATGCCTTCTTTACCAGCGCGAGCAGTACGGCCAATTCTGTGTACGTAATCTTCACCCAGATCGGGCAGGTCGTAATTAAATACATGCGTTACGTCTGGAATATGTAATCCTCTGGAAGCGACATCGGTAGCGACCAGAAAAGCATATTCTCCATCGTGGAACTTCTTTAGCAGCTTTTCGCGTTTATTCTGATGGATATCTCCTGAAATGACGGCAGCCGGATAGCCATTGCCCATCAGGTACTCCCATACACGCATAGCGGCATGCTTGGTATTAACGAAAACAATCGAGCGTTGTGGCTCAAGCTGTTTAATCAGGCCCAGTAGTAGTGGGATCTTTTCGGGGTTGGCCGGATGGTAGGCCACCTGCTGGATACGATCTACCGCAGGGCTGTCGGATTCGATCTTGACCAGTACGGCATTGTTCATATGCTCGTAGGCCAGTTCCATTACTTTTTGAGCCATGGTGGCAGAGAACAGCATGCTCAGGCGTTTTTCCGGAGGCGGCAGGCGACGTAACAGGTAACGCACATCCTTGATGAAACCCATGTCGAACATGCGGTCAGCCTCGTCCAGTACCATGCATTCGGCAGATTTGAGGTTGAACAGGTGTTGTTTGAAAAAATCGATCAGGCGGCCCGGCGTGCCTATTAAAATATCAACCGGTTTATCAAACTGTCTTTTTTGTTCTTCATAGGCCTTCCCGCCATAACAGATAGCCACATTGAGTCCACAGTGAGGTACCAGGGTTTCGGCATCTTTATGTATCTGTAATGCCAGTTCCCGGGTTGGTGCCAGTATCAGAACGCGTGGTTTACCCGGTTCGCTCTTCACCTCTGGCTGTGATAACAGTTTTTGCATACAGCCCAGCAAAAATGCCAGAGTCTTGCCGGTACCTGTTTGAGCCTGTCCTGCACAATCTTTGTGCTCAAGTAGTAGCGGTAAGGTTTCTGCCTGGATAGGGGTGCAAAATTCGAGATTATTTTCCTGCAGTGCCTGCTGTAGCCTGGAATCAATGGACAAGGTGCTGAAACGGATGTCTGTCAGATGATGTGTACTCATTTAGTCCTGTATTGTTGACTTTATTTTCCGCATGATAGCACGCCTGAAACAGGTTTCGGGCGAAATATTCCTATATGGCCAGGCAGGCATCAAGATCATCTGTATTGATAAACCTTATAGTAAGTAAGCTTGACAGTCAGGTTGGTTATGAATAAATTGATCTTCCTTAAATCTGAATACGAAAAATTGAGCTGGAGAACACCTCGTGAGTGAAAAAATTGTATACCTGACCGACGACAGCTTTGAAGCTGAAGTTATTCAGTCTGAGCAACCTGTTCTGGTCGATTACTGGGCGGATTGGTGCGGCCCATGCAAGATGATTGCACCAGTACTGGAAGAGATTGCCGATGAATACGATGGCAAGATCAAGGTTGCCAAGCTCAATATTGATGAGAACTCTGGAACTCCACCCAAGTATGGAATCCGTGGTATCCCAACATTAATGTTGTTTAAAGGTGGGAATGTAGAAGCGACCAAGGTTGGTGCCCTATCTAAATCACAGTTAACTGCCTTCATTGACAGTAACCTGTAAAATGATCCATCACGGTCGTTCAAATAAATTGGACGACCTGTTTTTTGTGTGCTAACCTCAGCTTAATTAATCGCCCATTCGTTGGCGTGTGTCAAAAAAATAAACCCCTTAATTTTCCAGATTAACTTTTCTACAGGCTATATTTCCGACGGTCATCTCTGACTTTCTTATTTCGTTCCGAATAAAAAACTATGAATCTAAGTGAATTAAAAAAACAAACTGTCCCTGAACTGGTTGAATTGCTGAAAGAAATGGGTGGCGATCATTCTTCACGCATGCGTCGACAGGATATTATCTTCAGTCTGCTTAAGGCGCAGGCGAAAAAAGGTGAAGATATTTTTGGTGATGGGGTTCTTGAGATACTTCAGGATGGCTTTGGTTTTCTTCGTTCAGCAGATAGTTCATACCTGGCAGGACCAGACGATATCTATGTTTCACCCAGCCAGATTAGACGGTTTAACCTGCGAACGGGTGATACCATCAGTGGCAAGATCAGACCACCAAAAGATAGCGAACGTTATTTTGCATTGTTAAAGGTTGATCAAATCAACTTTGATTCTCCTGAAGCGGTTAAGCACAAGGTTCTATTCGAAAATCTAACCCCGTTACATGCCGAAAAACGTATGCATCTGGAGCGTGGAAATGGCAGCACAGAGGATATCACCGCACGTATTATCGATATGGTGTCACCTATCGGCAAAGGCCAGCGTGGCCTGATTGTTTCACCTCCTAAAGCTGGTAAAACACTGATGTTGCAGAATATTGCACAGAGTATTGCCAGTAATAATCCTGAATGTTACCTCATTGTTTTGCTGATCGATGAACGTCCGGAAGAAGTGACCGAAATGACGCGTATGGTTAAGGGTGAAGTGGTTGCCTCAACCTTTGATGAACCTGCCAGTCGTCATGTGCAAGTAGCAGAAATGGTTATAGAAAAGGCCAAGCGTCTGGTAGAACATAAGCGTGACGTAGTCATTCTGCTGGATTCTATTACTCGTCTTGCTCGTGCTTACAATACAACCATCCCATCTTCAGGTAAGGTACTGACAGGTGGTGTTGATGCGCATGCCCTGCATCGTCCGAAGCGCTTTTTTGGTGCGGCACGAAACATCGAAGAGGGTGGTAGTCTGACTATTCTGGCAACTTCATTGATTGAAACAGGCTCCAAGATGGATGAAGTTATCTATGAAGAATTTAAAGGCACCGGTAATATGGAAATTCATATGGATCGCCGCATCGCTGAAAAACGTGTATTCCCTGCAATCAATATCAATCGTTCCGGTACCCGTCGTGAAGAGTTGCTGATGGATCCTGATGAGTTACAGAAGGTATGGATTCTGCGTAAATTCCTGCACTCCATGGATGATCTGGAAGCGATGGAGTTTGTCCTGGCTCGTATGCAAAATTCCAAGACCAATTCGGAATTTTTCGATCAAATGAAGAAGTAACCGGGGCTTTACCCGCCGTTATCTGAAGCAGGTGGGTTTTTATTGCTCACGAGAATGTATTTAAAAAGTAATCGTAAGACTCAAATCTGATTATTTTGCATGTCTTTGCTCCACTCTTTCGAACCGCTTATCGGTCAGCAGCCTAAGGTCCTGATTCTCGGCAGTATGCCGGGTGTAAAGTCGCTACAGGATCAGCAGTATTATGCCCATCCCAGAAATGCCTTCTGGCCAATCATGGCAGAGCTTTTTTCCATCCAGTGGTCGGATAGTTATGCCAGGCGGGTGGATCAACTCAGGCAGCTTCCTGTGATTCTGTGGGATGTGCTGCAAAGTTGTCATAGGGAAGGCAGTCTTGACTCGAATATTCGCCAGGATCAATTGCAGGCCAATGCCATACCCCAGCTGTTACTCGATTATCCAACTGTTGCGCTAATAGCATTTAATGGAGCCACTTCGGAAAAAATGTTCAAACAGCATGTGATGAATCAAATCTCACATCCTGAGCGATATACTCTGTTACGATTACCCTCCAGCAGTCCAGCGCATGCGGGGAAAAGCCTGCAACAGAAATTAGTAGAATGGTCAGCGATACGACAATTCTGCAATTAACTTCCTGCTAGCCCTTTTTCTATAAGAAAATCGTGATAGAATATGCGCCGGTAAGAACTCCGCTGACTAAAATTACCTTTGAAATCAATATGTTAAGGTTTCTGGCATGTTACATGGTGACCAGAATTGGGGGGGTATTCACTGAATTTTACCGTTATTGCCCTGAAAAACAGGTAATGACGGCCTGATTTTTATAACTTTTTTTATTAGAGAACGACTATGGCAGACCTTGATCACTATCGGAACATAGGTATTTTCGCTCACGTTGATGCAGGCAAAACAACGACTACCGAACGTATCCTTAAGTTGACCGGTAAAGTACATAAAACCGGTGAAGTACACGACGGTGAAGCAACCACTGACTTTATGGATCAGGAACGTGAGCGTGGTATCACTATCCAGTCAGCTGCAACCAGCTGTGAGTGGGATGGTCATCGCTTAAATATTATCGACACCCCTGGACACGTTGACTTTACCATCGAAGTTTATCGTTCCCTGAAAGTACTTGACGGCGGCGTAGGCGTTTTCTGTGGTTCTGGCGGTGTTGAGCCACAGTCAGAAACCAACTGGCGCTATGCGAATGACTCTGAAGTTGCGCGTGTGATTCTGGTGAATAAACTGGATCGTCTGGGTGCTGATTTTTACCGGGTAGTTGATCAGGTTGAAAACGTACTGGGTGCGAATCCTCTGGTCATGGTGTTACCGATTGGTATCGAAGACGATTTCGTGGGTGTGGTTGATCTGCTAACCCGTAAAGCCTGGGTGTGGGATGAATCTGGACTGCCAGAGAATTACACACTGGAAGATGTGCCTGCAGACATGGTCGACAAGGTCGAGCAATATCGTGAAGAGTTGATTGAAAAAGCCCTTGAGCAGGATGACGAACTTCTGGAAGCCTATCTGGAAGGTGAAGAGCCCTCTATTGAAGACATTAAGCGTTGTATCCGCAAAGGCACAATCGCGCTGGATTTCTTCCCTACTTACTGTGGTTCTGCATTCAAGAACAAGGGTGTTCAGCTGGTACTGGATGCTGTCGTTGATTATCTGCCTAGCCCTACAGAAGTAAAGCCTCAGCCTATCGTTGATCTGGAAGGTGTTGAAACTGGTGAAGTTGCAACCGTTTCTGTAGATGAGCCTCTACGAGCCTTAACCTTCAAGGTTATGGATGATCGCTTTGGTGCGCTTTACTTTACTCGTATCTATTCAGGTAAACTGGAAAAAGGTTCAACCGTATTAAACACTGCGACAGGTAAAACCGAGCGTATCGGCCGTATGGTTGAAATGCATGCCGATTCACGCGAAGAGATTTCATCTGCTCAGGCTGGTGACATCATTGCGATCGTAGGTCTGAAAAATGTTCAGACTGGACACACACTGTGTGATCCTAACCATCCTGCAACTCTGGAGCCTATGATATTCCCGGATCCAGTTATCTCGATTGCTATCAAGCCAAAAGATAAGAGTGCCTCAGAAAAAATGGGTATCGCTTTGGCCAAGATGATTGCAGAAGATCCATCGTTCCGTGTAGAGACCGATGAAGATTCTGGCGAAACTATCATCAAGGGTATGGGTGAATTACATCTGGATATCAAGGTGGATATCCTGCGTCGTACGCATAATGTTGACGTTGAAGTAGGTAAGCCTCAGGTAGCCTACCGTGAAACGATTACACAACGTGTTGAAGACAGTTACACCCATAAGAAACAGTCTGGTGGATCTGGACAGTTTGGTAAGATCGACTACGTCGTTGAGCCAGGTGAGCCAGGTTCGGGTTTTGTGTTCGAGTCTAAGGTAACCGGTGGTAATGTTCCTCGTGAATACTGGCCTGCAGTAGAAAAAGGCTTCAAGGTTATGATGGACGAAGGTGTTCTGGCTGGTTTCCCTCTGCTGGATGTTAAGATCACACTGATGGATGGTGGATTCCATGCGGTTGACTCCTCAGCTGTTGCTTTTGAGATAGCAGCCAAAGGTGCTTATCGTCAGACTATTCCTAAGGCTTCACCTCAGTTGATCGAGCCCATCATGAAGGTTGATGTATTCACTCCTGAAGATCACGTAGGTGATGTTATCGGTGACCTTAACCGTCGTCGTGGCATGATCAAGTCACAGGAAGCAGGCCCAACAGGTGTTCGCATTAAGGCAGAAGCACCACTGTCAGATATGTTTGGCTACATCGGTGATCTGCGTACGATGACTTCTGGTCGTGGTCAGTTCTCTATGGAATTTGCCCATTACCTGCCATGTCCTAAGAACGTGTCTGAAGAAGTTATCAAAGAAGTTAAAGAACGTAAGGCTGCTGCAGCCAAGTAAGTCCTTAGCTGTTCTAGCTTTAGTAGTTAAAAACCCTGTCATTACGACAGGGTTTTTTTTTGCCCGATATGTTACTTTTGAAAATCTATCTATAGCCGGATAAGAAAAATGAAGATTGGAATTATCAGTGGCAGTCATCGTAGCCCTTCACAAAGCGAAAAGGTGGCGGCTTATATGCAACAGCGCCTGCTGGCATCGGATGTTGATAGCTGGGTGTATAGTCTGGCAGGCAATCCATTACCCCTGTGGGATCAGGATGTGTGGGATAATACTGATGTCTGGGATGCTCGACTAACACCGATAAGAGCCGAGCTGAGTGAATGTGATGGCTTTATCATCATCACTCCCGAATGGCATGGTCAGGTTCCAGCGGGGCTGAAAAACTTTTTCCTGTTATTTGGCAAATATGAGCTGGGCCATAAACCGGCATTGATTACTGCCGTTTCATCGGGCGATGGCGGTGCCTATCCGGTGGCTGAGTTACGCATGAGCAGCTATAAGAACAATCGCTTATGTTATATCCCTGAGCATTTAATACTGCGTAAAGTGGAATCTATTCTCAATGAAAATCCAGACAATAATGAGCATGCCTCAGATGCCTATTATCGAGAACGCATCGACTGGACGTTGGGTATTTTACAGGGATATGCCAAAGCATTGATCTCGATGCGTGCGAGCACCAAAATAGTTCATGACAAGTTTGGGAATGGCATGTAAGCTCAATCAGCTTTAAATATTACGACTGGAAAATTCACATGTTAGATAGCTCCTTAACAGAATTGATGGCGCAGGAAGTTAACCTGCTGCTAAAGTTTCCCGATACCTCGATGGAAGGGTTGAAAGTTCACCACGATGCCGATCCCAGATTGATTGCTGCAGCTCAACGTCTGTTCGATAAAGGGCTGACTACAGAGTATGACGGCGGTTATCTGACCGATCTCGGGCGTGAGGCTTCAGAAAGTGCTACTTTAGTGGTCAATCTACTAACGCCGCGATGAATTAGTAGTAAGTTCTGTGTGCCCTGTATGTTGGCGATAGAGATAACTGCGCCTTCAGATGATCCAAGGCAACGCACACAGGCAGTGCTTCAGGTCATCGATATGCTGGATCTGTATCAAGCCGAGCTGGCTCGAATTTTAGGTCTACAGTGTGGTGATATCGGCGAACTGGCGAATACGCAGACATTACTGCAGCCTGGCTCCAATGCCTGGATTCAGGCTGAGCGATTAATTTGTTTTTATCGGTTGCTCTTTCGCTACAAGGATGGTGATGGAGTAGCAATGCGACACTGGTTGCGTCGGACGAACCCTCGATTTCAGCAGACACCGCATCTCATGCTAGTTGACGAGGGGCGGCTACTGGAGTTGATGGCTTTCCTGGAGACTTGATGACTTGACTTGTACCGCTCGGATTAGCAATTACATTTTTTACATTGACAGCATTAGAGATTCCTCATATATTAATGAGAATCCTTCTCATTTAACTTGATTATGACCCAAGCCGTACCTCTCAATCAGCCCGCCAAGGGGCTTCAAGGCACAATCACCCGCATCGATGGCGATGATGAGTTGAAAAGAAAGCTCATGAGCCAGGGCTTACGCAAGGGGCAGCTGGTTTCAATCTTGCAGCAACGCAGCAATGGGGTAGTCGTCATGAGTAATGGCAGCCGGGTAGCCCTGGGGGCCAGCATAGCGCAGCATGTTTTTTTACAGATGCAGCAAACCTCTGATATTGAGCAGGATTAAGTGGCGCTGTTATGACGACTATAGCCATTGCTGGAAATCCTAACTGTGGTAAGTCTGCTCTTTTCAATTACCTGACAGGTATACGGCAAACCACCGGCAACTGGCCTGGTGTTACTGTCGAACGTAAACAGGGTAGGTTCAACCTCTCCGACAAACAACCGGTTACACTGATCGATCTGCCGGGTATCTACAGCCTGGATGCATTATCACTGGATGAACAGGTCACTCGACAGTATCTGCTGAGTCGTGAAGCCGATGTCGTAGTGAATGTGCTTGATGCCAGCAATATGGAACGCAACCTTTATCTGACCGTGCAGTTACTGGAAATGGGGGTGCCGGTCGTACTGGCTTTGAATATGATGGATATCGCCCATAAGCGCGGTATCACTATTGACCAGGAAATGCTGTCAAAAAAACTTGGCTGCCCAGTAGTGAGTATTGTGGCGGTTAATGGTAAAGGTGTTGATGAATTAAAAAGCGCATTACAGGATGTCCTTGAAAGCAGGGTAGAGAGTGGTTTCAAACTCACCATGGATAGTGGGGTTGAAAGTGCCATAGTTGAGATTAGAGACATATTGCCTGCAGAAAGTGAAGCCTATAATAGCTACTGGATCGCACTGAAGTTACTGGAAGGGGATACCAGTATCTGTCAGCAAAAGACATTACCCGAAGAGTTAGAGAAGGTTGTAAATCACTGGCGGCAGCACTTGCTGAATATGACGGGTGAAACTGCAGATGTATTTATCGCCGACTCACGTTTCGGTCATGCGCATGCCATTACCCAGATGGTGGTGACTGTGCGTGGGAAGGTACAACGCTATATGTCTGATCGAATCGATCAGGTGGTGCTGCATCGATATCTGGGCGTCCCGTTGTTTCTTCTGGTGATGTACCTGATGTTTATGTTCACTATCAATTTTGGTGGTGCTTTTATTGATTTCTTCGATGGTATTGCGGGTGCTTTTTTTGTCGATGGTGCTAGTGAATTACTGACCTCTATGCATTTACCCGACTGGCTGGTGCTGGTGCTGGCACAGGGACTAGGTGGCGGTATTCGAGTAGTGGCAACCTTTATCCCTATCATTACCTGCCTGTATCTATTTCTGTCGATGCTGGAAGATAGTGGCTATATGGCACGTGCTGCCTTCGTGATGGATAGATTCATGCGCAGTATTGGACTGCCGGGTAAGGCCTTTGTGCCGATGATTGTAGGCTTTGGCTGTAACGTCCCGGCCGTCATGGCAACCCGAACCCTGGAAAGCCAGCGTGAGCGCAAGCTGACTATTCTTATGAATCCATTCATGTCCTGTGGTGCACGTCTGCCGGTGTATGTTTTATTTGCTGCGGCATTCTTTCCCAGTAACGGCCAGAATCTGGTTTTCGCACTGTATCTCATTGGCATTATTATGGCGATAGTGACCGGTATGATCATGAAGCATTCGCTATTATCCGGCGAGAGCAGTGGCTTTATCATGGAGTTGCCGACCTATCATATTCCCACTATGAAAGGTATTTCCCTGAGAACCTGGGATCGAGTCAAACTGTTTGTACGCGATGCCGGTAAGGTCATCATTATAATGGTGCTTGCATTAAATGTACTGAACTCTATTGGTACCGATGGCAGTATCGGTAATGAAAATAGCGAACATTCGGTATTAAGCCTGATCGG
>JBNKPX010000026.1:0-39057 GCA_050295575.1 Gammaproteobacteria bacterium | reverse complement strand
ATTATCACTGTTCTTTTTTACTGCGCTGGCTGGACGCCTATGGTGCGGTTACGCCTGTCCTCAAACCGTCTGGACTGAAGCTTTTTTATGGATTGAACGCAAAGTAGAAGGTACTCGTCAGCAACAGATGAAGCTTGATGGAATGCCTATGAACGGTAAGAAGTTCACAAAAAAAGCCATCAAGCATTTTCTGTGGGGAATATTCTCTTTGTTTACCGGCTTTACCTTTGTCGGTTACTTCAGTCCTATTCATGACTTAGCTGCTGCTATACCTACCCTGGCTTTTGGGCCATGGGAAATATTCTGGATCATATTTTATGGCTTTGCCACCTATGGTAATGCAGGCTGGTTGCGTGAACAGGTTTGTATTTATATGTGCCCTTACGCCAGATTCCAGAGCGCTATGTTTGATAAAAACACACTGGTTATTTCCTATGATGAGAAGCGTGGAGAACCTCGTGGTGCTCGTAAGCGCGATGTTTCACCTGAGCAGGCTAATCTTGGGAGTTGCATCGATTGCTCAATCTGCGTTCAGGTATGCCCAACTGGTATAGATATCAGAGATGGATTGCAATACCAGTGTATAGGTTGTGCTGCATGCATAGATGCCTGTGATGAAGTAATGGAGAAAATTGGTGATGCAAAAGGTCTGATAAAATACACCACCGAGAATATGCTTGAAGGTGCACATACCAACTTCCTTCGCCCTCGGATTATCGTGTATGCCATTATTTTAATGGCTATCACAATCGGCACAGCTATCGGTATTTACACTCGGCCTATGCTTGAACTGGATATCATTCGTGATAGAAATTCACTGTATAGAGAAACAGGCATGGGTCTTATTGAGAATGTATACACCCTCAAACTCATTAACAAAGATATGAGTGGGCATAACTTCCTCATCAGTATTGATGGTCTGGACGGAATGAAACTTAACATTCCCAAGAACCATG
The DNA here is from genome assembly GCA_050295575.1 of Gammaproteobacteria bacterium. Lineage (GTDB taxonomy): Bacteria > Pseudomonadota > Gammaproteobacteria > JACNJF01. The sequence continues at coordinate 38,101 of JBNKPX010000026.1, read as the reverse complement.
TACTGGTAGAATCTGGAGCAGTTGTCGAAGTACCAGTAAGTATCGAAGTAAACCCTGTAGACCTGAAAAGGAAAACTTCACAGGTTTTCTTTACCATAAAAGCAGATGACACTGATCTCAGCGTGGTAGAAGAAGCGCGATTCATCGGTCCTAACCCTGGAAAATAGATAGTATGCCCAAGCAAAATCAAGTAGAAAGCCAGTCATGGTATCTCAACCCCATGGTCTGGATGGTAATTGCACTGCCCGCTAGTGCAGTAGTGGCAGGGTTACTTACTGTTTATATCGCAGTTTCTAATCAGGATAGCCTGGTAGTTGATGACTACTATAAAGAGGGGAAGGCAATTAATCAGGAATTGACTCGTGACCGAAGATCCACAGAGCTCGGGTTATCAGCTTTTGTTGATATAAATGCAGAAACTGGTGAAGTACTGGTCTCCCTGTCATCTGACAGGAGTCTCTCGCTCACTCCGGAAATCACCTTCAAATTGATTCACCGGACGCTACAGGGTGCAGATCAGGTTACAACCCTGAATCAGGTCCCAGGTAAGCCCGATTACCGTGGCTATATTAAGCCACCGGTAATCGAAGGCCGCTGGACGATTCAAATAATCGCGGATCAAAAGTGGCGTTTAAAGCAAAACCTCAAGACCAAAGATGCACAGAACATCCTGTTAAATATTACTTCCTGACAAAGCTGTTTGTGTATGAATATCGCCACCCTGCTCTCAGCGTTGTTAATGGGACTGATAGGCTCAACCCACTGTGTCGGCATGTGTGGCGGTATCATCAGTACCTTAAGCACCAACTTTAGCGGAAAAACCTCTAAGCAGTCCTTCTGGATACAGTTGTTTTACAACATAGGTCGCATTACCACCTACGCTTTTTTTGGATTGTTGATTGGCTTTTTTTCAAGCAAGTTAATGGGGATGCTGCCCAATCCCCATGCTTTTTCTATGAAAATATCTGGCATTTTTTTTATTTTGCTAGGGCTTTACATCAGTCAACTGCTCAACAGCTTTAAATACCTCGAATCGAGCGGCCAAAAGCTATGGATAAAAATAGAGCCTTTTGGAAGAAAATACTTACCTGCTCAATCCCCCTTTGATGCCTGGAAACTGGGGCTGGTATGGGGCTGGTTACCCTGCGGACTGGTTTATTCAGCACTAGCTTTAGCCATGACACAAACAAACCCATTGAGTTCAGCATTGACTATGCTTGTATTCGGCCTCGGTACCTTACCTACCCTGCTTCTGATCGGGCACTTTGCACAGAACCTAAAAGCAATCTTGCAAAATAAAACCTTTAGACTTTCACTGGGGCTACTACTGATAGTTTATGGCGCTACTCAGGTTGCAGGGTTCTCTACTTTTATGATGCATAACCATTAGACTCAGTCACTTATAGTTATAATGTGATGACAATTATTCAATAGCGATAAAATGGCTTAGTAAGGAAGTCAGGAATCCCCCTTTCTCTAGCCTGACCTTAACAAAAACTGTTGTAGGGTCAAGAAGCTCTATAGCTAAATGATAGGCTAAGGCCCGATTTGATCTGTAAGCCCTTTTAACTTCCTGCTGGTTTAATATATCTACAATTTCGCCAGCATCATTCAATACCTGATTTTCTATTGCTAATGCTTTATGGGTGATACGGCTCTCCCCAGTACCCATCAAACTGATAGTGCTATGTATATCAAGATCCTGATAGCGCTGTATCAATTCATCATTGAGGGGTTCAGTAAACATTGATTGAGTGCCAGATAGCATAAACAAATCACCATCTATCGGTTGCATCCAGACACTTTCGGTAATTCGGCTATTCAATATTTGATTGAATAACTCACTGCGCAATGCGGAAAGATAAAGACTCTTCTTTTGACGACTCAGCCTTTTACTCTTATGCCGATTGCTTAGAACCTTTAAAGCCTGTGCAACATTATCCTGATTGACACCAAAACGTTGCTGTCCAAAATAGTTGGCAAATCCAGATTTCTTTATTTGCTCTATGGTTGTAGTTAACTCCTCAAGATTTCCTGCGATGTCTCGAATAGTTATTTCGAAATCATTGAATTTATGTACACCCACACGGAGCTTTTTATCATGCCATTGCCTATCCAGAATACGATATTGCTCACCATCAGGAATATCAGGCATATGTTTACAGCCGGGTAACTGGATACTCAGCCACTGACGGGTGATAGCCTGCTTATCCTTAAGTCCTGAATATCCAATCTGTTTGGCTGCTACACCGCAGTGTTTTGCGATAATCTCGATAAGCTGAAAAGTGGTGAGTCCGGTTTTCTCGACCTCTATAAATAAATGTTCACCCTCTCCAGTAAATTCAAAACCGAGTTGTTCATGCACCTTAAAATCTTCAGGGTTTTGTTTAATAACACCTGTTAGCTGTGGCGTACCATAGGGGTAGATGAGAGTGGACACTTTTAGAAACTTACCGCTGGTGTTGCTTTTTTCTCCGCAACCTTGTTGCGAATATAGTTGATATGGGTTTGAGCTACGCTTACCTGCTGATTGTTATCTGCAGCTTTCTTTGCAAGCTTGATCAAAGCAACAGCTGTTGGATAGATATCTGGGTAGACTGCCTGGTTTGAGGGAAACTGCTTTCCTACTTGTTGACTGGCGAAAAAACCAGATCCGGCGCCAACAGCCCCTTCAGGAATTGCTAATAGGTCTAGTTTGATTAATTCTTCGTCTCTCTGTAATTCTACCAGTCCCTGCCCTGTTCGCAGGTAATGGGCGCAATAGGTTTCACCCATACGAGCATCCAGGGCGCTTAACACACTATCAACATCATGCGTATCGCAGGTTTGTTGTGCCAATACCGCCAGAGTTGAAACCGGGATAAGAGGAACATTAAAACCAATCGCTAATCCCTGAGCCGTAGCAGCCGCTATACGAACGCCAGTAAATGCTCCTGGTCCGCTGGCATAGGCTACAGCATTGGTTTGATCACGATTGAGACCCGCTCTCTTATAAACTGAGTCGAGCATTTTGGGTAGATATCGAGTGTGTTCGCGTGGGGTAATCTCAAACTCACTGAATAGCTCGTCATCATTACATAGCAAAGCTACCGAGCATGCCTCGGTAGAGGTTTCAATGGCGAGTATGTTCAATTTTAGAATATGCTAAATATGATAATTATAGATTAATGCATAAGTTAGCGAGCTATTCCTCGCTCACTACTGACGACAAATTCAACAAACATTTTCACTTCAGGATATAAAGCAATATAGGGCTGCAGTTCACTAAGTGCATCCTGCTGCGGCTTTTTAGATTTTATTAATAAGCGAAAGCTCTTATGTAAAGCTGCAATCAACTCACTGGAAAATCCTTTCCGACTCAGCCCCACCTTATTAATTGCAATAGCTCTTGCTCGATTACCTGCTGCCGTTGAATATGGGGGAATATCCTGAGTAATGACGGAGCCTAGCCCGGTAAAACAGCGACTACCGAGACGAGAAAACTGATGAACCGAAGTAAACCCCCCTAATGTCGCGTAATCTCCAACCTCTACATGGCCAGCCAGAGAGGCTGCATTGGCGAAAACCGTGTGATCACCCACTCGACAATCATGAGCGACATGACAATAGGCCATAAAAAGGTTGTTACTACCAATTCGCGTTTCGCCGGTACCATCTACGGTACCTCGATTAAAGGTTACATATTCCCGGATCACGTTATGATCACCAACGCTTAACCTGGTCGGTTCACCACCGTATTTCAAATCCTGTGGCGCTTCGCCCAGAGAACTGAATTGATAAATTTTATTATGCTTTCCTATACTGGTAGGTCCTGAAATTACCGCATGCGGGCCAACCCAGGTTGAGTCTCCAATACTGACATCTGCTCCAATAACACTATAGGCTCCTATACTTACATCTTTACCCAGACGAGCAGAGGGGTCGATAATTGCCGTAGGATGTATCATATCTTTCTATCCTGTGAGCTGCACATCAGTTCGGCCTCGGCCACAACCTTACCATCTACCAGAGCCTTTCCTTCAAACATCAATATGCCTCGCATATTTCGTTTTAAGCTAACCTGTAAATGCAATTGATCGCCAGGCAATACCTGCCCTCTAAAACGCGCCTTATCTATGCCAACCAAAACATACAGCTTTTTATTATGGTCTGCCTGCATGCTGCAAAAAGACAATAATCCAGTTGCCTGCGCTAATGCTTCTATCACCAGTACACCTGGCATTATCGGTTGCTCAGGAAAATGTCCCTGAAAAAAGGGCTCATTGATAGTGACATTTTTAAGTGCAGTTAAGCTTTCGCCAACTGTACATTCTAAGACTCGGTCGATGAGCAGGAAGGGATATCGGTGAGGCAGATACTTCATCACCTGTTGAATATCAAATTCGATCATAAATACTCTTGGTTAAGATTTTTTTTCAAGCCTGGAAATGGTTCGGGCCAGTTTATCGAGCGATTTATATCGCACATTATTGCGGTGCCACAAATGGTTCTCCATCAATGGAGTCCCTGAAGAATAGGTACCACTTTGTTTTATACTTTTAGTTACCAGCGACATAGCTGTAATGGTTACATTATCAGTAATTGTTAAATGCCCAAGCACAACCGCGGCACCCGAGATTCTACAGTTTTTACCGATAATTGCACTTCCTGCAATGCCTACGCAGGCAGCAATTGCGGTGTTTTCACCGATGTGTACATTGTGAGCAACCTGAATCAGGTTATCCAGCTTGACCCCATTCTCTATCACCGTATCGTCAAGCGCACCCCGATCTACCGTGGTATTGGCACCAATCTCAACGCAATCACCGATCTTCACAGAGCCCAGGTGCGGTATTTTGATCCAGTCACCTTCATCGAAAACCAGGCCAAAGCCATCAGAACCGATCACTACACCAGGATGAAGAATCACCCGCTCACCGAGCGAGACATCATGGCATAAGGTCACATTATTGACCAGATAGCTTCGATCTCCGATATGTACACCCTCTTCTAAAATACTACCCGCACCTATACGAACATGGTTACCGATTTTGACGTGCTTACCAATGACGCAATTTGCTGCAATCTGAATATTATCACCCAACTCAGCACTATCATCGATCTGTGCAGAGGGGTGGATATGCTTATCTTTGATAGCATCCGGCGATAATTCTGGCTTTAGCAGGTAAACCGCTTCGACAAAAGCTTTATGCGGGTTTTTAGCGATCAGTCGAGCCGCAGTCGGTGTTTCATGCTCAAACCCTTGCGAAACAATAACTGCGCCGCATTGACTATTGAGCAACTGGGGTAAATAGGTTTCCGATTGCAGGAAGCAGAGGTCAGTGCCTGAAGCTGAACTGAAAGATGCAACAGAAAAAATTATCTGATCACCATCCCCCTGATACTCTACAGCTAAACCTTGAGCAAGCTCTGCTACCGTCATACCGGATTGTTTATTCAGCATGTATAGTTTTCCTGCAGGAACTAAGGAAAATATTGGCAGGATTAAGTGCGCAAGCCATGCCGTAATGCTATTTAGTTTCCTGCTCCGGCAGGTTTTTTAGCATTTCAATAATCTTTGGTGTGATATCGATAGCATCTGATACATAGCTAACACCTTCGGTCAGAATCAAATCAAACTTCTCCTGATCACCCAGTTGCTTCAATACCCGAGCTATCACCGATTGCAGATTTCTAATTTCCTCATTACGCCTTAAGTTTTGATCTTCCCTGAACTCCTGCTGCTCAAATTTAAGCTGGCTTAATTTGAGGCGTAATTCACGCTCCAGCTTACGCTGTGTAGCCTGAGACATGGTTTCAGCATCGGTTTTCATTCTTTGCTCAATTTCCAGTAACTCTTTCTGTTTGTCGAGCAGTACTTTTTCACGTGCCTCAAACTGGGCCTTCAGACGCTCTTCAACCTTACGCGCCTGCGGGGCTTCCTTGAGTACCGTACCTGTATTCACAAAACCGATTTTATAGGGTTGCGCAGCAGAGAATGCTGCCGGGCTAATTATCAGGCTGCCAATTAAAGTGATTAGTAATAGTGTCAGATTTTTCAAACCAACCTCAAATTAAAACGGAGCACCTAATGAGAACTGGAAGTTTTTCGTTTCATCACCAGGCTTATCGTTCAATGGAACGGCATAACTAAGCTCAATAGGACCTATAAGAGTAAACCATTTTGCCGATATGCCCGCAGAAGTTCTTAACTCAGCAGAGTCATAGTCACTCGACTCGGCAAATACATTACCAGCATCCAAGTATAACCCAAGGCGAAAACTTTCTGCACCACCTAAAGCATCAAGCGGTAACAAAAACTCTGAATTGGTAACAACCTGGAAATTACCTCCAAAAATCTGATCTTTGGAGTCCCTGGGTCCTAAACTGTTGTAATCATAACCTCGAACAGTTCGCACACCACCCGCCGTATACTTGGTAAAAAATGGCAAATCTGTCGTGTCTCCATAGGCTTCACCATACCCCAGCCGTCCCTTAAATGAGAATGTGACACCTGCTCCTACTGGAAATACGGTCTGGTGCCGATAGAGGGCCTTATAGTAATCCAGATCCCCGCTATAGACCTCTACACCTACGCTGTTGAAGGAACCGGTATCCGGGAATATGGATCTATTTCGACTATCCTTACTTAAACTCACACTGACGAAGGCATTGTCATACACATCTCCAGATAGATCGGTTGTTGAGGTAATTCCGTCATTATTATCAACGATAAAGTTTTTCACTTCATCTGAGCTGGAAGTTGAAATCGATAGATCATTTCTTACCATGCCTAGACTAAAGTGCACCTTATTATATTCAGACAGCGGAATTCCATAGTTAACAGACAGCTGAATCTTATCAAGTAGATAATTGGTTATATTGGCTTCACTAGCATCGGTTTTGGTGTATTTTGCGCTGAACCCCCGACTGATGCCATCCGGGGTGTAATAAGGATTTAGATAGGTAAATTCATACTGCTCTTCAGCCGAACTATTATTAAATACAAATCCCAGTTGATTTCCAGAGCCAAATATATTGTCATGAGTCAAACCAACATTAAACAGGGTCCCCTGCGCTTGAGAATAGCCCAGCCCTATTGTGAAGCTACCTGAAAAACGTTCGGTGACATTAAATATCACATCCATTTGATCAGGCTCACCTGGGACTTTGGCATTCCTCATATCCACCGCACTGATATACTTCAAACGTTGTAAACGTACCCTGGATCTATCCATTAGGCTTTGTGAGTACTGAGCCCCTTCGAACTGGCGTAATTCACGTCTCAAAACCATTTCTCTGGTTTGAGCATTGCCCTCAAAAACAATCTGCCTGACCATCATTTTTTTACCCGGATCAATCAGCAGAGTCAGGGTTACGGTTTTACTTTCATCATCTATCTCAGGTATAAATCTTACATTCGCAAACGCGTAGCCTTCATCACCCAGCCTGCGATTCATCAGCTTAATTGAAGCAGTGATATTTTTTCTCGAAAAGATATCTCCACTACGAAAAATTAACAATGCCCTCAACTCATCCTCTGGCACGATCAAATCGCCCGTCAATTTGATCTCTTTGATGGTGTACTGATCACCCTCTTCCATATTGATTGCGATATTAATATCTTTCTTGTCAGGTGTGATAGAAACCTGCTTGGATGCCACGTTGAAACGTACATAGCCCTGATCCAGATAAAATGATTTCAAAGATTCCAGGTCACCGGATAATTTGGTGCTGGAATACTTATCTGTACCAAACCAGGCGTCATCGGTAGGTACCAGGTCGAATTCATCCAGTAAATCCTGATCGCTAAAGTCATGATTACCAATCAGGTTAATACTGCGGATCTTGGCTGGAGCACCCTCAGATATTTCAATATCAACCTGTACTCTATCTGCATCCAGTTGAGTAGCCTTAACATCCACCCTTGCCGAGTATTTACCCAGTGAGTAATACAACTGCTGTAATTCCTGTTCCAGTTTTTCCAGCAGCTTGGGATTGTAGATCTTCCCCTTAGTCATGCCAGTCTGTTTAAGGGCGTCCTTCATCACATCATCATTCAATTCCTTATTGCCGTCAAAGTTCACCTCGGCAATCGCCGGACGTTCTTCAACCTCGATTATCAGGGAGTTATTTTCCTGTAACAGAGTGATATTGTTAAAAAAGCCGGTTTTATATAATTCCTTAATGACCTTAGGAGCCTCTGTGTAATCAAATGAATCACCAGCCTTCACTGGCAGGTAATTTAAAACCGTGCCGACTGAGATCTTTTTAATGCCTCTGACCTCAATATCTTCCACCACAAAAGATGCTGCGAAAACAGATTTGGCAACCATCAACAGGCTACACAATAAAACAACTTGGAGTAACTTCAATCTAATTCACCAGACGCAATAAATCGTTATAGATGGCTACGGTCATTAACAACAGCAACACCGCTATACCTATCCGTTGACCAAAGGATTCCACAGCTTCGGATACCGGGCTGCCTTTTATAATTTCAATCAGATAGTACATCAAATGTCCGCCATCCAGCATAGGTACCGGTAACAGGTTTAATACGCCCAGACTGATACTGATAATGGCCAGGAACGAAAAAAACTGTTCGGCACCAATACTCGCGGAAAGCCCCGCGTATTTGGCAATGGTAATCGGACCCGACAAATTCTTCAGGCTCGCTTCACCGATGACAAGCTTACCAAGAACCTTGAGTGTCAATGCTGACATCTGCCAGGTTTTGTTAACCGATTCAGCAAAAGCCTCGAAAACACCATACTTTTCTAAAGAACGCATTTCCTGGCGTACATTCTCAGGAATCACAACAACATTCATAACCCCGATATAACCGATGGTTTCATCTTTATCCTGTTTGCTATTAGGGGTTATGGAAAGCCGCTTTTTTACTCCATCGCGTAACACGACCAGATCCATTGTCTGCAAGGGATGCGCGCGGAGATAGTCGACCCATTGATGAACATTCTCGATTTTTTGACCATTTAGAGATTGAATCAGATCTCCAGCCTTCATTCCAGCGGCTTCGGCGGCGCCACCTTCAATGACTTCATCAATCTGCGGTGGTAACTGTGGCCGCCACATTGAAAAACCAAGCAATTTCAGTACATCCGTACCCTCGTCCTCAAGTATCGCCTGATCGCGAATATCCAGTGTGACTTCCCGAACCTGATAGTTAGCGCCCTGAACCTCTAAGGTCAGCAGGCTATTATCTACCGATTGTTGTAACATCTGGAAGCGAGCTTTCTCCCAACTGGGTGTCTCTACCCCATTCACTGAAATAATAAGATCCTTTTCTCTTAGATCGGCCTGTGCAGCAACGCTGTCTGGCTGGATGTCGCCTATAAAGGGTTTATACCCTGTCACACCATTCATATACATCAGGCTATAGGCAATAATCGCAAAGATAAAATTAAAAGCGGGTCCTGCTAAAACAATAGCAAATCGTTTGCTGACCGGTTGACGATTAAAAGCACGTTGCTTTTCAGCTTCGGGAACCTCACCTTCACGTTCATCCAGCATCTTCACATAACCGCCCAGCGGTATTGCAGCCAGCACGTATTCTATCTGGTCTTCACCGGCTTTTTTCAGCCATAGAGGCTTGCCAAAGCCTACCGAAAAACGTAGCACCTTAACACCACACAGTCGTGCCACCCAGTAATGACCAAATTCATGAATGGTCACCAGGATGCCTATTGCGGCGACAAAGGCGAGGACACTAGTGATAATAGTAACAACATCCATAATCAGATCATCAGCCTATCTGTTGGTCGACAAAGTCGCGCGCAGTCCGATCATCATGCAAAATCTGTTGCAGGTTATCACTGGCATGAGAAGAGATTGAATCCATGGTATGTTTAATAATTTCAGGTATCCGAATAAATGGAATTTTATTCTGCAAAAAGGCAGCTACCGCCATCTCATTTGCAGCATTCAATATTGCTGTGCTAGTCCCACCCTGCTGTATCGCCTGACGTGCCAGACGTAGACAGGGAAAACGGTTTTCATCAGCATCGGCAAAATCTAGTTTACTGACAGCTATCAGGTCAAGTGGTTCAACCCCACTCTCTATGCGTTGAGGCCATCCAAGCGCATTGGCTATAGGTGTACGCATATCCGGATTGCCCATCTGCGCCAGCACCGAGCCGTCATTATATGCCACCATCGAATGAATAATACTCTGCGGATGCAAAACAATCTGGACAAAGCTTTCATCGACATCGAATAACCAGCAGGCTTCTATTAATTCCAGCCCCTTGTTCATCATAGTTGCCGAATCAACCGATATTTTCGGCCCCATGCTCCAGTTTGGGTGGGCTATCGCCTGCTCCGGCGTAATACTGGCAAACTGTTCCAGAGGAGTTTCTCTAAAAGGACCACCCGAGCCGGTCAACAGGATCTTACTCACGCCTTTGTTAGCTAATCCAGCAGCATAGTCCGTAGGTAGACATTGAAAAATAGCATTATGTTCACTATCGATAGGTAATAACTCTGCTTTATGCTCGTTTACCTCTTGCATAAACAAATGCCCGGCCATCACCAGGCTTTCCTTATTAGCCAAAAGTACGCGCTTACCAGCTCTGACCGCAGATAAGGTCGGCATTAATCCTACGGAGCCAACAATGGCCGCCATCACCACATCGACCTGTGCATCGCTGGCAACCTGAATTAGCCCTGACTCACCGGATAATATACTGATATTGCCAAGATCTTTAATCTGCTGGTGTAATGCGCTAGCGCTCTGTTCATCTGCCATAACAGCCACTTCAGGCTGAAACTGTCGACAGATTTGCGCCATTTTATCGACCTGAGTATTAGCTGTGACTGCAAATAAACGAAAATTGTCAGGATGTCGGGAGATGACATCCAGAGTGCTCTGGCCGATGGAACCGGTAGCGCCCAGAATTGAAATTGATTTCATTAAATTGCACCTAGCATATAAAGACCTGCCAGATAAACCGGGGTCGCTGCAATTACTGAATCGATACGATCCAGTATGCCGCCATGTCCAGGTAATATTTTACCACTATCCTTCATGCCAGCTTCGCGTTTGAGGATACTTTCAAACAGGTCTCCCACCACCGATAATGCCGATGTCACAAGCCCCAGTACCAGAAACCAGATGTAGTTGAGTCCCCAGCCTTGTGACAGCATATACACCAGAGAAATCCAGATCGCATTAAGCAGTAATCCGCCAATAACACCTTCCCAGGTTTTACCTGGACTGATGCCTGGTGCGAGCTTGTTCTTGCCAAATTTTTTGCCAGAAAAGTAGGCACCAATATCGGCCACCCAGACCAGAGATAGTAGATACATCAATAACCAGCCACCATTAGCGAAATGTGCATGTATAAACAGTAGTCCATTCACGCATATCCATAACAACAAGACGGATAACAGACCGGTAGCCAGGCGCCTGCTCTGACTCCACTTGCCTGAAAAACGGTATTTCATCATCGATAGAAGAATCCCAACCCACAGCAGCAGACCCAGATAGCTGTGATATAACAGGGAACGTATACCCATCTGCGGCAATAGTAGAAAAAAACTGACCACCATCAGCGCAGCAAGGCCCCACGGTAACACCTTATTGCGAATACCGACCAGATTTGCCAGTTCAAGCATCGATATCAGTAGAATCAGCCCGAACAGGTAAGCTGCATATTGGGTATCCAGATACACAATAGTACCCAGAACGACCAGGGCCAGGGGAATAGCAGTGAGTACTCTCTGTTTTAACATATAATTCTTAGCTCACTGAGGAAAGCTGATCGCCTGTTTTACCGAAGCGACGCTGACGTCCAGCATAGTTATCCAGCGCCATCTGCATCTCCTGCTCTGAAAAATCAGGCCACAGCACATCAGTAAAAAACAGCTCGCTGTAGGCCAGCTGCCATAATAGAAAATTACTGATACGGGTTTCACCACCGGTGCGTATGAATAAGTCTGGATCTGGTGAATCGGCAAGGCTTAACTGTGAGGCAAGCATTTCGGCATTAATTGCATCGGCTGTCAATTGCTGATTTTCAACCTGTTGCGCCAGCTTTTGCACGGCCTGCAGAATATCCCACTGACCACCGTAATTTGCCGCCACATTCAGAGTCATTTGAGTGTTATTCGCAGTCAGTGATTCGGATTCTTCAATTTGAGCCACCAGCTTTGCATTAAAAGCGCTACGGTCACCAATAAAACGAATACGGATGCCATTACTATGTAATTCTCTGGTATTTTTCTGTAACGAGGTCACAAACAGCCCCATTAAGGTAGAAACCTCTTCCTGCGGACGGTTCCAGTTTTCACTGCTAAAGGCAAACAGGGTTAAGTGCTTTACAGCTGCACGGGCAAAAAAAGAGATGGATCTGCGAGTCGCGTCAACACCTTTTTTATGACCATAGGTTCTGGGCATATGGCGCTGCTTAGCCCAGCGCCCATTGCCATCCATAATGATGGCAATGTGCTTAGGGATAGCGGGTTCGTTACTATTTAGGTCCTGCATGAAATATTGACTAAACTCAGGTTCTGACCGAAATCAGATTTCCATCAGTTCTTTGTCTTTTTCCTGCAGCAATTCTTCCAGTTTTGCAATTGACTGATCTGTTACCTTTTGAATCAGATCCTGCCCCTTACGTTCATCGTCTTCGGAAATCTCTTTTTCCTTTTGCATCATCTTTAATTCGCTATTCGCATCTCGACGAATATTACGTACAGCAACACGTGCGTTTTCGGTTAATTCCTTAACCACCTTTACCAGATCACGACGTCGTTCTTCGGTTAATGGCGGCATAGGAACACGAATCACAGTGCCTGCAGAGTTAGGGTTCAATCCCAGATCTGAAGTCATAATCGCTTTTTCAATAGCAGGTACCATACTGCTATCCCAGGCAGTCACGGCTAAAGTGCGTGAATCTTCTGCAGTAATATTGGCGGCCTGAGAGATGGGTACCTGACTACCGTAGTAATCTACTGTCACATGGTCCAGCAGACTGGGGTGAGCACGCCCGGTACGGATCTTTGTCAGTTCTACCTTATAGGCTTCGATACTTTTATTCATACGGGACAAAGCGTCCTGCTGGATATCGTTTATCATCTCGTTTTCCTCTAATTGGTCACTCTGGTACCCAGGTTCTCACCCTGAGCCAGAGCCAGAATTGCATTCGATTGGCTGATATTGCACACCGACATATCAAGGTCATTCTCATGGCATAGCACCATCGCAGTAATATCCATTACCGCCAGACGTTGATCTATCGCTTGCTGATAGGTTAACTGGTCGTATTTTACCGCTGAAGGGTTTTTCACTGGATCAGAATCGTAGATGCCATCAACCTTAGTGGCTTTGATCATCAGGTCAGCCTGTATTTCTATGGCCCGTAAACTGGCCGCAGTATCGGTAGTAAAATAAGGGTTACCTGTTCCACCAGCGAAAATAACGATTTCACCACTAGCGATCTTCGCACGAGCACCGCGCTGGGTATAAGGTTCACAGACTTCTGGCATAGACAGCCCAGACATCACACTGACTTTCAACCCTTTTTTCTCAAGGCCATCCTTCAGAGCAATCGAGTTCATAACTGTAGCCAGCATGCCCATGTGGTCACCAGCAACACGGTCCAGGCCTGCTTTGGCAAGACCTGCACCACGAAAGATATTACCGCCACCGATGACGATACCGATCTCAACACCGGCCTGTTGCAGATTTTGCATCTCGACCGCCATATCGGAAATCATTAGCGGATCGATTCCAAAATCGTATTGCCCCATCAGCGCTTCACCGCTGAGCTTCACCAACAGTCGTTTATATTTTAAATTTGGCATGGTTTTTCCAGACTGTTTAATTATTTGACGAGCTTGATTCACTCGCCGCTGAGTCAACCAAAAAAAGGCCGCGTTAGCGGCCTTTTTAAAGTGGTGCTAACCTTTCACCTGGGCCATAACTTCAGCCGCAAAATCTTCCTGCTTCTTTTCGATACCTTCACCCACTTCATAGCGAATAAAGCCACTAACAGCAGCACTTGCGGAAGAAAGTAATTTACCCACTGTTTGATCGGGATCCTTAACAAAAGGTTGTCCCAGTAATGTGATTTCACCCAGATATTTCTTCAGGCGACCCTGAATCATTTTTTCGATGATTTCACGAGGTTTTCCACTGGATTCAGCCTGAGCGATCAGAATATCTTTTTCCTTCTCAATAAATTCAGCGGGTACATCAGATTCCTGAATGTACTTTGGATTTGCAGCTGCAATATGCATCGCAATATCACGAGCCATTTCACTGCTGGCAGAAGAGTTAACCAGAACACCAATGCGAGCACCATGTTGATAGGAAACCAGACTATCTTCAGTATTGACAACTTCAAAACGTCTAACCTGGATATTCTCACCAATCTTGGCAATCAGAGCCTGGCGAGCCTGCTCAACAGTATCACCAGAAGCTGTTTTCATATCTGCCAGTGCCGCTACATCTGCAGGTTGCTGATCAAAAATAATATCAGTTACTGCGTCAGCAAAAATCTGGAAGTTATCATCTTTTGCAACGAAGTCTGTTTCGCTATTGATCTCTACCACAACCGCTTTTTTGCCGTCGTCGGAAACCTTGATTTTAACCGCACCATCTGCAGCAACACGACCAGATTTTTTATCCGCTTTCGCGGCACCTGATTTACGCATCAGCTCTGCTGCTGCTTCGATATCACCATCGCATTCAACCAGTGCTTTCTTGCACTCCATCATGCCTGCGCCAGTACGCTCACGCAGCTCTTTTACTAAGGATGCTGTAATAGCCACTATATTTTCCTCTTTAAATTCAGTATCAAAAAATTACTCGGCATCTGACTCATCAGCGGCCTTTTTAGCAGCAGCCTTCTTGGTCGCAGCCTTTTTGGTGGCAGCCTTTTTAGTCGCCGCTTTTTTAGGTGCAGCCTTTTTAGCCGGTGCTGCAGCTTCTTCAGCAGGCTCTGCGGCTACTTCCTCAGCGGTTTCTTCTGCGGCTTCAGCTTTTTTAGTGATAGATACCTTTTTAGGTGCCGCTTTTTTCTCAGCGGGTGCAGCTACTTCTTCTTCAACGACTTCAATAAATTCATCATCAGCCGCAGCAGTGGTAATTGAAGCCTTTGCATCGTTAATCGCTTCAGCAGCCACACGTAGGTACAGAGAAATCGCACGCATAGAATCATCGTTACCTGGAACAATGTATTCGATATCTTTAGGAGAGTTATTGGTATCTACAACACCAACAACAGGGATACCCAGCTTACCAGCTTCCTGAATCGCGATTTTTTCGTAGCCTACATCAATAACAAAAAGTGCATCAGGAAGACCATTCATGTCCTTGATACCACCCAGAGTTTTATTCAGTTTTTCCTGCTCACGTTGCAGGTTAAGAATTTCTTTCTTGTTTTTAACATCGTAAGAATTCTTTTCTTCCATTTCTTCCAGTTCTTTCAGGCGACGGATCGACTGACGAACGGTACGAAAATTAGTCAACATACCACCTAACCAGCGGTGATTGACGTAAGGCATATTACAGCTTTGAGCAGCTTTCTCGACCGCGTCACGTGCCGCACGCTTGGTGCCAACGAACATGATTTTGCCCTTTTTAGCAGCAATCTTACCCAGGTAGGAAGTTGCGTCATTACACATAGGTAATGATTTTTCCAGATTGATGATATGGATTTTGTTGCGCTCACCGAAAATGTACGGCGCCATTTTTGGATTCCAGAAACGGGTTTGGTGTCCAAAATGAACGCCCGCTTCCAACATTTCACGCATAGTGATGTTAGACATAATGATATCTCCAGATGTCATATAAAGTGCAAGGCTGAATCTTTACCAGCAACAATACACTTTGGGTTGAGCCTCCACTTACCCCATTATTAAGACCGAAACTCTGGTAAAATCTCGGCACCCATAAATAATGTGTCGGTAAGTGTGTGAAATTTCCGCCCGAAGGCGGTTTAAAATAATGCCTTTTAAGCAATGTTGCTAAAGGCGCGCGCTTTATACCATAATCGCATCTTTTCAACAATAAGATATCGGGAAATATATGGCTATTACGCTAAAAACGGCAGAAGAAATCGACAAAATGCGTGTAGCAGGAAGATTGGCGGCCGATGTACTGAAAATGATCGAACCGCATGTAGTGCCCGGTGTTACCACTGGCGAACTGGATCAACTCTGTCATGACTATATCGTTAACGTACAACAGGCAATTCCTGCTCCACTCAACTATCGGGGCTTCCCCAAGTCCATCTGTACCTCCGTCAACCATCAGGTGTGCCACGGCATTCCTTCTGAGCGCAAACTAAAAGACGGCGATATCGTCAACATTGACATTACCGTGATCAAGGATGGCTATCATGGTGACACCAGTCGTATGTTTCTGGTTGGTAAACCGAAAATTCAGGGTAAGCGCTTATCTCAGGTAGCCTATGATTGCATGAAAATCGGTATTGAGATGATTAAACCGGGGATTAAACTGGGGGATATTGGGCATGCCATTCAAACCTATGCCGAAAAAAATCATTGCAGCATTGTGCAGGAATACTGTGGACATGGCATAGGCAAGGTATTTCATGAAGAGCCCCAGGTTCTGCATTATGGCTCTCCAGGTAGTGGTGTCACCCTGAAACCCGGCATGACCTTTACAATCGAACCGATGGTCAATCTGGGCAAGCGTCATGTTAAATTGCTCCCAGATGACTGGACTGTGGTCACCAAAGACCACAGCCTCTCAGCTCAGTGGGAACATACAAATCTTGTCACCGAGGATGGCTTCGAAGTGTTAACATTACATCCTGACTACCCACTCTGACCGGATACCCGATGTTATGCCACTTAGTTCTCTGAACTGGCTAGATGAAATTCTCGAACATGCAGGTACTCAAATTGAACCTATTTCTGGGGCGCTAACTAAAGCGACCCAGATCCTGTTTGATGCATTTACCCCAGAAGCCTCGGCTGATTTACTGGTGCGCCAGAAATCGCGTTTTGTTGACCGTGTTTTAACCCACTGCTACCAACAGTTCTTTTCCCCAACCGATCAGGAAAACAATGCATTACTGGCTGTTGGCGGTTATGGTCGGGGAGAGCTGTTGCCCGCATCAGATATCGACCTGATGTTACTGCTGGATAAAAAACCTGACAAGGAGATGGAGCAGAAAATCTCTGCACTCGTCACTTTTCTGTGGGATATCGGTCTGGAAGTCGGGTCTAGTGTACGCACCGTGAAAGATTGTGTGAAAGAAGGACGCAATGATGTCACCGTGATGACCAACATGATCGAGTCCCGCCTGATCACCGGTAGCCATAGGCTTTACGAAAACTATAAAAAAGCCATTTCCACTAAAAAGATATGGTCCTCCAAGCAATTCTTCGAAGCCAAGCTGGAAGAGCAAACAAATCGCCATCTACGCTTTAATGACACTGCCTATAACCTGGAACCCAATATCAAGGAAGGCCCCGGTGGATTACGTGACATCCAGTTGATCGGCTGGGTAGCTAAAAGGCATTACGGGGCTGACACGTTACAGGAACTGGTCTCCCACGATTTTCTTACCGAGAGAGAGTATAAGGCGCTGATTGATGGTCAGACTCATCTATGGCGGGTTCGATTTGCACTGCACCGCCTGACCGGTCGACGCGAAGACCGATTGCTATTTGATTACCAGCGCCAGCTTGCCGAATGCTTTGGCTACGAAGCGGGTGAAAATAACCTGGCGATTGAGCAATTTATGCAGAAATATTATCGCACCATCATGAAACTGGAGCGATTAAATGAAATGCTACTACAGCTATTACGACAGGAAATTCTATTCAAGCCTTTCTTCAATCGTAAAGAGAAACTGAATGAGGACTTTATTCTTCGCAATGGCTATGTTGAAGCGGTAAATGATCAGGTTTTTATCAACAACCCATCCGCACTGATTGAAATCTTCGTGCTCATGCAAACACGCAAGGACATTATGGGCGCATCATCAGCCACCATACGTCTGATTCGTCAAAGCCTGCCACTGATCGATGATGATTTTCGCTCTGACCCTAAAAATACCGAACTCTTCATGTCATTCATTCGCAAACCGATTGGCATCATCCATCAGCTACGTCGCATGAATCGCTATGGGGTATTGGCAGCCTATATTCCGGTATTCGAAAAAATAGTTGGGCGCATGCAATATGATCTGTTTCACGCTTATACGGTAGATCAGCATACCCTGTTCGTGATACGAAACCTGCGCCGTTTCTCGGTCGACGAACACCGTCACGAATTACCCCTGTGCAATGCGATTCACGATGAACTGGAAAAACCCGAATTACTCTATCTGGCCGGTCTGTTTCATGATATTGCCAAGGGTCGCGGTGGTGATCACTCCGTATTAGGTGCGGAAGATGCCGAACAATTCTGTTTACAACATGGTATGAACCGCAAAGATACCCGCGTAGTCTCGCAGCTGGTGCGCATGCATCTACTGATGTCAACAACTGCACAGCGCAAAGACGTAAGCGACCCAGATGTTGTGCATAAATTTGCACGCGAAGTGGGCAGCGAAAGCATGTTGAATTATCTTTACCTGTTGACGGTGGCAGATATTCGCGCAACCAACCCTCATCAATGGAATAACTGGAAAGACACCCTGCTGCGCGAACTTTTTCTGGGTGCCAAAAAAGTGATACGTCAGGGTATAGAGCAACCTCAGGACATAGAAGAAATTATCAGCGAAAACCGCGAGGTAGCCTGTGAACTGATTTCTCAGGCCAACTATAGCCGAGCAGAAATCGAAGCCCTGTGTGGAGACTTTCCTGGTGATTACTTTCTGCATAACAAAGCTGAACAGATCGTCTGGCACGTCACCTCAATTATGGATCATATTGAAACCCCTTCAGTAGTCAATATTCGACAATCTATCCGTTCAAAATCTACCGAGATTTTCATTTATACGCAGGATGTTGAGCATGTATTTTCTCGAGTTGTCGGCGTACTGAGCAGCATGAATATGGATATACTATACGCCGATATCTACACCACCAGTGGTGGTCAGACGCTAGACACCTTTGTTATTCAGGACTCGAATGGATCACCTCTTTCCGAAGTTAGAGACATTGAAGCAATCCGTAGCAACCTGATGAAAGCACTGCAATTCCAGCAGAAGCCAGAGATCAAGATTTCGCAACGTATGCCTCGCCAGCTTAAGTCATTTAAATTCCCTACCGAGGTCACATTTACTCAGGACATACTCAACCACCGGACCATCATGGAAATTATCAGTATCGATCGCCCCGGTCTGCTATATGCCATATCTAACCTCATCGCCGAGGTTGGACTGGAGGTATCGCATGCCAAGATCTCCACTCTGGGTGAAAAAATAGAAGATATTTTTTATCTCACCGATGAAAATCAAAATGCCGTACGCGATGAGGACCTTCTTAATAAACTAAAGACGAACATCATCCAGACACTCGATCAGGAATCATCCGAACCTGTTGAATTGACTATTTAATTAACCCGGCGGTTACATATATTACCGCCGAATTAATGATATCAGATTAGAGCGCGTTTATTGACCAACGCACTTATAGATGAGAAAAGTCTGTTTGGCCCCGACCTCCGGACCATCAGCAACGATAGTATCTCCACCCATCTTAGCCGCAGCATTACGTGCCAGAGCAGTGAGCTCCTGATTGATCGCCTTATCATGCCGTCTTACACCTAGCGCCTTTTCCTGAGTATTAGCTGTGGTCTGGCCCAGATGTTTACATGTGGATACCTCAGAAGCTTCCAGTACGCGAACCTTCTCCCCCTGCTGAGACAGGTCAACCCAGCTACAGGCTGACACAAGAAGAACAGGAACAAGGAAAAGAGATTGATACAGTTTTGTCATTTATACTACTCCGCTTAATGGATAAGGCTGATATTTTTGCAGCAATTGGCGTACTATTACAAGTAGAACCAGTTGTTAACTTTTTGGAATTAACGGCAATTATCTTTCACCACAGGTGCCAGGTTGATAACAGCTGAATACTTCTGATGTATATGCTACAGGCTCACAGCTAATACACAACAAGATTGAACCTTACAGGGCATGCGTCTGCTTGACAAGGAGTTGTAACACAGGCTGGTGAGTTCTCCCCTGAGTGATACCTGGTCATAATAACATCTACTATTTGATGTCATCTACTTAGGGCCTGTTAACTCTATCCAGGTAAAAAAATGGCGGCTACGGTCGGGGGGAGAATGTAGCCGCCATTAGAGTTGAGAGGTTAGTATTATTAACCTCAATATCCTTCTTATCTGTGCAAGGATGCCACTACTATAGATTTCTATCCTTAATTGAACCTTAAAATCCCTCCCCCTTGCTTAAATTTAATTCATAAAATCAGGATCCCCCTCAGAGAATCCTTAACGTACCTTAATCAACGAATGCTCAGAATTTAAAACCTACGGATAGATTGCTCGATAACAGGTCCTCATAGGCAAAATCATTGGCTTCCCATTCAAATTCTCGCGA
Organism: Gammaproteobacteria bacterium; assembly: GCA_050295575.1. Lineage (GTDB taxonomy): Bacteria > Pseudomonadota > Gammaproteobacteria > JACNJF01. The sequence goes on along the minus strand of JBNKPX010000026.1, from coordinate 17,609 downwards.
ATAAACAGGCTCAAGTAGCACCGTTAGAATCGCACTAACAAGTGATGAGGCCGAGGATACATCAGCAGTAACAGGCACCAGAAGCAGTGTTAACATCGAATCCTGATGACATATCTGCTAGTTTTGAGTTTTGCTCAAATTATATTCCAAGACTTAATTGATGTGTCTCACTTTTGGTAGTCGATAAGTTTGACAGCGTGATACCCAGTAGCCTTATACGGCATCCTTCGCTGAATACAGACTGTAATAGTTGACTAGCTACCTGATAGATCGTCTCTGCATCATTCACCGGATCAGTCAATGATTGACTACGTGTTATCTGATTAAAATCTGCGTATTTGATTTTTAAGGTGATGGTGCGCCCCAGCTTTACCGTACGAGATAACCTGTTGGCCACCTCGTCAGCAATTAATTCAATCTGTGTATCCATTTCCTGTAAAGCCGTTAAATCGTCACCAAAGGTACGCTCTGCACCCACCGACTTACGGATACGATGAGATTGCACAGGCCTTTCATCCTGCCCATGTGCGACCTGATAAAAATACGAACCTGATTTTCCAAACTGCTGTAATAAATCCTCACGCGACCATTGTTTCAAGGTGGCACCATCAAAAATTCCCAGTGACTTCATCTTTTTTGCGGTGACCTTTCCTACTCCGAAAAAACGTTCTATGGGTAACTGATCTATAAAGTCCTGAGCCTGCTGCGGTCTAATCACAAACAGGCCATCCGGCTTATTGACATCGGAGGCTACCTTGGCCAGGAACTTGTTCATTGAGACGCCAGCAGACGCCGTAAGCCCCGTCCGCTGTTTTATTTCATCCTTGATCAGTTGAGCGATCTCTGTGGCTGATGGAAGCCCCAGCTTGTTTTCGGTTACATCCAGATAGGCTTCATCCAGTGACAAAGGCTCTATCAAATCGGTATGCCTTTTAAAGACCTGGTGAATCTGTTGCGATACTGATTTATACACATCAAATCTGGGGGGAACAAATATCAGCTGAGGACATTTCCTTAATGCGGTGACCGAAGGCATAGCTGAATAAACTCCAAACTCACGCGCTTCGTAGCTTGCGGCAGCGACAACCCCTCGTTTGGCTGAGCCGCCTACTGCAACAGGTTTTCCTTTCAGTTCAGGGTTATCCCTTTGTTCAACCGAGGCGAAAAATGCATCCATATCGATATGGATAATTTTTCGTATGTGATTATTGTTGTTAGTGGACAAGGTTCACCATTAACAGTGTATAGCCAGGGGATAGCAGGCTAAGACAGCTTCTACTTAAAGGCCTGAGCGTTCATTGATACACACCAGCTGGCGTGTATCAGCCATTCAAACGCACCAGCTTTTGCTGAATATTTGACTTTTCCTGAACCCAGTATTGCCCCCATCGACTTAATAACTCCAGTCCTTGCAGTTGCTGCTGACGGTTAGCGGTTTCCATACCCAGACGATATTGCTCTACACCCGGGATAAACAGCTCGTTGTAGAATTTGGGTAGTCTTAAATCAAGTTTGCGTAGAAACCTTCGCTCTACTTCAAACGCCTGCCGCAGCCCCTTATCCATTTGTTGAATGGCCAGCTCGACATCCTGTTTCTTCAATTCAGGCGCCTGTAGCTTTAAGCCTGCAGATTCCACCAGCTCAATTGATTGCAGAAAATAATTCTGTTGAATACTGAATTCAGTTTGCTGAATTTTTTCGCTCTCACAGGCGTTTAACAAAAACACCAGTAGCAGCGACAGAAATCCCTTTCTGACTACCTGCATATTCATTACTTTTTGTTACCTGCAATACGTAGGCGCAACGCGTTCAGTTTGATGAAGCCTTCTGCATCCTTCTGGTTATAGGCACCGGCATCATCTTCAAAGGTTGCAATAGATTCATCAAACAGACTGTCTGTAGCCGACTGGCGACCAACTACGATTACATTACCTTTATAGAGCTTTAACCTTACATCGCCATTGACCGTCGCCTGTGATGCATCAATCATCTGTTGCATCATCTTGCGCTCTGGGCTCCACCAGTAACCATTATAAATCAATGTGGCATAGCGAGGCATAAGTTCATCTTTAAGATGAGCTACTTCGCGATCCAGCGTTAACGATTCCATAGCGCGATGCGCTTTCAACAGGATAGTGCCTCCAGGAGTTTCGTAGCAACCGCGTGATTTCATACCGACATAACGGTTTTCCACAATATCAGATCGACCGATACCATTATCACCGCCTATCTTGTTCAGGGTAGCCAGTACGGTTGCCGGAGTCATGGCTTCGCCATTGATGGCAACTACATCACCTTTTTCAAAGCTCAGTTCAATATAGGTAGGCTGGTCTGGAGCATTTTCTGGAGAAACACTCCAGCGCCACATATCCTCTTCGGCTTCACTCCATGGGTCTTCCAGAATGTCACCTTCGTAAGAAATGTGCAGCAGATTGGCATCCATTGAGTAAGGAGATTTAGTACCGCGCTTTTGTTCTATCTGAATACCGGCCTTTTCGGCATAAGCCATCAGCGTTGCACGTGAGTTTAAATCCCACTCACGCCAGGGTGCAATCACCTTGATATCTGGGTTTAGTGCATAGGCACCCAGTTCAAAACGCACCTGATCATTACCTTTTCCGGTAGCACCGTGGGAGATAGCATCTGCACCAGTTTCACGGGCAATCTCAACCAGACGTTTCGCAATCAGAGGGCGAGCAATCGACGTACCCAACAGATACTCGCCTTCGTAGATGGTATTGGCACGGAACATAGGGAATACGTAATCTCGCACGAACTCTTCTTTCAGATCTTCGATGTAAATTTCCTTAATACCGTATTGTTTTGCTTTTTCACGTGCCGGCTCAACCTCTTCGCCCTGCCCTACATCGGCGGTAAAGGTGACGACTTCGCAATTATATTCATCTTCCAGCCACTTTAGGATGACCGAAGTATCAAGACCGCCTGAATAGGCCAGTACGACTTTTTTAACTGATTGTTTGCTCATGATAAATACTCAAAGATTATTGAATTTAAGTTCAAGGTTGTTCATTTTAACCTGAATCCGTGGCTTCAGGTTTAACTGCTATTTTTTGGTGATCGAATCCAGAGAAACGACCTTATTGGCCTGAGGGTCATCAATATAACGTGGTCGTTTCAGGCTTTCTTCATCAAGGTCGATATTCAATTCGTGTTCACGTGCCGAGATCACTGCCAGACAATCCCGAATACCCTCAATAGTCGTATCGGACAGGGGATGTTTCATACCCGGCGGAGGCACGGTATCTCGAGCTACTGCTGATAGCACCTGTCGCATCATAACCATAATGCGTTTCTCCATTGCCTTTTCGTCATGTACTGCACTGTGGTTTTCATCATTCACTGGTTATCTCTCCTAATTCTAAAATTTTGGCCGAAGATTTAACTTCCAGCTTTTTCAGCGCATCATAGAGACAGGCCTGCAGTGCCTCTTCTATCACTGGATGGTAAAAAGGTAACCGGAGTACATCATATACCGTTAAGCCTAGCTGGATTGCCCATGCCAGCAAATGCGCCACATTCTCGCCTTTTGCTGAAACGAGCACACCGCCCAGAATAACGGCACTTTTCCTGTCCACATAAATGCGCATGATGCCTTTATTCTTACCCATAATCAGTGCACGCCCTACCGGGCCCATGCTCATTTCACCAACGACTACATCTTCGTTTTGTGAAAGTTCGGACCAGGACTGCCCAACCGTGGCTACATTAGGATCACAGAAAATAATCCCCAGATGAGTTTTACGTTTAAATGCATCCGAGCTACGATGAGCGGCGTTATAACCAGCGATCTTTCCTTCGTCACCCGCCTCGTGCAGAATCTGTTTGCTGCCATTGGCATCACCCGCCAGATAAATCGGTAGATCGCCCAGCTGCATCGTGTTCGAGTCAAATACCGGCATACCTTCATCATCCAGCGCCAGATCGAGTTTATCCAGTCCCAGATTATCCAGATTAGGTTTACGTCCAATAGCAACCAGCACCTTGTCGACTTCTACGCTTTGATCTCCGGCAGTGATCAGAATTTTATCACCACTGCTGGATAATTTGGCCTGTTCGCCCAGCCAGATATCCATTTCCTTACGCATTAAATCCAGCAGCACCTGATGCGCCACATCATCGGACAGCCCGGCAATACGTTTACTACCTTCAATAGCGGTAACCTTAATACCTTTACGTGCCAGCGCCTGACCGAGTTCAAGGCCGATAACCCCCAAACCTATGACAGCCATAGTACCCGGAAGATCTTCCTGCTCAAAAAACTGGTCAGTGGTGATGATACGCTCGCCAAACTGCTTCCACGATTGTGGAATAATGGGACGGGTGCCGGTAGCAATGACAAAGCTTTTGGCTCGAATAACAGTATCGCCAACCTGGATCGCATCCGGCTCAATAAACCGTGCATAGCCTTCGAGTTTCATCTCATCAGGCATTTCATCAGTACTAGAACCCAGAACGCGATCAACAAAGATATCGCGCATATCACGTACATGTTCCATACCTTCGGGAATATCAAGACTGATCTGGTCATCTCCAGCAATACCGTGGCGATCAAAAATCTCACGCCGATGATAATCTTCTGCCACCTGGATAAATGCCTTGGAGGGCATACACCCTACTCGCGCACAGGTGGTTCCCCAATGCCCACCATTGATCAGGATAAATGACTTACCCGCTTTTCTTGCCTGAGACATTGCGTTAAGGCCCGCAGTACCTGCGCCAATAATCGCTACATCGACTGATTTTTCCATACTTACTGCACCCTTGTGCCGAAAAAAGATGCGTATAATACCAAGATCTTTAGCAAAAGTACCGAGAGGATCATGACACAGCCTAAAACCCGAATACACACTCTTGAACTAGGCCCAATGGAAAACTTTATTTACCTGATAGAGGATACTGCCACGCAGCAGGCCGCTGTAGTTGACCCGGCCTGGGATGTTCCCGCCATCACTAGCAAAGCCGAAGAATTAGGGCTTAAAATTACCGATATCCTGCTCACTCACAGCCATCACGACCACATCAATGGCATTAGCGGCATGCTCGAGCATGCTCATGCGAAAATTCACCTGCTCAAACCCGAGTACGAATTCTGGAGCCAGCAACTTGATAAGCCCTGCCTGCACCATGGCGGGGACCGAATTATGCTGGGTGAAAGCGAAATCAGTATGCTACATACCCCTGGACACACACCTGGATCAGCCTGTTACCAGATTGAAAATGAATTAATCACTGGCGACACCCTGTTTGTGTTTGGCTGTGGGCGCTGCGATCTGCAGGGCGGTAATCCACAACAGATGTTTAACACCCTGAAAGACATGAAGCAGCGCCTGGCTGACGACATGGTTATACACCCTGGTCATAATTATGCCGAAAAAGAAACGGCTACCATGGCTGAACAGCTTGAAGGAAATCCATTTATGCATTTTGAGGATGAGGCATCGTTTGTGAATTATCGTTTGCATGTGCATGATAAAACCCGTGATGAGCCCTATGGGCCTTTAACACGTCAGCAGATGCGTGTAGCAGACCTGTTGAGCTAAAAGTCGATCAGCCCAGCAATCGACTTATGGTCAAAAGATGCTGTTCACAAATAAATCTTATGCTGAATGCCGTTGAGCCATTAAAAACTGCCTATTACCTTAGATAATACAGGGATTATACTTGACGGCTATGATATACAATTAATCGTTGTAGAGTATTATGGCCTCAAAACACTGTTATTCGTTATTTATTGGCCGGGCTCCTGAACTAAAAGCCCCCGAAGCACTCTACCATTGGTATTAACCCCTGGACATTCTCAGACTCTTTAAAAACCGCACTTACCGTTCAATTTTTAAAAAACAATCTCGTAAATACATGGCCCTCATTAAGAGTAAAAAACTTAACCTTTCATATACATCGTTTTCACTGTTGTTTACAACATTGCTGTATATAACCTGGAACTCTATAAATATTGATAAGATTGACAAATGGTTTCATCTTGGAAATGAGATTGACTATAGCAGTCTATTAGCATTTTTAACCTTTGGCCTATGCATCTTCATTGCATTCTTTGTGCTTTTGGCTCATCGCTGGACCATCAAACCTGTAGCGATATTTTTCATTATTGTCAGCGCTGCAGCTTCTTATTTTATCTCTAAATACAGTGTAGCCATTGATCGAAGCATGGTATTAAATACCCTTCATACAGACCCTGTAGAAGCGCGCGGGTTGTTATCTGTACAGATGATCCCGTATCTGTTATTCCTTGTCATATTACCCATCATCGCACTCACTAAAATCAGGATCACCTTCCATAGACCATTAAGGCATATAGCTACATCAGTCATCATATTCACTCTGTCTATAGCCATCGCTGTAGGGATGGTATACCTGAAATATAACAGTATTCATCGAGCAGCCAATCTATCCAATAAATACATAGTTCATTCACTAGTACCCGTTAACTATATTATCAGCATCGCTAGTGTCATACAGAGTGCGGTCAAACCCTATTTCAAAGAAAATAAAAAACCAGTAGTCATTACCGGACAGGTTACCTCACAGGATGATTTGGTGGTGGTGCTTGTCGTTGGTGAGGCATCCAGAAAAAAAAGCTTTAGTCTATATGGTTATGATAAGCACAATACTAACCCAGTGCTATCCAGATACGATGACCTTCACCTTCTCACTGGAATAGCTCGCATTGGTTCAACCTTGTTTGCTCTACCAGAAATATTAGAAAAAAAAGAGGTTAAATTACCGGCTATTACTTCAAAACTGGGGATAGATACCTCATGTTATGTCAACTATACCCTGTATGATAATTGTGAGTCTGTGGGCGAGATAAAGGTCAACAATTGTGGGCATGAAGGGAAATGCTACGATGAAGACCTAATTCCGCTACTGGCTAAAAACCTGCAAACCTATCAATCTGGATATAGATTGATCGTTTTACATGCGGGAGGCGGTAGTCATGGGCCAATATATAGAGATAGATATCCACCAGAATTTCAACACTTTAACCCTCAGTGCCTGGAAGCAGATGTTGTAAACCACTGCACTGAAGATGAACTTTACAATTCCTATGACAATACCATTCTGTATGTGGATCACGTACTGGGTAAAGTGATAGATACCCTTGATGATTCATCGGTTCCCTATGTATTTATCTACTTATCGGATCATGGCGAATCACTACTGGAAGAGGGGCGAATATTTCACGGCATGCCTCCTGGAATATCATTGCCTCCTGAACAAGCCGAGGTTCCGTTGATTGTAAAGTCTTCTATACCAATCTCAGTTGTGCAACGTGAGGACTATGGTCAACAGGATGTCTACGATACCGTGCTAAGCCTGTTTTCCATTGAAACCGATATTCTGGATAAGGATAGAGTCTTTATTGAGAAGAAGTAATTATCGAACCAGGTTCTCAGCCTGCTGGATCACCTCAATCCCCGCATCTCTTTTAAATGCATGGTCGCTGAGATAGCGGCGCCACTGTTTACCATTGGGCTGAGCATGGAACAGCCCAATAATATGCCGAACCACCTTGGAGATAGGCATTCCCTGAGACATATGCTGCTCAAGATAGGGATAGAATCGCTGCAGAATCTCAAATCGGTCAGGCACTGGATGATCATCATTAAACAATCTCGCATCCAGTTCAGCCAGCATATAAGGGTTAGCATAGGGTTCACGCCCCAGCATCACGCCATCAACTTTTTGTAAATGTTGCTCGCATGCTTCTAATGAGTTAATGCCACCATTGAGGATAATCTGTGTATCAGGAAACTCCTGCTTCAATTGATACACCCATTCGTATTGTAAAGGTGGGATATCCCTATTCTGCTTCGGGCTTAGGCCTTGCAGCCAGGCTTTGCGCGCATGAACAATCATCGCATCACTACCAGCATCGATCTGACAGCGCATAAATCGGATCAACTCAGCCCAGGAATCCTGCTCATCTATACCTGTTCGATGTTTAACCGTCACCGGCACGTTGACGACAGCCTTCATTGCAGAAACACAGTCTGCGACGAGTTCCGGTTCTGCCATCAGGCAGGCTCCGAAAAATCCGGATTTAACTCGATCACTGGGGCAACCGACATTCAGGTTAATTTCGTCGTAGCCAAAGCCCTCGCATATCTGCGCAGCCTCTGCCAATTGCGCAGGATCGGATCCCCCCAGCTGCACCGCCAGTGGATGCTCGGCCGGATCAAAACCTAACAAATAATCCCGATCACCATGAATGATGGCTTGAGCAGTCACCATTTCGCTATACAGCAGCATATGCGGTGAAAATAGCCGTAGAAAATATCGATCATGACGATCAGTACAATCCATCATCGGAGCAATGCAAAATCGTCGATTTACTTCAGGCATAGCAGTCATTAGCGCAAAAGAGCGCTAATGTACTGAGGTTCTGGCGTTATTTCCAGCAAGGTTTGCTAATTTCTGTCTAAGCACCAGCTCAGGCATGGGCAGGACCTGTTTTAATAACAGTTGGAAATATCACTTACTGCATACAGCTCAGTTTCAGATATCATAATTTTCTGATGCAATTCATTTAAGATTTTGCTACCTTCAGAAACCTTAGCTGTCTGATAGAATATGTATTTTATAGTCTTTTAATATGAGCAGATACCGTCCCCCCGCAGCACCAAAATCACCCTATATCACGGCCGAAGGTATGCACGCTCTGCAGCAGGAAGAAAAAGCGATATGGCCACATAGACGTGAAGTGGTGAGTGCCTTATCAGCAGCTGCTGCTGAAGGCGACCGTTCTGAAAATGCTGAATATATTTACCGCAAGAAAGAATTACGAGAAATTGACCGCCGAATACGCTACTTACAAAAACGATTACCTGCGCTGAAAGTCGTCAACACCACTCCCAGTAACCCTGAACGGATTTACTTCGGTGCAACGGTACAGCTTGAAGATGAGCAGGGAGAGGTAAAACGCTACCGGATAGTTGGCCCAGATGAATTTGATCACCAGGATCACTATATTAGCGTTGATTCACCACTGGCTCGTGGATTGTTAAAACATGAATTAGGAGAAGAAGTTCGTATTGAACTACCAGGAGGCAGTGCCCTCTATCTGATTTGTGAAATCGAATATACCTAGGCATCCTCTAGAAGAAGACAAAATTATAAGGTGATGAGGAGATTTAAGCCGTTTTTTGCATAAGCTCATCAGTATCATTGGTATAAGACTTATAGTGATAATCGAGAACTGAAAGTTTCACCAGCCTTAAATCGCCATCCTTAATTGTAGAGATTGGTGATGGGTAATGCTCACGCGTTGAGTGAACCTCCGCCAGCTTCCTGATAATTTCCATACTCTCAGAATCATTTTTAACATCGTAGATTTCTGCGGAACATTTGGCATTGAAAACCCTGGGTAAGGCTTCAGAATAGATAGAAAATGATGCCTTTTTAGTCTTTTGGATATTAGTTACTTTGCTTGATTTGGACTTGGTAATGAAATAAAACGCATTTTCAGTTTCATCATGATAATAATAGACGGGCACTGAATGGATTTCTCCATGGTTATAGGTAGAAAGCACCCCGACAACACACTCCTGAAGAAATGAAATAACATGATAATCCATATTTAAGCCCTAAAACCTAAGTTTAAAAACATTCCCGATTTCCTGAATCCCTATAACTCTCGAAAGCTTATTATATAACAACATACTCATTTATTATAAAAAAAGGCAGCTAAATGGATATAGCTGCCTTTTTGATAGAGAAGTTAGGGCGAATAACTTCAATGCCCAACAAATCAATCAATGAGCCGTTACAATATATCCCACCAAGCTTAATTCAAGCTTAAATTTAACCTAAGTTAACTTAAATTATATATTAACTACTAATAGTGAAAACCTCATGAATTTATAGCCAAAAGTAACAAACAACAAATAATATTTTAAATCTAACAATAACTTAACAAGCCCTACAGTAGATTACCTCAAAATCAGGGAGAATTATCTCATGATTAAAACAGAGAGAATTCGCAGTATTTGCATCCCTTATTGTTTTTAAGTTTCAGTTAATGCTATAGCCATAAACTACCCAAAATTTTTCAGGTGATACTTTATGACCAACCAAAACGTAATACCTCAGAGCGTAAAGGTCTGGGATCCATTGGTACGTGTGTTCCACTGGAGCCTTGTTTTTTTCTTTTTACTCGCATTTATAACCGAAGATGACTGGTTAAGCATACATGTCCAGGCGGGCTATGCAGTCTCGATGCTTGTAGGCTTTCGCCTGTTCTGGGGTTTGGTAGGGACTCGCTACGCCAGGTTTTTAACCTTTGTAAAATCACCCAGCACCGTAATCTCTCATTTAAAGGGCATGCTGAACTTTAATGCCCCCCATTATCTGGGACACAACCCTGTCGCAGCAGTTATGATTATTGCACTATTACTCAGCATCAGCATGGCTGCCTTCACTGGCATGATCACCATTGCTAGCGAAGGCAACGGACCTCTGGCTAATACATTTTTAGCTGGCTGGAATGGTGAGTGGATGGGTGAAATTCATGAGTTTTTTGCAAACTTTACCTTGATACTGGTTTTTACTCATGTTGCTGGCGTTGTATTTAGCAGTTTCCTGGAAGGTGAAAATCTGGCCAGAGCAATGGTAACCGGCAGGAAAAAATATCGTGCCCAGTGGCAGGATGTAAACGATCAACAATCTGGAGAATAAATCATATGAAACATCAACTACGTAAACTTATTGTATTAGGCAGCCTTGTCATTCTAACGAGCAATGTTCAGGCTGGGGCAAACCCCCAGGCACATATCGATGGATATAAGCAGCAAGGTGTAACTCAGATCGATATCGAAAAGGGTCGACAGCTATTTAATTCCAAAGTAGGCGACAGGAGCTGTACAAGCTGCCACGGAACAGATCTGACGATGAACGGTAAACATCAAAAAACTGGCAAGGTGATTAAACCGATGGCGATGAGCGTAAATCCAGCTCGATTTCAAAAGAGTAAAAAAATCGAGAAATGGTTTTTACGTAACTGTAAGTGGACATTCAATCGTACCTGCACAGTTCAGGAAAAAGCAGATATTTTATCCTGGTTAGCCACTCAATAATCAACCTGAGGAAAGCTTATGAGGCAAAACAAAATTAATATATTTGCTTATCTGCTATTAGGTGGCGTACTGCTTAGCAGTGTCTATGGAGTAGGTAAAGCTATGGCAGATAGTGATTTTGAATACGGCGAACATGAGCGTAAGCATAAGTACCGAGAACATGAGCATGAGCACGAATACCGGGAAAGGGGAAATTATCGTGAAAACAGGAGTTTTTCCCGGATTACTCGCAATAGTTATCCTCAATATGTTGAGGAATGCGGGAGTTGCCACATGGCTTATCCTCCACAGTTATTGCCAGTACCCTCATGGGTCAGCATCATGTCAGGACTAGAAGATCATTTTGGTGAAAATGCTGAACTGGATGAGACCACCCGTGTGGCCATACAACAATATCTAATCGAAGTAAGCGCAACTATGGATTATCGTAGATTTCTTAGAAATTCTGGTAACAAAATCCCTACGCGAATCACTGAACTGCCTTTTTTCATACGCAAGCATGACGAAATCCCCTCAAGATATATCAGGGGAAATGATAAAGTAGGCTCACTGAGTCAATGTAATGCCTGCCATAAAGGGGCAGAACGAGGAAATTTTGATGAAGATAACGTGTCTATTCCTGGCGTTGGTCGCTGGGATTAGTGCTCCGCTCAAAGCTGATGAAATTGATCGTGACGAGATCCTGTATCTCGTCGATCAGGGTAAGATACTCCCTTTGGAAACTATTCTGACTCAATACCCGGAAAATGAATATGGAAAACTACTTGATCTTGAAGTAGAAAGAAAACATGATCTCATTAAATATGAACTCGAATTTTTACATGAAGATGGAAGGGTTATTGAGCTGAAAATCGATGCCAGTAATGGCCAGATACTGAAACAGGAGTTTAAAGATTGAAAATACTTCTGGCGGAAGATGATGAAAACCTTGTAAAAAATTTACGCCCCAGATTACAACGTGCTGGCTACGTAGTGGAATGGGCTGATAATGGCATCGATGCAGAATTTCTAGCTCTGGAAGAAAGTTTCGATGGTATTATTCTCGACCTTGGCCTGCCCCAGAAACCGGGCCTTGAGGTATTGAAATCCTGGCGATCAAAGAAATTAACTACGCCAGTTCTTATCCTCACCGCCAGGGACTCCTGGCAGGAACGGGTCGATGGATTAAAAGCAGGGGCCGATGACTATGTTGGCAAACCCTTTCATTTTGAGGAGTTAACAGCTCGTCTTGAAGCGATTTTACGTCGCCAGTTTGGCCTGTCGGATAACAGCCTCCAGCACCTGGGCGTAGTGCTTGATCTGGATCAGCAAACCGTTTCAATCCCTGACAAAGGTTCTGTCCAACTCACGGCCATAGAATTCCGCCTGCTACGCTACTTCATGTTACATCCGGATAAAATCATTTCAAAAACAGAGTTGAGTGAACACGTCTATCAGGAAGAGCAACTCAAGGATAGCAATGTCATAGAAGTCTACGTTAATCGCTTAAGAGCAATTTTAGGAAAAGACTGGATAAAAACCTTCCGTGGCCAGGGATACCGCATAATTAATGAATAAGCTATGTATTCATTAAAAAAGAAGGTCACCCGTAATCTCATCATCAATATGCTGCTAGTAATGTGCGGCCTGCTGGTGATTATGTACTTTTCTATGGGACGGATATTACAGGACTACGTGTTAACCCGATTGCAGCATGACGCGGAAAGCCTGGCTAGCGTTATACAGAGAGATAATCAAAATACATGGGAGGTAAATCCGGCACATATGTCCAGAGTATATAACCGGGTTAGGTCAGGACATTATTACAAGGTAAAAATTGATCGTCAGATACTAACATCACGCTCTCTTTTTGATACGAAATTTCCACTTCCAGGAAAACAGGAAAACAACGAGAGATATTCAAAAGTAGATGGCCCTGGCAATGAAATCTGGCTTATATGGAATCAAATCGTCGTTAAACAAAAACAACCTATAGAGATCTGGGTAGCTGAAGATATTCAGCCACTACAGGCACAATTATTCAGTTATAGCCTGTATGCCATTGCACTGGTGGCCTTACTTTCCCTGACGCTGGTTTTGTTACAGCAACAGACCTTAAATAACGCCTTTAAAATTTTTGAGCAACTAAGGAAAAATATTTCATCTATAAGACACCTCGAGCAGGATAAAACTGGGCTACAGGTACCTTTGGAAATCATGCCTCTGGTAAAAGAAATTGAAATGCTGGTTGATCAGTTGCGTAATCGTATCGAACGTACTCGTCACGCTATAGGTAACCTCGCACACGAGTTAAAACGCCCTATCCAGCTATTATCATTACAGCAGGAGCAGAAAAAAATACCAGAGATGGTTGAACCACTGGTTGAGATACAACATATTGTTGAACGCGAATTAAAACGCGCGAAAATCTCGGGATCAAAACACAGTAGTGGTATGTTTAATATTGCTGAAGAGATTCCCTTCCTGATTGATGTTATGAATAAAATCTATCCCAATGTGAAAATTAATTTCAAACGTCCAAAAGAAATAGTCAATATCGACTTTGATCGTGATGATATGCTCGAACTGCTTGGAAACCTACTCGATAATGCCTGTAAATTCTCTAATCATCAGGTTGCTTTGAGCATCTCCATACTGCAACAAAAACTCATCCTCATTTTTGACGACGATGGTCAGGGAATTCAATCTCAGAAAATCGAAAGCATACAAAAACGTGGTGTCAGGCTAGATGAAACTCAGGCTGGTCACGGCCTTGGGCTAAGTATATGTAGCGCGATTCTGAACAGTTATAAAGGTGATATTTCATTCTCCAGATCAGAATTAGGCGGTTTAAAAGTAGAGGTAAAACTCCCCTTAAACGATGAAAGTCATTTCTAGAAAACTTCTGATTAATTCTGAGCATGTAATCATTTAAAGGCGAAGGGTTTATGTATCATCTGTCGGGAACTCTAAACGCACCCTATCGACCTAAACTTGCCATTCCTGAGACACCCCTTCATATGTCTTTTTAATGCACGTTAGGTCCCTCTGGCTGGCCTTGTTAGCTGTGTTTTTGTACCTACTTTGAATCACGGCCATGCTCTTTTACTAGATTATGCACATACTCAGACTTATGAAATGGCCTTGAAACCCAAGATTTATAGGTTGGGTGGTTCAGCATATCTTTTCTTGTTAAAGCCTTTGTTACCTTACCCTGCATACCTTCAGAAACAATATTTACCGTGGGAGTAAACCCATCCATTAATAAGGTAGACACCTGAGTGACGCCACATGTAATACAGGTTACCCATAGAAGGTAACCATCGTTGGTTGCAAAGTAGTAGTAGCCAACGGGGCTAGAAGTTGGAACTTTTTGGATATCGTATTTTTCTTCGATTTCACGACCTAAAGCTGATTCTATTGCTGCTACAAACTGCTTTACACCAACATCTTGGAAATAACCTGTTTGATTATTATCTAGGCGTTTATCATATTTATCGCCGCCTACAGATAAATACCGCATTTGTTGCTTGGTTGCGATTTTAACCAGCACCATTTTCCCGCTATTTGGGATTTCATTTTGCAAAGGATAGCGGCCTCTTACTTTATAGAATTCCTCAATGACTTCAGTCCAATACTCAAGGTGCTCTAGTCGTATTAAGTCAGCATCCTCTTGGAACTGCTTCGTAGGGTTTGCAGAGCACGCCGAAATGAATGATACGAACAGAAATACTAATATTTTCGATTTCATCTGGTCTCTCTAGTACAGCTAACGGCGAAGCTCACCCGGCGCGAGCCGCGGAGCGGTGAGCGGTCGGGTGGAGCGCATGGTTAGCTGTTGATCAGGAAGCTTGTCATGCATTTTCTTTCACAAATAGATCCATACGTTTTTTAATGTCTTCCCATGCCGACCATGTTTCTTCGAACTCGGACAACTCATTCTCATTGGGGTTTTCGCTCGATACCCCTTGACCGATAGCGGCAAATTTTTGATTGACGCTAGCAAAGGCTTTGAGATAGGCCTCACGTGCATTTTCATGCTCTTCACAGAGTTTTTTCCATTCGGTGTAAACATCACTTTTTGTCATCTTCAGCCTCCTTCTGGACTTTTTCTACAGCTAACGCCTAGCTCACTTAAAAAAAATAAAGCTACAGAGCAGAGCGGCGTAGCTTTGTTTTTTCCAGTGGAGCTTCTTGTTATGCACTATGCATCATGACTATGTACCTTTGATTCACTATCGAAGTCACTAGTCGATTTTCCAAACTTTACTTTATATTCCTCTTGCGCATCAACTAAGCGCCAAGTTTTAACTAGTATTATAAGTAGAAAAATCACAACACCAACAGCGATAGAAGCCCAAAAGTACTCCAATACCAGCCAGCCAAAAATGAATACGCTTACGCCACTAATAAGACCTACTATTAAATAGTAGACAACTCTTAAGCCTATCAATTCGTCATCTCCTAATAGTTTAAGATCAAAGCCTGAAATTTTCGTAATATCAAATCGATTGTTAAATTCAGGGGTATAGTCAGGCATCACTAGCTTCCCTTGTGCATAGAGCTTTCTTACCTCGTCTATCGGATTTCCATCATCCCAAGACTCATGTAGCCGGTCATCACAATTACCTTCATGTGCCGTATAATAAATAGTCATTTCTGCTCCATAACCAGCGTAAACGCTTAACTCTCCAACTTGGGAGTTGTATGCTACAGCAATAAATTCATCAGGTTTTAACTTAGCAAACAACTCAATTAGTCCTTCGAAGAAATCTGAACCGCTAAGAGTACCTCCATTTAGATTAAAAGTTATCGAACCGTCACCTTTAATCTTCAGATTATCAATGTCGCAACTGTATTCACGATTAGCAAACAACTGGTTTGCATTAATTCCTATCTCATCTAGAATTCTCGTCTCTTCCGAATATTGGTTTTTGAATGAGATTTCAAAATCAAGATTTGTTAAAAATGCAGTCATTGCATTTCGAATTTTCTCATCTGAGAAGCTCACGCTTACGTCTACTGAAATTTCAGACATATCAATCTCCCTAATTAGAATGCATAACGCCACAATAACCGAGCGGAGCTAAGCGTGGTATTGTGAGCGAAGCGAACCACGCTTAGCGGAGTCCGGTTGATTGTTTTGTTATAGCGCCTTTATTCATAGGTAATTTTTAAGTTTTTGAAGCTAATATTTAGCTCAATACCACTAGAAAAAAGAATGCTATGTTTTATTAGATTGTTGTCATACTCAACTTCATCATAACCCCAATCTCCGAAGCCCATAGGGCCAGCAAGCCCTTGCTCTGGTTTTGATATAGTTGAAAAGCCCTCTACACCGTCATATCTCAAAGTTACAACCCTAAGGTTACCATTGCCATCGTCAGCATCAATGATCATCACTAACTCGGAGTCATTAATTGTTAAGTTAAATTTCCTAAGCCAGCCATCATGCAAGAAAACATCTTCTCTCATGATTTGAAACGCTTCGGGTAATTTTTCCTTTATAGATTGGTAGTATTTTTCATACTCTTCATTTGGATCACCGTCCTCTTCACCTACCTGTATTCCATTCCACCAATCCAAGGTAAAATATTTCATTTTTCAGACTTCCTTGAGCTATAACGCTTGGCTCTGCGGTTGGTTACAGTTGGCGATTTTGACGCTGCGAAGCAAGCGGAAAAGGTGCCAACTGTAACCAATCCGTAGCAGCCACTTGTTATGTGACTTATATTCTAGTTTGTAGATATTATGTATCACAGCCCATTCTCTTTAACGCTACCTCAGGACCAAACCTAACAGATGGTTTTTCCATTTTTGCCGCAATTATGGGAGATAACGTAATATGTCCATTTATTTCTGCCAACTCTGATGGATAAGCATAAAACCAGTTTAATTCATCAAAGTTTTTGCACACAGTTAGTAAAAACTTAACTACTTTTTGATTACCTGTAGCTGCCGCCCAATGCAAGGGAGTCATACCTAACTCTGAAGCCTGATCTAAAGCCCCGCCATTTTGGGAAATAATCTTCAAGGCTTTTAGATCACCATCAACCACTATTGAAGAAACAATTGATGATTCAAGCTCGCTATTTGAAATGAGATTTTTTACTAGTTGAGTAAATTTTTCATAATCTCTGTCAGCGAAGCTTTCCATTAAATCTATCTTTTGATCAGCAAACGGTCCACCTGTAAATGCAATAGAAGGTGCACCTTTTTTTACATCAAAGCTTTCTACAGCCGTATCTATATTCTCGAATAAATCCCCTACCTCAATATCTTTCGAAGAAAGCGCATCTATTATCTCACCTGGTGTTCCGATTTCTTCAACACCTAACATCAAGTTCCTAAAAGAAAACATATAACCAAGTAGGATTTCAACTTCCTTCTTTTTAAATAAGTTACCCAACTTTTTAAACACTAGATACCTCGATTCTAATTCACATAACAGAATGATAAACGAGACCCCCGGGTCTCATAATCATGTTTTAGTAAGATAGAGAATTTCCTTAATTT
>JBNKPX010000025.1:0-39541 GCA_050295575.1 Gammaproteobacteria bacterium | reverse complement strand
AAAGCCCCCCCTGCATTGGCCGCTACAACGATATTGATACAGGCTAACAGGATGAAATTTTTATTGCCGCCACCAACCGACAATACCACTGCACACATCAACAAGGCGGTGGTTAGATTATCGGCTATGGGTGAGATAAAGAATGCAAGAATACCGGTAATCCAGAACAACTGACGCAAGGTGAATCCCTTGGTAACCATCCAGGCCTTGAGTCGATCAAACACCAGCCTTTCTTCCATCGCGTTGATATAGGTCATCGCCACCAGCAGGAATAAAAACAACTCTCCATACTCAAGGATGTTGTGTCGAATCGCAGTTTCAGCAGTATGTGTATCTCCATGTTGGCTATAGACGATAGCCAACAGCAGCCAGATCAGGCCCGCAGCAAAAATGACTGGTTTAGATTTCCGTAAATGTATAAATTCTTCCATCATCACCAACGCATAGGCGACAACAAAGATAATGATAGCGGTGATACCGACCCAGTGATGAGTCAGATCGAGCTTCTCGCCGCTAGCTGTCGATGCAATACTGACAGCAGGAACAAACAGGCCAGCGAATAAGGCACACAGGGGCCAGAATGAGGCTATTCGGAATTTCATAGTTTCTCCTTGTTTTCAAATACCACCAAGCCCGGGTATTGAGAGTTATTATTTAGCTTCGCTTTTTATCAGATAAATACTTATGAGTAATCAGCTTAAAATTCTATAGTTGTTATAGAGACAGTCTCTAAAGCATTAATGCTATGGCATCAATCCAGTACACTACTAGCCTGTATGTCGGCATGATAGGATGAACGCACCATCGGCCCACTGGCAACCTGATCAAAACCAATCTCATAGGCGAAGGATTCAAGTTGTTTAAATTCATCCGGAGTCACATAGCGATCCACCGCCAGGTGATCGCGACTGGGTTGTAGATATTGCCCCAGGGTCAGCATGTTAACATCATGAGAACGTAAATCACGCAACAGTTGTTCAACCTCCTGCATTTCCTCTCCCAGCCCCAGCATAATGCCGGATTTTGTGGGTACCTCTGGATGTTGCTGTTTAAAGCTTTTTAGTAGATTCAGCGACCATTGATAATCGGCACCCGGTCGAATTTTTTTATACAGCCGGGGTACCGATTCGAGGTTATGGTTGAAAACATCGGGTACTGACTGACTGAGTATATCCAGAGCAATATCCATACGCCCACGAAAATCCGGTGTCAGAATTTCGATCTGTACCTCGGGATTGAGCTTACGTGTTTGATCAATACAATCCACAAAATGCTGGGCCCCACCATCACGCAGGTCATCCCGGTCTACCGAAGTCAACACGACATAACGCAGCTTCATATTCTGAATGGTTTTAGCCACGTTATAAGGTTCATCCCTATCCAGCGGGTTGGGACGCCCATGCCCAACATCGCAGAAAGGACAACGTCGCGTACAGATATCACCCATGATCATAAAGGTCGCCGTCCCCTTGGAAAAACATTCGCCCAGATTTGGACAGGCCGCCTCTTCACATACGGTATACAGATTATTTTCACGCAGGGTGTTTTTAAGTTGCCTGACCGTTTCGCTGGTAGGCGCTTTGGCTCGAATCCAGGATGGCTTACGTGCCAGGGTTTGTGCGGGCACTACCTTGATTGGAATTCCCGCAACCTTGTCGGCGCCCTTGAGCTTAACGCCCTGTACTACCTTTTTATTTTTGCTCATAACCTATGGTTTCGATTAATTGGGAACATAACTGCTGCTCTACCTGTTGCCGAGAAAACTCAGGTAACAGGTCGATCAGTTGAATAACGGGTAAATCTTTATAGCCGCAGGGATCTATGCCGGAGAAGGGCGTCAGATCCATATCCAGATTCAGACTCAGTCCATGATAGCAACAGGCCTTACGAACACGTAGGCCTAGTGCGGCGATCTTGGCATCGCCCACATACACACCGGGGGCGTCCCTGCGCGCATGAGCATCGATGTCGTAGCCCTGTAAGAGGTTAACCACGCCCTGCTCCAGACTCATCACCAGTGAGCGAATGCCTATGCCCAGCCGATTCAGATCCAGCAGAAAATACACAATCAGCTGGCCCGGACCGTGGTAGGTGACCTGGCCACCCCTGTCCACCTTCACTACAGGAATATTCCCTGAGTTAAGCACATGCTCTTTGCGGCCATTAAGGCCCTGGGTATACACCGGATTATGTTCGGTTAACCAGAACTCGTCTCGAGTTTCAGCATCGCGTTGCTCAGTAAACTGTTTCATCGCCTGCCATACCGGTTCGTAATCGGTACGCCCCAGATGCTGGATATCGGGTAACTGCAAGGACACGGCTAAACCGTTATAAGGACATCACGACATGCTCACTGGCAGTCAATGAGTAATAGATATCATCCAGTTGTTTACGACTATGAGCGGTAAAGGTAATGGTCAGAGATTGATATTTACCCTTAGAGCTTTGATTACGCTGCACTCTGAACTCGGTAGATTCTGGACAATGTGCAGCAACCAGCTCCAGCACTATGCCCTCAAAAGACTCGTTATTCAAACCAAAAACCTTAAGTGGAAATTCGCAGGGGAATTTTAGCAGCTCGCTTAAATCCTGATCTGAAGATAAATCCTGAGTCATCTATTAACCTCGCATGACTGATTTTTTAAAATTCTGATACAGATCAATCAACTGCATCCACATAGGGCCAGGTACACCCTTACCTACCTTGTGCTGATTCAGGGTAGTTACCGGCACGATTTCGCGGGTGGAAGAAGTCATCCAGATTTCATCGGCATCGTGTAACTGATCTTCGGTTACCTGAATTTCACGCACCAGAATTCTATTACTGTTGCAGATTTCTATGATCAGTTCACGCGTGATACCACCCAGCATATAACGTGTTTGGGGTGGGGTTAAGATCACTTCATCCTTAACCACAAACAGGTTGCTGGAGGTGCCTTCTACAGCCAGATTGTCACGTATCAGAATGGCCTCCTGGGCACCCGCATCAATCGCCTGCTGCCTCAATAGCACATTGGGCAAAAGATTGATGGACTTGATATAACAATCCATCCAGCGGTTATCATCCAGCGTGATCGCTCTAATCCCCTTCGTATCCTTATTTTGCGAGGGATAGTCCAGGGCCTGACACATCACCAGCACGGTAGGCTTCATGTCACGGTCATAGGCCTGATCTCGAACCTGCATAACACCACGCGTAATTTGCAGATAAATAAAGCCATCACCCTGATGAATATTATTTTCAATCAGAGAAGTGAATATATCAGGCATCCCATTTTCACATTCTGCACAATGCATATCTACCGCCTGTAGACTGCGTTGTAGACGTTGCAAATGCTCATCCACGCGGAAAACCTTACCGCCATAAACCGGCATAACCTCGTAAACACCATCACCGAACATAAAGCCTCGATCCAGCACTGGAATACAGGCTGTTTCGGCGGGTACATAATTTCCATTTAAATAAACCAGATCCATAACCTTGTCCTGTGACCTATTCAAAAAGTAGTTTAATACTATCGATAGCTTTTTGCACAATACCACCATCATTAACCGCCTGCATAGCTACCAGCGGTTGAGAAATGATGACTTCGTCATCCAGCTTAACCTTTAGCAGTCCAAGTTCCTGACCCAGTGCAATAGGCGCAGAGATACGCTGATCAATTTCTATAGAAGCATCCAGACTCTTATAACGTCCCCGCGCTATAGTGACATATACATCCTGTTCCACCCCCAGAGAAACCTGTTCCTTGTCGCCATACCAGACCCTTGTCTGTTTGAGTAAGTCATTGGCACGATACAGTTTCTGGGTTTCAAAGAAGCGAAAACCATAATTCAGCAATGCCTGGCTATTCTGTGTACGCGCTTTATCCGAATCGGTACCCAGCACCACGGATATCAGTCGCATATCATCGCGTTTGGCTGAACTTGCCAGACAGTACCCTGCAGCTTCTGTATGCCCGGTTTTCAACCCATCTACCGACTCATCGCGCCACAGTAAACGGTTGCGATTAAACTGGCGAATATCGTTGAAGGTATACTCCTTCTCACGATAAAACCGATAGGTTTCAGGAAAGTCACGAATAATCGCCTGACTCAACAGGGCGATATCGCGCGCAGTACTATAATGATCTTCATGTGGCCAACCGGTGGCATTTTGAAAATGACTATTTTTCATCCCCAACAAAGCGGCCTGATGATTCATATACCCAGCAAATGCAGGCTCAGATCCTGCAATATGTTCTGCCAGAGCTACTGTTGCATCATTACCTGACTGGATGATCATACCCTTGATCAATTCTTCTACTGACACCTGTTTACCCACTTCGATAAACATCTTGGACCCCTTCATACGCCAGGCCTTCTCGCTTACCGTCACCATGTCGGTCATATTAATGTCCCCCGATGCCAATGCCTTATCCACCAGATAGGCAGTCATGAGCTTGGTGATACTGGCAGGTTCTACACGTTTATCAGGGTCTTTCTCTGCCAACACCTTACCACTGGCAAAATCCATCAGGATAAAGCTATCCGCGGCCAGCTCAGGCGCCTGAGGAATAGGTTTTACCGCTGCAAACAGGGGCTGACTAAGGAACCATAAAAGTGTAACAAACAGGAGTTGAATAATATTCATAGAGGAAAGATAACTAAACCGGTTGCGAGTAAGATTAAAAGAGTAGATTGTACCTTAGCTGGGAGGGAAATTAACCCCCTGCCCGGCATGCAGTTGAAGAATGAGGAATAATATACTTATACAGGCTGTAGATTAATTCTCACCCACAACAATCCTGACGTTTTGATAGCCTTTGCGCAACAATCGTTTCTGCACAGACTCTGCTTCACTCACATCCAGCAAAGGCCCTAGTCGTACACGATAAAAAGTGCCCGAGCCGGTATCAATCGAAGATATTAAAATTGCCTGTTCATTCTGTGCTTTCAATCGGTTACGCATATTAATTGCATTAACTTCACTACCAAAGGAACCCAACTGCAGAAAGATTTCTCCTGCGCCACCCTCAGCAGAGGCTGTTTGCAGCGGAATAGCTCGAACTGGAGGACGGGGTTCGTTAACGGCCGATTTGTGATCGGTAGCAGTTAGCGCGGTAATCTCCACCTCGGCGGTGCCTGGTCCGATTACACCCAGTTGTTTAGCAGCTGCCTGAGACAGATCGATAATACGATCATTCACGAACGGCCCCCTGTCGTTCACCTTAACCACCGCAGTTTTTCCATTGGTCAGATTTTTAACACGAACCATAGTTGGTAACGGCAGGGTTTTATGCGCCGCCGTCATCGCATGCATATTATAGGTTTCACCACTGGAGGTGCGCTTACCGTGAAAGTCGGGCCCGTACCAGGAAGCCGTGCCTCGCTGAACAAAGCCTTTAGCCGTCTGCATCACGAAATAGCGTTTACCAAACACTACATATGAGTTGGGGTTTCCATATTTCGATTTTCCTGTCGCATTCAGCTCGATACTGTCAGTACCTGTCGTACTGCCTGGACGGTCTCCTATCGGCACACCAAAGGTGCAAGCAGATAGAATGAATAAAGTGATCAGAAGGGCTGGTAAACGCATGCTTACTTAACGCCCTGCTTCAGCTTCTGACTGAGTTGATAAACCGCCATCGCATACAAAGGAGAATGGTTATAACGGGTAATCACATAAAAATTCTGCAATCCAGCCCAGTATTCAGCATGATCTTTCTGTTCAAACTTTAACAGTGCTACCTTCAACTCATCCTCCAGCGGGGCCTTGCTTTTAAAACCAGCCACAGTTAGATCCTTCCAGCTGATATTAGGTTTCATTGCTGGCTTAATATCTGTCCTGGACTTTTTCTTCGCCCGGTTGATCGGATAGGCAACCGGCTGCCCTTCAACCCAGCCGTGATTTTTAAAGTAATTGGCAACACTCGCCAGAATATCCGGCAGGCTTTCAAACAGGTTTGCCTTACCATCACCATCACCATCTAGTGCATAGTTTCTATAGCTGGAGGCAATAAATTGCGGCATCCCCATGGCACCAGCATAGGACCCCATGACGGCACGTGTATCAAGCTGATTCTCCTTACTCAGGATCAGGAACTGCTCCAGTTCACGAGTAAAAAACTCTGCACGCTTGGGGTAATCGAAGGCAAAAGTAACCAGAGTATCAAACACTGGGGATTTTCCTTTATAAATACCGTAAAAGGTTTCTACACCGACTATAGCGACGATGATTTCAGCAGGAACCTTATAGTTTTTTTCGATCTGACTGATTAACTCTCGATTCTCTTTCCAGAATTTAACCCCTGCATTGATACGCTTATCGGTCAGGAAGATTTTTCGATACTGGTGCCATTCCAGTTTTTCTGCAGGCTTATCCATACGTTCAAATAGCTCACGCTGATGCTTTACCTGGGAAAACAGCGCGATCAGTTCGGCCTCGCTATAGTCACTACTGGCAGCCACTTTGCGGATAAAATCCTCAACGTCGCTGCGATAGCGGTAATCGCCTTTATCCAGTTTTGCGGCCTGTAGCGACAATGGCAGCAATAGTATCGATATCAGTAAAACTCTTAACATTCTGGCTCCTTCGGGCCCAAGTTTATTTAGGAAAATTCCTATCGAAAAATGTCTATCGTAAAAAACGCTTGGCTGATCCAACAGCCATGATCATGCCAAATCCAGCCATTAGAGTCACCATAGAGGTCCCCCCATAACTCACCAGAGGCAAGGGTACACCAACCACTGGCAACAATCCTGTAACCATGCCCGTATTTACAAACAGGTAGACAAAAAAAGTTAGACTTAGTGCACCAGCCAGCAGGCGGCCATAGTTATCCTGAGACATCCAGGCGATAAACAGCCCACGATAAATAATCAGTAGATACAGCAATATCAGGAATAAACTGCCAAACAGTCCAAATTCTTCGCCAAATACGGAAAAGATAAAATCAGTCTGGCGCTCTGGTAAAAACTCAAGCTGCGACTGGGTACCATTCAACCAGCCTTTACCATAGACCCCACCCGAGCCAATGGCGATCTTGGATTGAATGATATGATAGCCGGACCCTAGAGGATCAGACTCCGGATCCAACAGGGTGAGTATGCGCCCACGCTGGTAATCATGCAGCCCAAATTTCCATAGCAAAGGTGCCATTGCTGACCCCATCAGCCCCAGAATAAAAAAGATTTTCCAGCGCACACCGGCCAGAAATAACACAAAAAAACCAGCACTTGCGACCAGCAGTGCAGTACCCAGATCAGGTTGACGGGCAATCAGTACAACCGGGATCAATACCAGTAAGGCAGAAACGGTTAAATCCTTCCAGCCCACGGGTAATACCTTTTCTGATAGATAGGATGCCACCATCATGGGCATAGCCAGCTTCATAAACTCTGAAGGTTGAAAACGAATAAAACCAAAATCCAGCCAGCGTTGTGCACCCTTACCTATTTCCCCAAAGGCCATCACCGCGATCAGCAATAGCACACCGCCCAGATAAAACCACACTGACAGTTTTTTTAGCACGCGCATAGATATATTGGCAATGCCTATCATCAGCACCACTGCCAGCGCCAGTCGCGTGACCTGCCGTATCATCAGATCAATATCGCTACCGCTGGCACTAAATAGAACAATCAGCCCAAAATTGGACAGAATAAACAGCAATAACATGAGCACGGGATCGAGTCTAAATGCATCCAGTACACGACGTGAAATTGAATGCTGATCACTCTCTGTATAACGATCCATTAATTACTCACCTGTGGTTCAGTATCATCGGATTCTTGTAACAAGTAGGCATCCATAATCTTGCGCGCTATAGGTGCTGCCACCGAGCTACCATGCCCGCCATTTTCGACCACTACCGCTACGGCTATTTTTGGATCATCCACCGGGGCAAAAGCCATAAATAGAGCATGATCACGTAACTTCTTGGTCACATTCTCTTCTTCATATTCAGCATCCTGGGCAATACCAAAAACCTGTGCGGTACCGGTCTTGCCAGCAATCTTATATTTAAGCCCTTTGGCAATACGGTGGGCGGTACCACGTATGTTATGTACCACATTGCTCATGCCTCGTACGACATGATCCCAGTTAAGTTTTCTCTTTAACTTATATTCACTACTGAGCACCACTTCGACCGGCTGATCTGTCTGATCGAGCGGGTTTTGTATGGATTTCACCAGATGAGGTTTATACAACTTACCCTGCATAGCCAAAGCGCCTGTTGCACTACTCAACTGTAAAGGGGTTACCAGTAAAGCACCCTGGCCTATACCCGTGATCAGGGTTTCACCCGGAAACCAGGGCATCCCCCGGGCATTGCGTTTCCAGTCTCTTGAAGGCATCAGACCAGGGCGCTCACTGGTGCTATCAATCCCGGTTCGATGACCAAATCCGAATTGTTTCATGAATTCAGACATACGATCTATGCCCAGGCTGTAAGAGAGTTCATAAAAGAAAACGTCACAGGATTGCGTAATTGCCCCATCCAGAGTCATATACCCATGCCCCCCCTTTTTCCAGTCACGGTATTTTCGCTCATCGTTGGGCAACTGATAGTAACCACCACAAAAAACCTTATGCCCTGGCCCAATAACATTAGATTCCAGGCCAGCAAGACCGAAAAACGGCTTGGTTGTTGAGCCAGGCGGATACTGCCCTGTGATCGCTCGATTAAACAGCGGGCGTTTGGGTGAATCACGTAAAGCACTATAATTAGCCGTACTGATACCATTGACAAACAAATTTGGATCAAAGCTCGGCATGCTGACCAGAGCGAGGATTTCACCATTACGCGGGTCTATCGCCACTATAGAGCCTTTCTGACCGGTAAACAGGTATTCCGCCAATTGCTGCAGTGATGAATCTATCGTCAGGTGCAGGTTTTTACCTGCTATCGGTGCCTTTTCGTCCAGTACCCGCAAAGTCCGTCCCGAAGCATTCACTTCAACGCGCTGAAAACCCACCTCGCCATGTAGCTGGGCTTCATAGTATTTCTCCAGCCCCAGTTTACCGATATGACTGGTACCTGCATAATTAGCTTCATCCAGAGTTGTCAGGTCTTTGAGGTCGATTCTTCCAACATAACCCAGCGCATGTACAGCATGCTTGCCCAGGGGGTAATTACGTGTCAGGCGCGCATTGATTTCCACGCCGCTAAAACGATGGATATTGACCGCCAGCAAGGCCACTTCTTCATCGCTCAGATTAAGCAACAGAGGCACCGATTCAAATGCCCTTCGACGTTTGCTGGTTTCACGAAATCTTTTGACTTCCTGATCGGATATATCAACTAGTTGTCTCAATTGTTGCAATGTTTGATCCAGGTCCTCAACCTGCTCTCGAATAATTTCCAGCCGATAAGCCGGTAAATTATCAGCCAGAACGATGCCATTACGATCATAGATCAGGCCTCGTGTTGGCGGCAAAGCCTTCAGGCTTACCCGGTTTGAATCTGATAGCGTCGTGAAATGTTCATGGTCAACCACCTGCAAAACATACAGGCGCCCGAGTACTACCGTCATCAACACAAAAACGATCAGCGCCGCTGCAATCAAGCGGTTTCTGACCAGTCTGGTTTCCAGATAATTATCTTTGAGTTGTTCGCGATAGGCCATCAGCAGTAGATGTCCGGTGGATACGGCATAAAATGATACGAAGCTTTAAAAATGTGACGCCATTAAACCATTGATTGGATGAATTTCAAGCTGAAAAAACAAAGCCTGCATAATGCAGGCTTTGTCAGGCCCTGTTAACAGGCCCTAGTGGAACTCATGCTAATAATTTTTTACAACAATGGAACCATCAATAACGCGACGATATTGATGATTTTGATCAACGGATTGATCGCCGGACCCGCAGTATCCTTGTAAGGATCGCCCACAGTATCACCAGTAACCGCTGCCTTGTGCGCATCAGAGCCCTTACCGCCATGATTGCCATCTTCGATATATTTTTTCGCATTATCCCAGGCACCACCACCGGTAGTCATAGAGATAGCCACAAACAAACCAGTTACGATAGTACCGATCAATACGCCACCCAGTGCCTGCGCGCCCAGTGTCAGGCCGACCACGATAGGTACTGCAACCGGTAATAAGGAAGGAATAATCATTTCCTTAATCGCCGCACGGGTCAGCATATCCACTGCTCGTGAATAATCTGGCTTTTGCGTTTTATCCATTATACCCGGCATTTCACGGAACTGGCGACGCACTTCATTCACGATCCCCCCAGCTGCACGACCTACTGCTTCCATTGCCATCGCGCCAAACAGATAGGGTATCAAGCCGCCGATAAACAGACCTATAATGACCATATGATTTGATAGATCAAAGGTTTCAGCCTTACCGGCACTGGTCAGGGAACTGGTGTAATCAGCAAACAAGACCAAAGTTGCCAGACCCGCAGACCCAATCGCATAGCCCTTGGTAACCGCCTTGGTTGTATTACCCACTGCATCCAGTGCATCGGTAGTGTTACGAATCTCTTCTGGTAGATCGGCCATTTCAGCGATACCACCCGCGTTATCGGTAATCGGTCCGTAAGCATCCAGTGCAACCACAATACCTGTCATCGACAGCATGGCGGTTGCAGCAATCGCTATTCCATACAATCCAGCCAGGGTATGAGCACCCCAGATTGAAAGACAGACAGCCAGCACAGGAAGTGCTGTTGAACGCATCGAAACCCCCAGGCCTGCAATGACATTGGTTCCATCACCCGTGGTAGAGGCTTCGGCGATATGCCTTACCGGAGAATATTCGGTTGCGGTGTAGTACTCTGTAATCACAATCATGGCTACCGTTAATACCAGACCGATTAACGCAGCACCAAATAAAGCACCGGTGCTATACATGCCGTTATCCACCATCATCGAATTTGTGATCACATAAAAACCTATAGCTGAAAGAATGGCTGACACCGCCGTGGCCTTATACAGCGCAGTCATAATCTTGCCGCCTTCCTGATATTTAACAAAGAAGGTACCGATTACCGAACAGATGATCGAGATACCACCCAGTACCAGAGGATAGGTCACGGCCAGCGCCAGAGTGTCTGCACTCGAATTAACAAACACCAGGCTGCCCAGTAACATGGTAGCAATAATGGTTACCGCATAGGTTTCAAATAAATCCGCCGCCATACCCGCACAGTCACCCACATTATCACCCACATTATCTGCGATAACTGCCGGATTACGTGGATCGTCCTCGGGGATACCTGCCTCAACCTTTCCTACGATATCTGCACCTACATCCGCACCCTTGGTGAATATACCACCGCCCAGACGGGCAAAGATTGAGATCAACGAGCCACCGAATGCCAGACCAATCATCGGATGTAGAGGGTCACCCACGCCCAGCATCAGTAATATACTGTAATAACCGGCAACCCCCAGTAAGCCGAGTCCAACCACCAGCATTCCGGTAATTGCACCGCCTTTAAAAGCGACCTGCAGGGCCGGATTGATTCCGCCTTTGGCCGCTTCTGCCGTTCGAGAATTGGAACGCACAGAAACGTGCATACCTATATAACCCGCAGACCCTGACAGCAATGCCCCCAGCGCAAAACCAATCGCGGTATACCAGTCCAGAGAAAGCCCAATACCCAGGAATAATATAACGCCCACCAGACCAATAGCCGTATATTGGCGTGCCAGATAAGCTACTGCGCCTTCCTGAATTGCAGCCGCAATTCTTTGCATCTCATCATTACCCTGAGGCTTTGACAAAACGCTAAAGATTGAAACTATCCCATACCCGATCCCTACAAAAGCACAGATCAATGCCATTACTAGTGCTGAACTCATTTGTCATTTCCCATTATTGTTAAGTTAGTTAATTAATTATTTTTATATCCCAAAAAAAAACCGCCAGTTCAATGAACAAGCGGTTTTGATATGTTAATGATCAAGCTGCTGGAAAATCTGGTCTCGAATATCATCCACTTTTCCAATTCCATTTATTCGGATATATCTGGGCGCTCCTTCCCCCCCTGAATTTGCCCATCCAGAGTAGTATTCAATCAGTGGTTCGGTTTGATCATGATAGACATCCAGACGTTTTTTTACGGTATCCTCCTGATCATCATCACGTTGAATCAGATCCTCACCGGTTTCATCATCCTTACCTTCAACTCTGGGTGGATTAAATACTATGTGATAGGTACGGCCTGATGCCAGATGCACCCTGCGGCCGCTCATGCGTTTGATAATCTCGTTATCATCCACATCGATTTCCACTACAGCATCTATCTCCACTTTAGATTTGAGCGCTTCAGCCTGTTCCAGCGTGCGAGGGAAACCATCGAAAAGAAAACCATTAGCGCAATCATCCTGCTGGATTCGCTCATCAATCAATCCGAGAATAATGTCATCCGACACCAGACCACCGGCATCCATCACCTTCTTGGCCTCTATACCCATTGGAGACTGAGCCTTAACCGCAGCACGTAACATATCACCGGTAGAAATCTGAGGAATGTTATATCTTTCCTTAATGTAATTAGCCTGAGTGCCTTTGCCAGCACCCGGACCACCTAATAATATTATTTTCATTTTCACCTCTTTGGTTGGTAGCGCCACCATACGTGACTGGGGCTACTGTCCTTTAAAATCCATCACCAATTGAATTGAGTTTTATAATACTCGATATTGTGCTGCGCTATACATATGAGCATTGTGCCACAGCGATACCCCCACTTCGAGCATGCTTTTTATATTGACCAATTGAATTCTCTTATGCCGGCATATCTCCATTAATATGCAAATTTGCGCTATTTATTGTATATTCGCCGCCCTGTATATCGATAGAACAACAAATTATGAGCGCTATTCCTGATATAAATGACACTGAACAACGCATCATTCGCAGTACTCTGGATGAGCGCTGGGGCAAGGATACGGTAGAGTTTCACCTGGTTGATGTAGAAGCCAGACTGGATCCGGCAGATCGTGAATTGACCGAATGCCCGGCTATTTACTGGGAACAGGGTGACTGTCATTTTGTCGTCATCAAAACCGCCGAAAATCACTATCGCACCCAATTTTATTATGGTAACCGCGAACAATTCGGTACTGGAATACCTGAATACGATGAGCTAGGAGACTGTGTTATCTCCCTGCTACGCCTGCAGGCAGATCATGAAAGAGATCGCCAGCAGGAGTTAAACTCAGATTAATTAAAAAAATTTTATATCAACTACAGGCTTTAGCAAAAGCCGAATTCATTGCGGAGAAAAATAATGAGTATAAAGAATGCATTCTATGCACAATCAGGCGGTGTAACCGCTGTTATCAACGCTTCGGGCTGTGGCGTCATCGAAACCTGTCGTAAACACGCCGACAAAATCGGTAATGTATATGCTGGACAGAATGGCATCATCGGTGCCTTAACCGAAAATCTAATCGACACCTCCAAAGAATCTGCTGAAGATATTGCCGCATTGAAAACCACACCATCCGGTGGATTTGGCTCCTGCCGCTTCAAACTCAAAAGCCTGGAAGAAAACAAACGCGAATACGAACGCCTGATCGATGTATTCAAGGCACATAACATTGGCTATTTCTTCTATAACGGTGGCGGTGATTCAGCCGATACCTGTTATAAGGTTTCTCAATTATCAGAAAAAATGGGATTTCCGGTACAGGCAATACATGTGCCTAAAACAGTTGATAACGATCTGCCGATCACCGATAACTGCCCTGGCTTTGGATCAGTCGCCAAATATATTGCGGTTTCTACACTGGAAGCCTCGTTTGATGTACGCTCTATGGCCGCAACCTCTACCAAGATTTTTGTTATCGAAGTCATGGGGCGTCACGCAGGCTGGATTGCTGCGGCAGGCGCACTGGTCGAAGATTATGGCATTCCTGTAGTCACGCTATTCCCTGAAATTGAATTCGATAAAGAAAAATTTCT
The DNA here is from genome assembly GCA_050295575.1 of Gammaproteobacteria bacterium. GTDB lineage: Bacteria > Pseudomonadota > Gammaproteobacteria > JACNJF01. The sequence continues at coordinate 25,624 of JBNKPX010000025.1, read as the reverse complement.
CGCCGTGGTTGATGCCAAGGTTAAAGAGCATGGCTATTGCACGATCGTGGTTTCAGAAGGCGCGCACTACCCTGACGGGACTTTCCTGGCAGAACAGGGTACCCGTGATTCATTCGGACACGCCCAGTTGGGTGGCGCAGCACCCATCGTAGCGAATATGATCAAAGATGCACTGGGCTATAAATTTCACTGGGCAGTTGCTGACTACCTACAACGTGCAGCACGTCACCTGGCCTCGGAATCTGATGTACAGCAGGCTTATGCGCTGGGTGAAGCGGCTGTCGAAAAAGCCCTGGAAGGCAAGAATTCCATCATGCCAACCGTGGTTCGTGAATCATCAAACCCTTACAAATGGAGCATAGGCGAAGCCCCATTAAGCGAAGTGGCTAATGTAGAAAAAATGATGCCAATGGATTTCATTACCGCAGACGGTTATGGCATTACAGACAAATGTAAGGAGTATCTATACCCCCTTATCAAAGGCGAAGCCTATCCTGAGTACGATGACAATGGCATGCCTAAATATGTCACTCTGAAGAATGAGCTGACTGAAAAGAAACTGCCATTGTTTGAAATTTAATCAGCACTTTAAAGTGGGCTGCACATGCAGCCCACTTTCTATGCAAACATGATCCTTGAACGCGCCAGAGAGTTATTGCAAACCCAGGTCTATATCGGCCAGGGCTATAATCGACATGCCGCTCGCCTGATACTGGCTGAAGTTCAGCGTGATCTGGGACAGGGTGCTGTCGACCAGTTAATCACGGAATTGAATATGACTGAAGTGTTCGGATTTAACCCGGGCGAGCATTTTAAATCCCCCTGATTAATAGAATTCATAGTTTTTCCTTAGACTCCCCTCTCTACAACCTCTTTCTTCACTGCTATAATCCTGCGCTCTATTAGCTATGAAGCATTAACCAGATTATGAATCTTGATCGCGTTAACTCGGGTGTAAATTGCCCAAATGATATTAATGTCATTATCGAAATTCCTTCGCATAGTGATCCTGTCAAATATGAAGTCGATAAAGCGACAGGCGCTATGTTCGTCGATCGCTTCATGGGAACTGCCATGCATTATCCCTGTAACTATGGATATATTCCGCACACACTGTCTGACGATGGCGACCCTGCCGACGTTTTGGTGGTAACACCAGTACCGCTGATCAGCGGTTCAGTTATTCGTGTCCGTCCTGTAGGCATGCTTAAAATGACCGATGAATCGGGTGAAGATGCCAAAATACTTGCCGTGCCTATCGATAGTTTATCGCGTATGTATCGCGAGATTGATTCGGTGCGTGATATGCCTCGCCCATTACTGGACTCTATCGCTCACTTCTTCGAACACTATAAAGATCTTGAAGATGGCAAATGGGTGAATATCGAAGGCTGGCAGGGTGCAGAAGAAGCCAAGAAAGAAATCATGGATAGCATTGATCGCTACAACTCAGCGAAGGAAAAGCCTGCATTTTAATCCTGTTCTGGATTAGCGAATAAAGCAGCCTTCTCTTCCATAGATACTGAAGTAGCCGGTTTGGCAGGGGCGAAATCTGGATGACAGACCTGATTTCGCCCTTTTTGTTTGGCCTGATACAAATACTGATCCGCACTATCCACAAAAGCTTCGAAACTCTGGCTGTCACCTGCCTGATACAGTGCGACACCCAAACTGGCTGTAATATTGAACCAGTTATCTGCAAATGCCACAGGTGTTTGTTGTAAAGTCAGTCGCACTCGCTGCGCTACCCTTACCGCCATAGGTAAGGTAGTCTGAGGCAATATAAGTGCAAATTCTTCTCCACCATAACGACAAACAACATCTACTGCGCGCAACTCCTGTTTAAACAGCGATGCTGCAAGTTGCAGGGCCTTATTACCTCCTTCATGCCCCCAACGGTCATTCACCTGCTTGAATAAATCCAGGTCGATCATCACCAGCGCAGTAGGATTACCAGCACGATTAGTTCGCTGCATTTCATTCTTCAACGCAGATTCGAAATGACGGTAATTAAATAAACCGGTCAAGGGGTCAGTGCTCACCTGGGTCTGCAACAGGCTAATTTCCTGTTGCAGACTGGCAACCTGGCTCACCCAGTCACAATCGCTAATTCCAATGGGGCATAGTTCTATTTTTAATTCAGACTGACTCATCAAACGAAGTATAACAACACAAAATCACATTGCACTGGCATTTACAAACAACATGACAGGAATGCTTATTTGAATATGGACAATAAATTATTTACCAGAGTATGCAAGGGTTCTCGATCAATTCCCGTTTGACTATACAGGTGAATATCCGCTACCCCAATCAATAAGAAGGCGGCTAATGACTCAGAGTTTTTATCCGCACTCAGCTCTCCATTTTGCTGTGCTGTCAGCAATATTTGATAAAACTGTTGCTGATAACTGTCAACATGGCCTGCAGGCGTTGTCGAGCTTCCTCAACCGGTGACGCCAGCTCGGTAGCTGCATTAATCATCAGACAGCCCTTGATAGCCTTATCATCCAGCACATCCTCAATTAGTGCAAGTCTTTGATTTTGAGAGAAAAGCGAAAATCACACTTTTCGTTTTTCGTGCTCTAAAAATTCATGGATGAATTATTCAGCGCTTGCCTGAGTAGTAAAATCATTAGGCATGTGATTTCACTCTTTTTATAATGTGAGTATGACTGATATCCCTTTCGCTACCACTCAAAGCTTTCAACAGCTATTTATTCAGCGCCTGACCCAGTTACTTGAGAATGATGAACCAGGCGTATTCATTCTGGTACTGGCCAATGCCATGATGCATAGTGAAATTTTTGATCGCCTAAAACCGCTACTGGAAAAAAAATATCTATATTTCATACAGCAGGTCGAGCAATCCTCCGACTATCCTGCAGATGACTTAAGCGTTTTTGAACAATTGCAGAAACTCGGTCTGGAAAATATCGAGCTGACTCAGCAACGATCTTCAGGCCTCTGGTCTTTACAATATAATCAATTACGTAGTTTTCGCCCGGCACGTAATAGTGAAGGCAAGATCAACAGCCTTTTTCAGGCTTTCGATGTCAGCGCTTTTCACTTCAATAAACCTTTTCTAGCTAAAGAAATCATCTGGAAAGGCACCATACGCTCATTACCCGTCACACTGTTTTATAACAAATACCCCTTTGCCGATTACCATGCTCTGGTGCTAATCGATGCACTAAAGCAAAAACCTCAGTACCTGACACTGCAGGACTGCAACGATATTCAAGTTGTGATGGAGGCGTTATCACATTTACGGGGGATAGCGATGGCATACAACTCATTAGGGGCATTAGCCTCGGTCAATCACCAGCACTGGCAAATGATGCTGTCACAACAGTCTTACCCCATTGAACATCCGCGCTGGATTCATAACGGAGGTCATAATATCTACCCGCTTACCGTTCATTGTTTTGATTCGGCACAACATGCCTGGGATGAGATTGATAATCTGCAAAACAGTAATCAGGCATTTAACCTGTTCATTCGCCCGCAAAAGGTATTTCTAATTAAAAGGAAAAAACAGGGTGAATACCCTCAGCCATCATGGAGTGGTGGCTTTGCCTGGGCAGAGTTATCGGGCCAATTCACATTGACCCGGTTATCGGATTACGAAGCATTAAAGACGCAACAGATTGAACATCAACTCAGTCAGCTAGCGCTTAACTAGAGCTCTCGTACCAGGCGTATGCCTACGTTGTACTGTCCTTTGTTGCTTGGGAAAACCTCTCGGTTCTCTACACGCATAGATGAAGCAGGGCTACGGTAAGCACCGCCACGAACCACGCGTACACTACAGTCACCACCTTCCCATACTGAACCATCTTCAGGAGCACCATTATAGTTTCGGTGATAACAGTCATGCACCCATTCGTAAAGATTACCCGCAGTATCATATAAACCGAAAGCGTTCGGTTTATATGAACCAACCTTAGCTGGCTTACTGGTATTCAACTCAGAGTCACAGTTAAAACAATGTGCATTACCTTTCCCCTTATCGCTGCCCCACCAATAAGTGGTTCTCGTTCCTGCTCGAGCAGCATACTCCCACTCTGCTTCAGAGGGCAGGCGATACTTTTTACCGGTCTGTTTACTTAACCAGGCGGCGTAGGCTAAGGCATTATCCCAGGATACATTGTTGACCGGGTGGGTTTTACGATCCCAACCTGAGCTATCTGGCCTTTGTTTGCGAGTCGCCCTGGCGAATACATCATATTCAGCATAAGTCACCTCATAGATAGACATAGCAAATGCTGGAACCTGGACCTTATGGCGAGGATTTTCATCGGGTGAAATCAGGCCTGAGGCATTCCCCATCAGAAAGCTGCCAGCAGGCAGGGCAATCATTTTCGGCCCACGCCCACCAATCTTGAGCCTATCGGTGAACGGATCTGGGTGGTCGACATACTGCTCCTGAACCAGCGCTTCTGGCTGTTGAAGCTCTGGCTGCTTGACCAATTCACGTCGAGGTTTTTTTACTTCTGGAGTCGCCACTGAGGGCGGAGATTCAACGGGTGCAGGTGTTGCAGGTTCAGGCGCCATTTGCTTTTCTATCTCAGTCGTAACCTGCCCAATCAAGCTGTCCAGCATTCCTTGTTGCCAGACATAATATCCTGCGCCAGCAATAAGCAAAATCAGAATAAATTTAATCAGTCCCGCATATGAGCTCTTCTCTTTTGGAGGCTCATAATTATATGAAGTATCGATGTCAGGGTTGGAGCGGGATAGGGATTCCTTGCTATCAGCAGCGGCTGCCTCCTGCGGCTTAGCCTTTTCCTTAATATCCACCACAATGATGGTGGTATTATCCTGGTTAATCTTATTCGCTTCCTCTACGGCCTTGAGCAAAGCATAAACACATTCGCGCGCGGTAGCAGACCATGATGAATACTGAATTATTGCGCCAGCCCCCAGTGTATCCAGTCCATCACTGGAAATAATCAGGCGATCCCCTTCTTTTAGCTTAACCGGATGTGGTGGACAGTCTATGCTGCTTATTTCTTCACCCGTCATGGCACTCATCAGCATATTGCGAGACATACCGGGTTGTTCTTCAATATCCATCCCCTGCTCGCGCATCATATCGATATAGGCACCATAACTATGGTCAGCGTTCTGCTTGATCAACTCTCGGTCACGAATCAGGTATAGATGGCTATCCCCCACACTGACCCAGTACAAATTGTTGTTTTCGAGGTAGGCGGTCACCATCGTGCAGCCCATGCCGCGCAAAGCGGGGGTCTCTTTTATTGAATCCTTTATTTGTTGATTAGCTCGATTTAGCGCACTGGATAAAGATTCAGGAACATCTTTACTGGGAAAGTCACTTTGAAACGCCTTATTGAATGTAGCAACCACCATGTTGCTTGCAACATTTCCTGCTGCATGACCACCCATTCCATCTGCCATAATGACCAAAGAACAGGATTCTCCTTCATCATTCTCGCCCAGCTGCGACACCATAAAAGCATCTTCCTGGTAGTCACGCGCACCATCAATCTGGTCACTGGCAATATCAAATTCAACATTCATAGATTCATTAATCTCAAAGTACTAGTTGTACTATAGATACAACTTAAAGTAATTTCTAGAATAAATACCAAATACTCCAGGCATCCTGATACTAAAAGCGATATTTGAGACTCTGGTAGTATTTTTAAAAAGCCTTAACAGCATCTAACGGGCGTTAATCCTTTATGAACGGCTTGTAGCTGGATAGTTTCAACTTCTTTAAGGGCAGAAATAAAGGTTGTGGCAAATCATACCAGTCTGCCCATGTCCAGTCACTGCAATCCTGATTACGCTGTAGATCTATATCAGCAGCATTCAGACATTCCATTTGAAAGTACAGGCTGAGCGAATGCAGCCCATTATCAAATAGGTTATTGGTATAACTGACCAGCCCTGCTTCAGCACATTGCACAGCGTGAAATCTATGTTGTAATCGATAAACTGCCTGCTGCGGCGACTCACCATATTGCAGCCAGCCGCCCGGTAATTGCCAGCTCAGTGGCATGGGTTGTTTCTTTCTTCTACCTATAAGCAAACGGTCCTTGTATGTCATAATCAGGGCAATCCCGATGCGGGGAGCTGTATTTGAATCACTCATAAGCTAAAGGTTATCAGGTTTTATGCAGAGTTTATTGCAATTAGAAGGACAGATTAGATTATTTTCCTTTCTCGCCATATTCGCATTAATGGCACTCTGGGAGAATAGACAGCCCTACCGACAACTGCGTTTTAGCCGGCTACAACGATGGCCTCATCAACTTGGCCTGATTGTTTTAAACAGTTTTATTTTACGCCTAGTATTTCCTACCGCTGCTGCGGGTAGCGCCCTGTATGCTCAGCAAAACGGGCTGGGGTTAATGCATCTGCTGGGACTCAATCTCATCATTGCATCATTAATCGGATTCGTATTTCTCGATTTTGCGATTTACTGGCAGCATGTGCTTGCGCATAAACTCAACTGGTTCTGGAAATTGCATCGCACCCATCATGCCGATACCGACTACGACCTGACTACCGGGCTACGCTTCCACCCTCTGGAGATGATTATCTCCATGCTGATCAAGATAGTAATCATTGTCCTACTAGGCATTCCTTTACCGGCAGTGATTGCTTTTGAGATTATTTTATCCGGCTCAGCCATGTTTAATCACTCGAATATCGCCCTGCCACCTCATATTGACGCAATAGTAAAAAAACTCATCGTCACCCCGACCATGCATCGAATCCATCACTCTATACATCGCTTCGAGCACGATTCAAACTATGGTTTTTTTCTATCCGTATGGGATCACTGGTTTGCCAGCTATACGGAAAAAGCCAGTGAAGATGATCGTTCTATGCCAATAGGGTTAAACAGTTTCCGCGACCGGCAAAATGTCAGCCTGCCGCGAATACTGGAGATTCCATTTAAAAACTAACATCTTCAGGGTCGAATGTATGAATAGCCCTGTTGCTGCAGCTCCATGATGCGTAGCACACCTGCCGGAACTACCTTAACACCCTCGATTAACTGTGGCTTCTTGCCAGTTTTTTTCTCCACCCCTTTCATGGTGTTGGCACAGGCACTGAAAGTAATATCCTGCATGGCCAGACTGCTAACTCGAGAGGCCTGAGTGCTTTTATTCGTCAACAGGCTTAATCCCGGCCCATAAGCAACGATCTCGACGATGACATTATCTATACCCAAAGACTTCTGCACATTTACTGCATTATTTAGTGCCAGACGTTGTATACCAGCATCATTACTGCTGACCTGGATAACGAGTTTTTGAAGCTCAGCTGATGCGACACTACTAAACATCAATGCTACAGACACAAATAGCGCTGCCATAATTTTATTCATATTAACTCCCCCCCGGAATTATTGATTAATTACAGAAAACAGCATACAGGCATATTACTTTACACCTATAAAAAGTTAGACGTCTGAACTGTATGCTATATTCCCTGTCTGTTTATTATTACCACTATAACAACGACTATGCTTGACACCTGGCCTCTACTTAAAGATTCTCAGTTCCCCGACATTCAGCGAAGTAGCCCTGAAATACTTCAGGTTAATCTGGGATATCTGTGCAATCAAACCTGCCAGCACTGCCATGTGAATGCAGGGCCTAATCGAACAGAATTAATGCACCAGAGCAACATCGATGACTTATTGCACATACTCAGCAACCCGGGCATTCATACGCTGGACCTGACTGGAGGCGCGCCCGAAATGAACCCGCTTTTCAAGGAACTGGTGGTTAAAGCAACCGCGATGGGGAAAAAAGTCATTGATCGCTGCAACCTGACTATTTTAAACGAGCCTGGCTACGCTGACCTGACCGCCTTTCTGGCAAAAAACAAGGTGGAAATCATTGCGTCTCTGCCCTGTTATCTGGAACAGAATGTTGATGGACAAAGAGGGGAAGGGGTTTATCAGAAGAGCATAGATGGTCTTAAAATCCTTAATCAGGCAGGCTACGCCCAGGCTGATTCCGACCTGATACTGAATCTGGTGTACAACCCTACTGGTCCCTATCTCCCGCCGGCACAGCAGCAACTGGAAAATGATTATAAAAAGTATCTGAACGATGAATTTGGCATTCAGTTTAACCATTTATTTACCATCACCAATATGCCCATCGCACGTTTTGGCAGCAGCCTGATTTCGCAGGGTAAATTTGAGGAATATATGAATCTGCTGAAGGATTCGATGAACCTCTCCAATCTGAATGCCGTGATGTGCAAAAACCAGTTAAGTGTTGACTGGCAGGGTTTTATCTACGATTGTGACTTTAATCAAATGCTGAATTTAAATCTGAAAAACCCTGAAACCGGTAACAGTCTGCATATTCAGGATTTAATGCAGATTGGAATCGAGAACCTGCCCATTCTGGTAGCCGACCATTGCTTTGGATGTATTGCTGGTGCTGGAAGCAGCTGCGGCGGCGCTCTGGATTAAATCTGCGCCAATCTATTTATGCATTTCAGCATTATCATCCCGACACTTAATGAATCCAGCAACCTGCGCTATGCACTAGAACAATTGCTAGGCAGTATCGAAAGCCTTGCTGAGGTTGAGATTATTATCAGCGATGGTGGTAGCAGCGATGACAGCATTCAACTGGCCACGCAATACCCGGTCAAGCTGATCAATACTGAAAAAGGTCGCGCTCGTCAGATGAATGCCGGTGCCGAACATAGCAGTGGCGACTGGCTGGTTTTTCTGCATGCCGATACGCAACTGCCTGATAACTGGATGGCATTGATAGCGCGTAGCGAATCCTCCTGGGGACGCTTCGATATTCGCTTAAGCGGTAGCCACTGGATACTGAGAGTTATCGAAAAAGCGATCAATCTGCGTTCGCGTATTACCTCAATTGCTACCGGTGATCAGGCATTATTTTTCCAGCGTGATTTTTTTAACCAGCTCGGAGGCTTTCCCGATATCCCACTGATGGAAGATATCGCCATGAGCAGTCAGGCTAGAAAGATAAGCGCACCCGCCTGTATCAGGCAAGTAGCCATTACATCCAGCCGACGCTGGGAGAAAAACGGCATTCTGCGCACCATATTACTGATGTGGATGCTACGATTTGCTTACTGGCTGGGCATCAAACCCGACACACTGCACCGAATTTATTACCCCTGATATGCCCAAAAAGCCAGACACTGTGATTCAACTATTCGCGAAACAACCTGTGCAGGGTGAGGTTAAGACCCGCCTGATCCCCGAGATTGGCGAACATAATGCCACTGCCGTCTACCGATATTGCCTGCAATATAATTTAAGCATGACTCAGCAGACTCCATTTGACCGGCAGATATGGCTTAATCGTATGAATGGCGATGAGATTTTTGCACAGCAGTCCTGCCACCTTCAACAGGGCAAGGATCTGGGTGAAAAGATGTACAATGCTCTGAGTACCGGATTAAGCCTGTATTCTAAGGCCATATTGATCGGCACCGACTGTTTGGAGCTGACGCCTGAGATACTGACCGAGGTCGATAGAAAGTTATCAGACAACGAGCTGGTGATAGTCCCGGCGCTGGATGGCGGATATGTTTTGATCGCGGCAGGTAAAGCCATAGTAGCCGATATTTTTAGCAACATAAGCTGGAGTACTAAAGAGGTATTAAAACAAACCTTAACAAAATGCATGCAACACCAAATCAAAACCTTCATACTTGATCCTTTACGGGATATTGATCACGCAGAGGACCTGAAACACTATCCCAAACTTGCAACCTATCTAAACTAAACCGATACCCATGCCATCTCTATACCCTCTGATCAGGCCACTGGTTTTCAACCTGGATGCCGAAACTGCGCACGAAGCCAGTCTTGAATTACTCAACAGCCTGCGTTATCTAATCCCTAAACATCGTGTTGAAAAACCAGTTAATGTGATGGGGCTGGATTTTCCCAACCCTCTAGGGCTTGCTGCAGGACTGGATAAAAACGCTGACTTTCTACCTGGTTTATCTCGCCTGGGGTTTGGATTTATTGAAGTAGGCACCGTGACACCCAGGGCTCAGTCGGGCAATCCTAAACCGCGCCTGTTTCGAGTTCCGGAACATCAGAGCATTATCAATCGCATGGGCTTTAACAATCGCGGTGTCGACTACCTGTTACACAATATCCAGCAACAGAAAGAGCGTGATTATGTGTTGGGTATCAATATAGGCAAAAACCTGAGCACCTCAGTTGAGAATGCGCTTGATGACTATAACAATGCCTTTTCGCGCGTTTATCTGGATGCCGATTACATCACCATCAATATTTCCTCACCCAATACTCCAGGACTACGTAACCTGCAGGGTGAAGATGCACTCAAAGATTTACTTTCGGGCATAGATCAATGTCGTAAGTCGTTGCAGGATAAGCATCAGGTTGATCGCCCTATAGCTTTAAAAATTGCTCCCGATCTGGATACGCGAGCCATACAGCCCATATCCGAGTTACTGATTAAATACAATGTAGATGCGTTGATAGCAACTAATACCACACTGGATAGAGATAGAATCATCAATCACCCCTTAGCTGCTCAAGCCGGTGGATTAAGCGGTAGCGCGCTCACCGAAAAATCACGCAGTATCCTGTATCAATTTCATCAACAATTACAGAATGAGATACCTATCATATCCGCAGGTGGGATAGACAGTGCTGAAGAAGCCCAGCTCAGGCTGGATCTGGGCGCAAAATTGATTCAAATCTACAGTGCACTGATTTTTCAGGGACCGGGCCTGGTTCGCAAAATCACAAATACAATTACCCCTTAGTAGTGAGCTTTTGAAGCTTTGTGCTAAGGTAGTCAATTAATCTTAATCAACCGCTAAAAACAATACATGAACGCAGAACAGATTGCGCAGCACTGGATGGATCAATGCTGCATTACAATTCAGGAATACGATCACCAGGCCCATATGAACCTGATATCCAAAGATGTTCAGGTTTTCGGCGTGCCCGGCTTTGAGGTTATCGGCTACAGTGACTGGTTTTCTCAATGCGAATATGAATTCAACGAAAAATTGATACAGCAAGCCAGCTATCAGGGACTCAAGATTCGCCAGAGTAACGATAAACAGATTATGTTTCTAGCCAATGAAACCATCAAGGCTACTGATGGCACCGTAGATACACACTCCATTGAAGTCGTACTGAGCAAGGAACAGGACGATATGTGGAGGGTCACCCAGGAACGTCTATTAAGCAAGGAAGAAGCCTCTCACCTGGGTATTATCTGATGCCCAGTCTCGCAACACTGGAAGATGCTCGTGAGTATTTCAATCAGCAACCTGAACTATTACAGGAATACTTTGACCCTGCCTATCAGGCTGCATTTGCCCAGATCATGCAGGCACTGGATCAGTTTTTTGATGTGACAGCCACCATCAACCAGCAGGCGGCAGAAAATCAACCCATTACCTATACCGAAGCCACCGAGATCGGAGAACATGGCTTTGTTTTATTACTCAAATTGATCGACCTTATGGAAAAGCTCGACCTGCCGCAAAAGCGCCAGGAAATCGAACAGATATCTGTGATCTTTGCGCGTTGGATTATGCAGTATGGCGGCAAATTGAATCATATCGAACCGATTGTGAATGCATTTGCTCAAAACGCTAATAATTTGCAGGACAAAAAATCACTGGTTGCTCTGGTTGAACTGATGGGCATGGTCATCGATGCCAGTGCAGATGAAATCAGGCATGACCTGGACAGCAGCAGCCTGTATCGCCCCTGGCGCTTATTGCATATCAACCGAGGTATCGTGGCAACACGTACCAACGACGTCAGCATTATGAAAAAAGTGTTTGATGAAATGATTCTATATCTCCCACAGGATGCCGCCACTTTCTTTAGTGAGGGTATGCAGGAGATGGAAACTCTCGATTACCCGCCGAACGTTCGCAAGGTTATTGAACAGTATTATCTACACCAGCCAAAAGTTAAATTACATTAAGAGCTGCTATGAGCGAATCTGGCTTTGCAGTTAACGATTTCATATTTGATGCCCAATCTGAAAACTTCAATCAGTTAGTTCTAAAAAACTCCAGCAAGGGGCCGGTGCTTGTGCATTTCTGGTCGCCCAAAGCTGGCCCCAGTTTTCGCCTTTACAGCGTTCTGGAAAAAATGGTTGGAGAGTATAAAGGCAGCTTTCTTCTCATCAACCTGAACGTAGATGAAAATAAATCCTTAGCACGCGAATACTCAATCACCAGCATTCCCACGCTAAAACTATTTGTCGAGGAACAGGTAGCAGAAACCCTGTTCGGCTATCAGCATGAAAGTGATTTAAGGTTTTTACTGGATCAATATGCCGCTTCAGAAAATGATGCCATTATTCAGAAAGCTTTAACCCTATATCAACAGGGAGAACAGGAAACCGCCTATCAGCAACTTGGCAAAGCCGCCCTGCTAAATCCTGATTACTACAAGATCCCGCTTACCATAGCCACGCTAATGGTTCAGGAAGGACGTATTGATGAAGCACTGACCTTACTTGAATCAATGCCTGAGGGCATGCGTCAGAAAGCGCCCTGCAAACGACTGTATATCCAGTGTGAATTTGCTCAGATGGCATCACCCGTGAGCGATATTGAGCAGCTAAAGCCTTTTGTCAGGGACAATATGCATGAATTACCTGCAGTCCTGTTGCTCGCTGCGAGTTATGCAGACCTGCAGCAATACTCATCGGCACTTGAGCTTTTCCATCATATACTACAACAGGATAGCAATTTTTCTGACGGGGTGGCACGACGCAGTATGATTAAGATATTAACCCTGTTACAGGATGATGACCCACAATTACGTTTCTACCGTGATGTTTTGCGTTCAACTTGATTCCAGGATTATCCCTTAGGGCCTGTTAACAGGCCTTAGGAACCAGAGCAACCTCATCACCATCAAACAATACCTGATCCAGTGAAGAAAACTGCTTATTCACGGTAATAGTCAACTTTTGTTTATCCAGCGCCTGCGTCCAGTTTTCACCCTTAGCCGTCAGCTGATCAATCAGCTGCGATATATTCTGGATGTCATCATCAAGTTCCAGCAGCAATGATTCAGTGCCTAGCAGCTCTACCAGGCCGATAAAAAATAACACCTTAACCCTGCGTTCACTGGATGCCTCCTCTAGCTGACTAAGCTGTTGCTGGTATTGCTTCCAATTGTCTTCAAATTGCTCACTCAACAGTTTCAGCGTTGACCACGAGTAAACACCACTATCATGTCCATCATCAAATATGATACGAATGGCATAGGAACCCATCGGCTCAATAGCATTGATATTAACCTCTTTTTTTCCGCGGATGATCTCCCCGCGATTTTTTGCAGCTTTAACCTCTGCAGAGGGTGAGAATACCCGCAGGTATTCACAGGGCAGATGGTATTGCCCATCATCGCTGAAATGAATCTCCAGTTCACGCGACTGTTGATGCAGGGCAATATGGGTAGGTATTATCTCACTCATAGAATTTCCAGACTTACTTCATAACCCGCATACTTGCGGATATTAATCACACCATTTTCAAAAATCAGGTACTGGCCCTTAATCGCCATCAGGGTGTCGGCTATCAATGGATTTTTTTCCAGATTATAACTGGTTATCTTTTGCGCATAAGCTAAGGCTGGATAAGAGATATCCAGCTGATTACTATCTTCAGCAATCACTTCTACGTTATTTAGCAGGTCCTGATCCAGTGACTGTTTAACCCTGGGCCAGATTTGCTGAAAAATCTGCAACAGATCCTCTGCTGTATATTGGTGTTTCAGCATATTACGCCAATTGGTCTTATCATTTAAGAAATCCTTAAACGCAACCTCTACCAGACCAGCATAATATCGCTTCGGCACCTTTAAAATTGCAAGCGCCTGTACTGCGCCCTGATCTATCCAGCGCGTGGGTATCTGTGTATGACGTGTTATGCCCACCTTAACCCCGGAGGTATTCGACAGGTAAACAATATGATCCTGCATGCAATGCTCCTCACCCCACTGAGGTTCACGACAACTGCCCTGATCATAGTGGCATTTTTCAGGGGATACTATGCAAATGTCACATTGTGCTAACGAGCGAAAACAGGGATAACAATAGCCCTGATTAAAGCTTTTACTGGTTTTACGGCCGCAATGTATACAGTGAATTTTCTCAAGCCATTCCAGCTTCACCTGCTTACCAATGGCTTCATGCAAATCCACGACAGCATCTTTTAACCTTAACTGGTAATGGACTGGATCTTCCAGCTGGACATGCATCTTGTGTAATTGGCCCGAGTATTTCATTGTTTAACTGCCAGTTTCAAAACGGTTTCCTTAAATGATTGCAAACCTCTATCGCGCCAGCGCGGCTCCTTATCAATCATTTCTTCATGGAACAGGGTTTCTATCTGATAGCGCCTGGCATAATAAGACTCGATCTCACTCTGAGAGACAGAAAATGGGGGCCCGGAAACCACATTTTGATCGTATTCCAGCAATACCATCAACATTGCTGCGTCACGAGGAATAATGTGTAGCATGTGCTGGCTATATAAATGACGAATATCTGGCTCTATAGCCACTATGGCCGCTCGGTCGTACACTAGCTTACAGGATGACAGATGCCAGGGTTTAAGATCGATAAAGTTACCATGGTATAGCCTGATTTTATCACTGTAATAACAGGTAAAATCTTCCATCGATTCAACCTTATAGTCTAACCCTGAATCTTCAAAGAAGGCCTTAACGGCTACCTCCGAAAGCTCGACTCCCGACACAGTAAATCCCTGCTCGACCAGCCAATGCATATCAACAGTTTTTCCACATAGGGGCAGGAATATATGATCGCCTGGATTGAGACCAAAGCCGGGCAAGAACTGTTTGAGAAAGCTGTTGCCTTCTTCTTCGTGAAAGCCAGGATTACCATCTCTGGACCAGAAGTCATGCCAGTTAACCTTTTGCTCCATAATAAGTCCGTAAAGCTATTTAAAAAACAAGCTTAACGAATTAACCGGGCAAAAGAAAACAACTATTACAGGGGATTACGGCAGTATTGAGCAATACTGCCGAGGAAGTCATTTATTCAGATTTAGTACCACAGGTATTAATACCCAGCAGCGCATAAGGAGGACACCAGCTAAGGACAGCCGTACCCAGCATTACCGCAGCAACAACCAGAGCAACAATGCCCAAAGTGCCTTCAACCAGACCTAAAGCAAAAGCAGCGATAGCAGCGATGCCCACAAGACCACGAATTATACGATCAATTGTACCCACATTTTTTTTCATAATAGTTCTCCAATGAGTTAAAGGGCTAGTGTATGCCTTAATCACAGGCAAGTCGGTGACAATGTCACCTAAGCCGAAAAGAACCCTAAAGTCTGGACAGATGTTGAATACTTTCCAGATCTACCACTTCAATACTACCTCTGGTCATATTAACGAGTCCTCGCTCTGCAAAATCTTTCAGAATACGACTGATGACCTCACGAGAACTGCCTACATCAGCGGCTAACTCAGCATGAGTTTTTTGAATAAGCCTGTTGCCATACCCAATATGACGTACAAGCTGCTCAGCTATACGCACATCAATCCTTTTAAAAGCCACCTCCTCAACCACTGATATGATGTCGTTCAATCGAAAGGATAACAACCCAAAGATAAACTTCTGCCATTCCTGATCTTTACAGAACCATTCGCGAACATTACCAGGCGATACCAAAATTGCAGTAACAGGTGTTTCGGTAGCAGCCATTGCAGGGAATACATTCTGACTCATAATGCAGGAGGCCGTCAAAACACAGCTTTCTCCACCATGGATACGATATAGTGTAATTTCCCGGCCCGATGGTGAAAGCTTATAAACACGGCCAACGCCATCTATAACCATCGCAAGATGAGCACACTGCTGCCCTTCATCGCAGATAGAAACCCCTGCGGGCAATTGCATGAATTGCACATTATGAAAGAATGTCTCTACAAATTCAGGGCTACATTTTTTAATAAATGGAAAATGGGATTTAAATAATTGTTGCTGCTGGATAGAAATCATGGAGAAAGTATAATTCTTATTTGGTGCTCAGAGTAAATCAGCCATAGGTTGAGCGTCAACCTCGGAAACTGATCAAATGTGAATGCCATCAGTTATTGCTAAGGGTGATACCCCCTGACCCGTATGGTTATCAAATTGTGTCTGAAGAAGCCAGGGGGATAATCTAAAGACGGACCTTTACACAATTTCGTCCATTTTTCTTGGCCACAAACAGTGCCATATCAGCACGTTTGACCATAGAATCATAATTCCCTGTTTCATCGGTTATCGCCGCCACACCCACACTAACCGTAGCGTTGCGATCACCAGAAGCAGTCTTAAAACGTGCTTGCTCGGCATATTGACGTATTGATTCGGCAAATTTCTCTGCTGCATTCATATCGACTCTGGGTAAGAGAACACTCAGACCATTTTTACCATATCGACCTAATACATCCCGCTCTTTATCAATTTTGGAAAAGATATGTTTCACAATCCCGGCAAACACTTTATAGGCGGTTTGATCGCCATCCTTTTCCCTGATAGCAGATAAGCCATCTACTTCAAACAGTAAAATTGAAAGAGGCTCACCCTCAACTGCAGCAGTTCGATAACGATCCACTGCGATCTGATCTGCATTCTCTCGACTGAGTAAAGTAATGGTTTTTTTAGCCGTTTCAGTGTCAGCCTGAATTTTCTCCATGACAGCTTTGGGAATAACCGCTTCATCCCTGCCCTGGGTATTTTTTAAATTCGCCTTTAACACCTCAGGAGTAATGTCACGGGTAATCTCAAGGTCAACGGTAGATGTTGAGTTGGCAAATTCATGCACGGTAGTTTCAGATTCAGAAGGCAATACAGCAACAACCTTTTCTTTAGGAGGCGCCGGCGGTGCCTGCTTAACAACCTGCTGGACGGACTTCTGCAACAGGTTCTCAGACATCTGGGCGGCCATATTGGTACGCTTAAATATCATCATAGCCTGTGCAGTCAGGCTAACACTGGCCGTCATATCCAGATCATCAAATGCATCCGATTTTCTACGCAGACTAATCACTCCAGTCATGGTTGAATCATTAAAGACTGGAATATCCATCCTGAAATGTTGAAATATCTGCTTCTCTCGACCTAAAAACCCTTTTTTGATTTCAAACTGAGAACTGATATCGGCCTGACGAGTCTGTGAAAGCTTGGTTAAAAGATCTTCTGACCAGACCGTGCCATCTTCCATTTCAAACAGGGTGCCATCAATTTTATCAGGGGTAGGTTTAGGGCCTTTACCCTCCAGACTGGTGTACACATAGGAATCAAATTGAATAACTGGTTTTATGTACTCCAGCAAACGGTTGATCATTTCCTTAAAATCCTTAATCCCGCTCAGCGCCATATCCAGGTCAATTAAGGTATAGGCCCAGCTTTCCTGGCGCTCATAAGTATCTGTTAAAATGCTATTAGTTAAAAAAATCGTCCGACGATATCTTTCCAACAGATACGAAAGATATACAGCCAGGATAAGTGCTGCTAATTCAAGCAGTATCAGCCCTGTCAGCTTTAACTCTGTGGCACCGAATAAAAAAGCCATAGCCGTAAAGATTACAACACAGAGAACCGTTAAAATTGCGCTGAGCCTGAAATTTAATACGCTCAAACTGCCCAGCCAGATCACTAGCAGGCAAATCTCAATAGCATGGTAAATTCGATATTGCTGCAGGAATACTGCAGCAAGCAGGACGATAAAGCTCATTATTGCGGGGATCAACACTCTCATTTTGAGAGCTGATTTACTGTCACTGGATATGCCGAAAACTGCGATAGCAGCTGAAATCACCGCAACCAGCAGAAAAGAATACATGGGAATAGAAGATGACACCCCCAGGATCCAATACTCCAGCATAGCGAAACTAATATTTATTAGAGATAGCGCAAATAGTGCATAGATGCCCGTGCTGCGACCACGATCTAGCTGATACTTTTGATAGGAATTCTCTAGCTGCTCGTCCCAAAACCCAAGCGTAGCAGTTTTTTTATATCGATTGATCCGTTCTATCGGCACTCAAAAACCCACCTAATTCAATAATATGCGAAAAATAAAACTAGCACCCCGTCACTAACCGACCTTATAGCCCTATTACTGATACAGAGTGGAAGCTTAAAAAAAATATAACTACGCCATAAAGCATGGCAGAATACAGCGAAGCTACTTCCCTAAAATTTTATATTAGCATAAATATAGAAAATTCAAATGCTTAAGAGAAATAATTCAACTTAAACCTTAGCGAGCCATTATTACTCATACGACCAATTAATTTTTAAAACAATCACTTAGATTATGCACGATCTATTTTTTTATAGCTCCAAACTTTTCTGGATACTCGTTGCTCCAGATAGCCTGTTTCTCATATTACTAACAGCGGGTATTTTTCTGTTATTCACCCGATGGCAGAAAAAGGGCAGAAAGCTACTGATATTATTGATTTTTCTGGCATGGATAGTAGCTCTACTACCCGTTGGAGACTGGATTTCCTACCCCCTGGAAAAACAGTTTTCCAGTCATCCGCAACTACCAGAACAGATTGACGGCATCATTGTACTGGGTGGATCGGTAAGTCCTTCGCTCAGCCAGTACTGGCAACAACTTGAAACCTATAGTAATCACGAGCGCCTGGGTCAGTTTATCCTGCTGGCAAAGCAATACCCGAATGCTCGACTCATATTCACCGGCGGTAACTCAAGCCTGCGCACAGCTGCGCCAACCGAAGCGGAGCAGGTGAAGGATTACCTCTTACAATCAGGCATCAATGAAAATAGATTATTGCTGGAAAATGAGGCGAGGAACACCTACGAAAATGCTGTCTTCAGTAAACAGCTGGCCCGGCCTGCAGCCGATGAAAACTGGATATTGATCACTTCAGCCTACCATATGCCAAGATCGACAGGAGTATTCTGCAAACAGGGCTGGGCAACGATCCCCTATCCTGTTGATCATTCTTCTCAGCCAGACAGGATGTTGATTCCAAGCCTTAGGCTATCAGACCACCTTTCTAATCTGGTGGAAGCCAGCCATGAATGGGTCGGCTTACTGGCTTATTATGCAAGTGGAAAGACCACTCATTTACTTCCCAGCGGGTGCAATACTAGTCCCAAATAAATCAATCAAACTGCCTGGTGCGTAACATCACCAACGTACAGGCTTCTAATGTCTCAATGCCATGTTGCTGGTATTCACTCATTAACTCATCGGATTCGGTTCCAGGGTTAAAGATAATTCGGCGAGGTTTAGCCTGCAAAACATCCTGTTTAATCGCCTGATGGCGCTGTGGATTTAAATACAGGGTAACAGTATCAATGGGCTGCGCTATCTCAGCAATAGAGCGGTAACCCGCTACACCAAGAATTTCACGTCCATTGCCCGACACTGGAAATACCGTATGCTGATGATCCATCAGCATTTCCTGGGCCTTATAAGCGTAGCGTAGAGGTTTATGGCTAGCACCGATAATTGCAACGGTTAATGACATCAACTTGCTCCATACGATAATTTGAAATCAGCGGGAGCTAGATACTCAAACAGATCGTTTCCATCATTATCAACCAGTATTCTCACACCCTGCTCAGGGTAAAACCACAGCTCAGCCGCTTCTTCCACCACTTCGCGTCTACCCGGCTCGCCAAAACGTTCACGGATGAAATCCTGATCCATACCTCGATAAGCAGGTATAAAGGTTAAAGATTTGATTTTACGTAACCCCTGCTCTGCCTGTTTTTGCTGAGTTAGCGTCCATTTGAAACCGCCCTCTTCAATAGGAACACGTTTTACCGTATCCTGCACCAGTTGTTCAAGTTCCTGCTGAGAGGCATCCAGAGTGGCAATCATGCGCGCTCCAAATGGCCCTATGGTCACCTTGCCAAAATAAGCTTCCAGACTGAAGCTGCCGTCTTTTTTTCGATACAGGGCAACACCATCCAGCTGTCCAAAATTAGACCGGCCCTGCTCCAGGTTCGTCTTATTCAATACAATGCCAAAAACTTCGCTATGCAAAGGATCATGCACAGTCACCTGCCAGGGCAGTTCAAGCTGCGGCTCAGCGGTTTTTTGAGTGGTTAGATAAAATAGTGCGAAAGTCAGTAGAGAAACCAGACTGACAATAATAAAGGCGAGTCTCATGGTAATATCAAAATTACTTAAATCAGGGCGGGCACTATAGCCGCTCTTGTAAAGCCTGTCAGCTGAAATGCTGGCAGGCTAAAAATTTAGTGAAATATCTTTATGATGAGCCAGACAACCCGCAAGAGACTCAGCCTGATCAACGGTTAACTTAGCCTGTAATCTCAAGCCGATATTATCTTTAACCACGTAGTCGAATTTAGCTAACAGAGGTAAAAACTCCTGCTTACCTCGTTGCCTCCACTCGACTTCCTCATCAAGTAACTGCACGGCCTTGACTAACTCTCCAGCCGCCTTATCTCGATCAGCACCTTTCTTGAGTGCCCGACGAGCTTTAGAAAGCTTTGATTTTATCGGACTGGCATTCTTAATATCCGATAAAGCACTTTCAACCGTTTTAATCTGCTGCATAGCAGAATCGACATCATCATTGCGAATAACCTGGTGCAGGCCTTCGACTGTGGGCTTAATAGCGACCAGATCATCTGCAGCTTGCAGGGTCAGACGCGTATCCAGAATCACCTGATAGCTATCATCTACCAGCCTGCGATATTTATTACGCGCAACCTTTTCGGCTTTACTGTGCTTTAGAAACTCATCTCGATTCTGTTGCCAGTTATCAGGTATCTGAGCTTTTAACTCAAGATACTCAGCTTCAAGTTGTGTATTTTGAGCCGTCAGCTTTTCAATACGCACCCGATCTGGCTTATCTGAATACTCAATCCGTTTTATCTCTGCAACATTGCTATCGATCTGTTTTTTGCTGTTACGCATCGTGAGCTGTATATCTCTGGTCTGATGATGCAATGCAGCATACTCGACAGAAAAATCCGCTAAAGATGATGCCGCCGCTTTCACATCGTCCACAGCTGCAAAAACTTTAGCCATATCCCGGTAGCTTTCATTTAGATTTTGCTGATATTTCTCAGGCAGATATCCAATGCCAGCCTGTTTCAACTCGCTCAGAGATGCCTCTATTGATGACTGACTCGCTGCATACTTTTCAAACAGCATATCTTCCAGACACAGTTGAATGCGAGGATTATTTGGTGGTGGTGCTGTATCCGAGGTCAGATAGGTACGGTTGGGAAGATAGTTAATCAGTGAAGGAAATGCACCCGCTATCGTCAGGCCGAGTATCTGTAGCGCTATAAATGCCACAGCACCCTTATAGATCTGCATGGTTTTTACAGAATCTGGCGCAACCCCTCGCAGATAGAAAAGCGCAAAGCCGAATGGTGGTGTTAAAAATGAAGTCTGTATATTCAAGCCGATCATAACACCCAGCCACACAGCAGTAACATTAGCCTCAGGGTTAGCCAGTAAAATTGGCGCAACTATAGGCACAACCACTACCGCTATCTCGATAAAGTCGAGAAAAAAACCAAGCAGAAAGATAACCAGCATGACAACGAAAAACTGCACCCAGAAACCACCTGGCAAACCGGTTAGATAGTGCTTGACCAGCTCTTCTCCACCAAAAGCACGGAAAGCAGAGGTAAGCATTGCAGCGCCCAGCAGGATAATAAATACCATAGAGGTCGTTTTGGCTGTTTCAACCATAACCTCGTTGAGAACATTACCTGTTCGATAGGCTCGAATAATGGCCCAGGCAACGGCATAAACAAGAATCAGTACTAGTACAATTGCCACATAGATCGCCATTTGATCAGCATCGTTCTTAACATTTTTAATATTAAGATCAAATCTGGATAACAGCAGACTAATCCCAACAACCGAAACAATCGCCATAATGGCCGGATAATAACGTGTGCGCAGCCCTTCAGATAGGCGATAACTGCCCATAATTAAGGCGCCTATCGCACCGATAGCACCCGCCTGATTCACCGTAGCGACACCCAGAATAATCGAGCCAAGCACAACAAAAATAAGCAGCAATGGCGGCACCAGCGCTAAAACAACCTGAAGAAAAAACTGGCGGTCATACTCGCCATCATAAGGAACAGGTGGAGCCTTTTCTGGCTTCAACATAGCCGATATAAAAATATAAGCCATATACAACACCACCAGAACCATGCCGGGAATGAATGCGCCCATAAACATATCACCCGCACTGGCTGAAACCACATCAAAGTCTCCCGGCATAGAGTACTCACCGGTTATTTCCCGAAACTCAGCTTTACGCATGGTATTCGCCTGATCAGCCGCACTTGAAAGCTGGTCGGCAAGAATAATCAGTACTATTGAGGGTGGGATGATTTGCCCCAATGTCCCGGATGCACAGATAGTGCCGCAGGCCAGAGATTTTGAATAGTTATTGCGCAACATGGCAGGCAAAGAAATGAGCCCCATTGCGATCACGGTAGCACCCACGATACCAGTAGTTGCCGCCAGCAATGCGCCCACAAAAACCACCGAGATACCCAGCCCGCCAGGGACCGGGCCAAATAACTGGGCCATCGCCACAAGTAGATCTTCCGCTATACGCGAGCGTTGCAGCATAATGCCCATGAATACAAACAATGGAATAGCAATCAGGGTGTCGCGTTCAACCTCCCAATACAGACTTCGCAGATTGGTAACACCTGCACTCAACCACTGATTGGGCCCGCCGTTAGAGAAAAACGCATCGGTATCACCAACAAAGATATAGCCACAGCTGGCCGCTATAGTGATGGCTAAAATCGCCGAACCAGGTAGCGCAAAAGCAACCGGAAAACCAGAAGATAGCGCAACCACCATCAATAAAATCAGCAATAACAGAAAATAGACTTCCATTAAAAACTCCGAGTCTTTCTGAATAATTTAGTAGCTATCATTTAGTCACCGACTCCTGCGCTGAGCTTGAAGACAATTCTTCATGCGCGATATTCGAAGCCGATGGCTGTGGATCGATAAGTTGAGCGATATTACGCAGCAGATAACTGACAAACTGGATCATCATAGAGACTGAAAAAACCACCAGAAATGCAGCCATAATATATTTAACATACATACCGTAACCGCTTTGAGAGATCTCAAAACTCAGCAGAGGACTGTTGATACTATTCCCTTTCCCCCCCATGCCATGCATCAGAATGACCCAGCATAAAGGGATACCCAGAAACAGACAGCCGATGATATTAGACCAGGCTTTTTTCCTCTCACTGAAGGCTGCATACAGCACATCCACCCGCACATGCCCTTCATGTACCAGCGTATAAGCACTGGCAAACAGAAATAGTGCGGCATACCAGAAACGCACCAGATCGCCCATGAAGGCCTGCTCATAAGAAAAAACAAAACGCGTGATGACAATCTGGAATTCAGCCAGCACTACCATCAATGCCAGCCATGAAAAGCTGATGTTGCGTACAAAATATGCGACCACAAAAGAAAGAATTAGCAGCGGGTAATGTACATAGGTGCCTCTATAGGTAGGTCGACCAAGCTCAGTTATCAGTGAGTCACTGACAAAAGCTTCGAGTAGTTTCTCTACCCGCATAAAAGATATGATGACATCGGCCGAGCCGATAAGAAGAACCGCCCAGAATGCGGATCGTACCAGATAAGCGGAAAGCCGTTCAAAGCGTTCGGCATCCTCACGCATATCTCTGGTTTTATTTTTAATGATATAAAAGATTGCTAGCGCATACACTCCAGCATAAGCAATAACCTGCCACCAGCCCTGAGTGAGTTGCTCGGCATTAAGGGTGTCGGCTTCATCCCCAACCCAGCCAAAATGACTGAATAATAGATAAGGTCCCGGCATATCCTGCCAGTAAACCAGGTAGTTATTGAATAAATACAGGAAAACCGAACTTACCATCAGATAAGCCAGGATTTTACTGGTCAAGGAGAGGTGATGATACTTCAAGCGCTTACTCATCAATCAGAAGAATATAGGAAATAAACTGTATATTGAAACGGAGCCGATGGCTCCGTTTCAACTATCAAGTAGTTAGACTACAGTCCCAGTACTCTATTACGCTGACGAATGTATTCCACATCAGCAATCTTGGCCCAGCCACCAACCTCGGAGCGTGACTTAAGAAAACTGTCATGAATACGTTTTGCCAGTTTGGAATGAGAACGTACCTCAGCAAATACTTCATCAGCCGCTTCACCAAAACTGTCGTAGGTATCATCACTGAACTTACGTAATTTTACACCCTGCTCATTAACCAGCTTGGCCAGGTATTCACCGTTTTTGGCATTAAACTCAGACATCATGACTGAATTTTCCTGCTCAGCAGCTGCACTAACCATCATTTGATCGGATTTAGACAGGCTGTTCCAGAACTTCTGATTGATACCAACAGATAACATTGAGCCCGGCTCATGCATACCTGGGTAGTAATAGTACTTGGCAGCTTCGTAGAACTTCATAAAGCTATCATTCCATGGGCCAACCCACTCGGTAGCATCGATGGCACCGGATACCAGATTTTCATAAATCTGACCACCAGGCAATGAAACCGGAGAAGCGCCCAGCTTGGCCAGAACGTCACCACCCAGTCCAGGCATACGCATCTTAAGACCTTTAAAATCATCAGCAGAATTCATTTCCTTACGGAACCAGCCGCCCATCTGCACACCGGTATTACCACAGGGAAGATTCTTCATACCAAATTCGCCAGCTAGTTCATCATGTAGCTGTGAGCCACCGCCAAAATGATACCAGGCATTAAATTCAGTGTAAGTCAGGCCAAAAGGCACTGCCGTAAAATAAGCCCAGCCAGGGTGCTTACCTTTCCAGTAGTAATCTGCGCCGTGATACATTTGAGCATTGCCAGATGCAACCTCATCCAGGGAATCGAAAGCTTTTACGCGCTCGCCAGCCGCAAAATAATTGACCTTCATACGGCCATTAGACATGCCTTCCAGGCGTTTAGCAAAGCGTTGAGCACCTGTACCCAGACCAGGAAAGTCTCGAGGCCAGGTTGATACCATATTGATTTCGATACGGCTTTTAGCAATAGCTGGCGCAGAGATTACGGCACCTGCACTACCCAGTGCGGCCGCTACACCCGTTTTTAGAACATCACGACGTTTCATAGTGTTTTCCTCTTGATAAAACAAACTTAGTTATTAGTTTTTGGCTAATATCTG
The DNA here is from genome assembly GCA_050295575.1 of Gammaproteobacteria bacterium. Classification (GTDB taxonomy): domain Bacteria; phylum Pseudomonadota; class Gammaproteobacteria; genus JACNJF01. The sequence continues at coordinate 382 of JBNKPX010000025.1, read as the reverse complement.
CCTCTAGAGAAGCGGCAGTTTTTAACTGCGCCCGATTCTCTACCGATCAGAAATTGATTTCAAGTAAAAATCTGGATTACTTGAAATCAAAAAAATATTTACTGGAGGTTTTTATACAGAAATGCCAATGTACGTGACCAGGCCAGAGCTGCATCATCAGCATCATAACGAGCCCCACTCGGATTGGCGAAGGCGTGGTTGGCGGTGTACCAGTGGTGGGTATAATTATGCTTACCCGCGGCATCCAGTGACTTTTCAAACCCTCCAACCATCTTTTCATTGATGTTTTTATCTAAAGTGCCGAAGTGTCCTAGCACTGGGCCACGCAAAGAGGCTAATTGAGCTGACGTTTTTTTCACATTGCCATAATAAATCACCGTGG
>JBNKPX010000024.1:28765-41828 GCA_050295575.1 Gammaproteobacteria bacterium | reverse complement strand
ATTTGTCCAGGGGCCACTATGATTTTGCTAGAATCCCGACCATGGACGTTACTCATATTATCGACCCCTTAAACGATGCCCAGAGGGAGGCCGTCACCGCCCCCGATGGTCAGCAATTGGTATTGGCTGGCGCAGGCAGTGGTAAAACCCGCGTACTAACCCACCGTATTGCCTGGATCTGTGAAGTTAATGGCCTGTCCCCATTCAGCGTGCTTGCAGTAACCTTTACCAATAAGGCTGCTCACGAAATGCGTGCCCGGGTAGAAAAATTACTGGGAATTGCCTCCGGCGCCATGTGGGTGGGCACCTTTCACGGGCTGGCACATCGCCTGTTACGTGCTCACTGGAAAGAGGCGAAATTGCCGCAGTCATTTCAAATCCTGGATAGTGACGATCAACTCAGAATGGTTAAACGTGTGGTACGTCAGCTGGAGCTGGACGAAGCCCGCTGGCCGCCGCGCCAGGCGCAGTGGTTTATCAACCAGTGTAAGGATGAAGGCCAACGCCCCTCGCATATCGATGCAGGCAGTGACCCTGTTCAGCGACAGCTATTACAGATCTACAGAACCTATGAAGAGCTGTGTCAACGCGCAGGGGTGATCGATTTTGCTGAGCTGTTATTACGCTCTCTGGAATTGATCAGGGATAATGATGAGCTGCGCGAGCATTATCAGAAACGCTTTAAACAGATACTGGTGGATGAGTTTCAGGATACTAATGCGATCCAGTATGCCTGGATAAGATTAATGGCCGGCCCACATACCAATGTTTTTGTGGTTGGCGACGATGACCAGTCTATCTATGGATGGCGCGGTGCACGTATTGAAAACATCCAGCATTTTGAACGAGACTTTAAAGCAACCCAGATCATTCGTCTGGAACAGAATTATCGCTCTACCTCAACCATTCTTAAAGCAGCCAATGCGCTGATCGATAATAATCAGGGACGTCTGGGTAAGGAGCTATGGACCGAAGGTGAAACCGGTGAACCCATCATGTTTTATAACGCCTACAACGAAAAGGATGAAGCGCGATTTGTAGTTGATCGTATTGATGACTGGGTAGAGCAGGGCCGTAGTCGTAAAGAGGTTGCCGTATTATATCGCTCCAACGCTCAATCGCGTCAGTTTGAAGAATATCTGGTTGCACGAGGTGTGCCCTACCGGGTTTATGGCGGTCTACGCTTTTTTGAACGCGCTGAAATCAAGGATACGCTGGCCTATCTGCGCATGATTTCCAACCCTACTGATGATACATCGTTTGATCGCACCATTAATCACCCGCCGCGTGGGCTAGGACAAAAGTCGGTTGATATGATTCGTGAGTATGCCAGAGAGCATTCATTATCCCTGTGGAGTGCGAGTCAACAGCTGGTGACTAATGGCCTGTTAAGCCCACGTGCACGTAGCGGGGTTGAGACCTATCTGCAATTGGTCACACGCCTTCAACATGACAGTAAAACACTATCCCTGTCGGAACAGATCCGTCTGTGCCAGGAATTAACGGGTTTAAAAGCCCATTTCGAAAAGGATAAAAGCGAAAAGGGCGAAGCCAAATGCGAAAACCTGCAGGAATTGATTGGCGCCGGTAAAAGCTTTGAATTCGAACACAATGCAGAAATCGAAGACATGTCTGAACTGGATGCATTTCTAACTCACGCCGCTCTGGAAGCCGGGGAAGGACAGGCTGACGAATGGGAGGATTGCGTTCAGCTAATGACTTTGCATTCAGTCAAGGGTCTGGAATTTCCGCTGGTCTTTATGGTGGGCATGGAAGAAGGCTTGTTTCCGCACCAGCGCTCATCCGAAGAGGCTGGTCGTATGGAAGAAGAGCGCAGGCTCTGTTATGTCGGTATTACAAGAGCACGCGAGCAACTGGTGGTCAGCAGTGCAGAGGTTCGCCGCCTTTATGGTAATGATAACTACAATATGGCTTCGCGTTTTATCAAAGAAATCCCGGCTGATCTTATGCAGGAAATCCGTCCCAAGGCACAGTTCAGTCGCCCAGTTTACCAGCCTCAACACTCGTTTAGTCAAAAACAAATGGAACAGGAAGTCGGTTTATCGGTAGGACAAAGGGTCAGTCATACCAAGTTTGGAAGCGGCATTATTCTAAATATTGAAGGCCAGTCAGCCCAGGCCAGGGTGCAGGTCAATTTCGAAAATAATGGAAGTAAATGGCTGATGCTCGAGTACGCAAACCTACAGGCAATCTAACTAAAAAACCGCTCCTCTGAAACATGCTTATCCATATATTAGTAAATGCTAATAAAATAATACTTGCGCATATAAGCAAATGCTAATATAGTTCGCTGCATCAAGTTTTACGCACATATAAATTAAGTATTTGAGGAGTCAACATGAAAAAAGTTATCACTGCAGCAGCAATCATTTTAGCCACCACTTCGGTACAGGCATTCGACATGCCTTTCTTTGGTAATAACAATAACAGCCATAACAATGGTTACGGCAACTATTACGGAAATTCTTACGGTAATGGAATGGGTGATTATCGTGGTGATACGAATGGTCGTGGGCGCGGTCGTGGCAATGGTGACGCTGAGATGGATTTCTCAATGAGCTTTAAAGCTCGTGGCAAAGGCAACATGGATTCTGAAATGGATGGAAACTCAGATTTCGCAAGTAATGGCAATGGTTACTACGCTGGAAATGGTAACGGTTATGGCAACAGCCAGTTCAGAAACTACAATGGCTATGGCAGCAACCCTTACTTCGGTTATGCACCAGCAGCACAAGCTCCTGTAGCTGCAGCAGCACCTGCACCAGCTCCAGAAGCAGCCAAGTAATTCAAATGGTTTCCTGAAGAGACTGACTCTTCAGGGAGCTAACTCAGGTCGTTTCCTACTCCCTCTGGAGGCGATCTGGGTTAGTTTACTAACCAGTTTTTTTATCCTCTTGGTGATTATTTAGACGGGCCTTTGCCCGTCTTTTTTTTGGCCATGGATGGCCTTATGTCCCGTAGGCCAGGGAAGGCCGAGAGGGGCTGGTGACGAATAGCACTGCCATAATACAAAGCGCATAAGGCAGGACGCGCAGGAGCGACTCGTACGGATAGCACCAGATAAAAAGTTAGCACGCCCGAGAGGGACTGGTGACGAATAGCACTGCCATAAATTATCAACATAGGCAATATTCCAACGGATAACACAGCCATAATACAAAGCACATAAGGCAAAACGCCCAGGAGAGACAAGTAACAAATAACAGCACAACCTATAACCACATTTTTTATCGATAACTTAGGGCCTGTTAAGCACCCTCCTGCCCCAAACAGGATATAAATCCCATCTTTTATCATCTGTTACAATACCCTTCATTTTTGGAGAATTTTAATGTCCAGTCAGACCGTACAGAAAAATAAACACGTCATGTTCAGCTATACCATCGTCGACTCTGATCGTGGTGATGTGCTTGAGCAGGTGGAGATCCCGATGGGCTATGTCCATGGTGGAGAGCAACGCATGTTTGATGAAGTTGAAGAGGCAATGGAAGGCGCATCAATTGGCGATGAAATAGAGGTTACACTACCACCTGAAAAGACCTTTGGCGCTCCTGATCCGCAACTGATTTTTTCAGACTCACTTGAAAACGTACCGCCACAGTTTCATCAGATTGGCGCCGAGGTGGAATTTCAGAACGAAAGCGGTGAAGTAAAATCTTTCATTGTCACCAACATAAAGGACGGCATGTTAACTATCGATGGCAACAATCCTATGGTCGGTAAGAATTTGACATTCAAGGTCATGATTCACGATATCCGTGACGCCACTGCAAAAGAAATTGAAACGGGCCGGCCTTCCATGCCTTCTCTGCACTAATCATGCTTAAAGGATTGATACTTTTTGTTTTGCTGAGCCTGAGTTATAGCGCTCACGCCAAACAAATGGTGTTGATTCAAGGCTATCTAAGTACTTCAGCAAGCTGGACCGAATCCGGAATTTTCCAGCTGCTAGAAAAAAATAAATGGCGATTTGCGGGTGATTACGATTTAACCAGTGATGGAGCCCGCTTATATCATTCAGTAGCGGTTGGCCCACAAGACAATGCATTCTATCTGGTTTCACTACCTACAGAGACTTCTCTGCATATCCAGGCGTATTATCTGAAAGCTTATCTACGACATTTACGCAAACGCTTCCCAGATCAGCCATTAATTCTGGTTGGACATTCAGCTGGTGGCGTATTGGCGCGATATGTCATGGTTCAGGCTCCCGATTTAAACATCAGCCAGTTGATCAGCATAGCCAGTCCACATCTGGGTAGCGAAAGTGCAGAGCTTGGTAAACTATTGGGTGATAGTCCGATGGCTCTGTTTACCCCGCTTATAGGAGCAGGGACCATTAATCGATCTCAGGGGCTGTATCAGGATTTATTACCGGAAAAGCCTGGACGATTTATCTATTGGTTGAATCGACAGCCGCATCCCGAGGCTGAATACATTTCCATCGTACGCGACCAAAACCGTGAAAACTCTGGCGATCTGGTCGTCGAGCAAAATAGTCAGTATCTCGAGCATGTATATGATCTACGTGATCGTGCTTATAGTTATATCGTGCCCGCAGCGCATGAGCTGAGTATTGCTGATGGCCGTCTGATACTGGATTTAATTGAAGATAGAGTGTTAAAAAGATTATGAAAATTGAAGGCCCGCTAATCGTCAGCGTTCTGGATGATGACATCCAGAACAAACGCACGCTTGAAATTGACTTTACTGAACAATATAAACAACTTACTACTGAGCAACAGACCGCTGATATGAAAAAATATATTCAGCAGTTATTCCAGAATGCCGAAGCCTTGCCAGAAAAAGATTCTAATCGCCAGGGGCTGTTGCTGATCATGCAAATTTGTGAGGAGTTACTGCCTTTCATCCAGCAGCAGGAACTGGATCTGGATGAAACCATAACGATGGAGCTTGCAGCTCAAACTGCTACACCCGAAATTTCCGTATCCCTGGCAGATTTTAAAATGAATTAAATCGACTCTGATTTCACTCAGAGTATAAAAAAACCGTTTATCGCTTTTATTGCGTTTTTAAGAACTTATTGCGAGCAACAAATCGGTTTTCCGCTATAAGAAGTAGTGTAAGGGTTAGCTAATGAAACGAAGTTTAGTGGGTATGTGGCCAGTTTGCTGGTTTGCATAGAGCTTCTTCAAAGGTTCCCCCCTTTCATGTATGTCCTCCTTTGGTTATGTAGAGTGATTAGTATCATTCAGCTGACACATTCACGGCCAGTTAAGTACTGGCCGTTTTTTTATCGCAACGCTTTGCTACCACGTATAGCGTAATAATCATAGGTATTTATCAGTAATATAGGGCAGTCATTAACGAACTCTGCTATACTCCGCAACCATTCTTTACAGTACCTCCTGATGACCGAACTTAGCACCCCCTCCTTTGCAGATTTAAACCTCCCTGCAAACGTTTTAAAAGCAATTTCACGACTGGGTTATGAAAACCCATCACCCATCCAGGCAGAGTGCATACCTCTACTGTTAGAGGGCAGCGATATTATCGGACAGGCTCAAACTGGAACCGGTAAAACAGCCGCATTTGCATTGCCACTACTTAGTCGGGTGGACGTGTCGTTGATGAACCCCCAGATACTAGTGCTGGCGCCTACACGCGAACTGGCTATTCAGGTTGCCGAAGCCTTTCAGGCCTATGCATCAGACATTAAGGGTTTTCATGTACTACCAATCTATGGTGGTCAGTCCTACGATATACAGCTACGCCAGTTAAAACGTGGTGTGCATGTTGTAGTCGGTACTCCAGGCCGGGTGATGGATCATATCAACCGTAAAACCCTCAAGCTGGATAGCCTGCAGGCGATGGTACTGGATGAAGCTGATGAAATGCTGCGCATGGGCTTTATTGATGATGTGGAATGGATTCTGACAAAAACTCCTGAAAAGAAACAGGTAGCATTATTTTCTGCAACCATGCCTGCAGTGATTCAGAAAGTGGCTAATAAATATCTTAAAAATCCTGCACTGGTTAAAATCAAGGATAAAACACAGACCGCTAAAACCATTACTCAGCATTATGTTGAGGTAAATAATCGAGCCAAACTCGACGCATTGACCCGAATTCTTGAAAGTACTGACTTTGAAGCCGTACTTATCTTTGTACGTACCAAAAACTCAACGGTAGAGCTGGCTGAAAAACTGGAAGCCCGTGGCTTTGCCAGTGAAGCATTAAACGGCGATATTGCGCAAAAAATGCGTGAACGTACAGTGGATAGATTAAAGAAAGCAAAAATCGATATCGTTATAGCTACCGATGTTGCTGCTCGTGGTCTGGATGTTGATCGCATCAGCCATGTTATCAACTATGATATTCCATACGATGCCGAATCCTATGTGCATCGAATCGGTCGAACTGGACGCGCGGGTCGTAGTGGTGAAGCGATACTATTTGTAACCAACAAAGAACGTCGTCTGTTAGGCAGTATCGAAAAGATGACGCAGCAGAAAATTCAGCCACTCAAGCTCCCCAGTACGGCAGATGTCAATCTACAGCGTATTCAAAAATTTAAGACTCGCATTCAGGAAACCATCGACGCTTCAGATCTATCTGTATGCCATGAGCTGGTGAGCTCTTTTGCGCAGGATAATGATATTGACCCGTTAGTTATCGGGGCTGCTCTTGTGAAAATGGTACAGGGTGACGAACCACTATTGTTAAGTGATAGACCAGAACGCAGTCGCCGCGAGGAAAGATCAAGCGGAGAAGGGCGTGGACGCGAGAGAAGCAGCAGTCGTGAAAGTCGTTCCTCAGGTAGACGTGAGTCTGGTGATGATGAAAGGTATCCACCTAAAGAAATCGTTGCTCAAGCCCGCCCCCTTAAGGATTTCCCGGAAATTGAAATGCGACGTTATCGACTGGATGTTGGTTATCAAAATGATGCAAAGCCTGGCAATATCGTCGGTGCCATTGCGAACGAAGCAGAAATGGACAGTTGCTATATCGGTAATATCGATATCTACGAAGACTTCACTCTGATTGATTTACCAGACGGTATGCCCGGCGAAGTATTCAAAATTCTGAAAAAGGCACGCGTTGCAGGTCGACCCTTAAATATTCAGGCCTATAAAGAGGGTGGTAAAAAGTCCGGCGCACAAAAACCTGATGGAGGACATGAGACTCCACGCAGATCCAGTAAACCTGCCAGTCGTAACCCTTCTGATAGAGCGCCAGGTGCTACAAAATCCAAGCCCAAGCATGGCAAGCGTAAAGGTAAAAGGCCTGCCGTTGCACTGAGAAAAAAACAGGCGCAGGAATAAAAGACGACAGTTTTGAGTAAATACTCAGGGCTGTAAGGGCCTGTTAATATTAAGGAAGCTCTGAATAATTCATCGATGAATTAATCAGAGATTCCTTAATAGGCCCTAGTTTTCAACCGGTTTGAATTGCCGCTTGATCAGTGTCAGGAACAGGGCGGCAGATATTCCACTAGACCCCATAACCATCAGCATTACCATGATTTGATAGCGTGCTGCTATCAGTGGAGAGACCCCGGAAAGTATCTGTCCAGTCATCATGCCGGGTAAGGATACCAGTCCAACCGCAAGCAAAGAATTTAATACTGGTATGAGTGCAGCCTGATAGGCCGCATCACGACAATGACAGTAATCTGACCGATGCCTCTGTTCGCTATAAAATCGTTCCGCAGCGATGCTTATAGTATTCATTGAATTAGAGAATATCATCCCGGCTATCGGGATAATCACCTTGGGGTCATACCAGGGCTCGAGGTGTAAAACCCCCTGTGTTGTAATAAATAAGGTAAAAACACCTCCAATTGCTATAGAAGCAAGGCTATATAAAAAAAGCTGACGGGTAGATTGATCAAGCGAGCTAAGAGATATCCAACTGGCGGCAAATAGCATCATACTGAGCACAAGGATTACCAGATAGGCACTGTTGCTGCTGAAGATAAAATTTAACGCGTAACCGATAAGCATAAGCTGCAACAGCATTCGTGCTATTGCATAGATGGCCTTTTTTAATGATAAAGACCATTTAAAGATAATGATCAGGGTGATCAGGACAGGAATAAATCCAAGTAACAGGTCGCTTAGAGAAATTATATGCATGAAAGGTTATCCAGCTAAATGTACCCAGACTATTCGATCTAAGATTAACACAGGATTGAAAAGCCGTTGTTAGGGCAAAGTTCCCAGTTAGCTACAGCAAATTCTTCCCATCGAAAACATCGAATTCCATAGCAAAGGTATCAATACTATCAATACAGCCCAGATTGACTCGATAATGGCCAGGAGCTCGTGCCGTTTCATGAAAGGGATAAATTCCACAGGTCTTACAGAAAAAATGCCTGGCAGTCCTGTCGCCAAATTGATACAAGGCTAAAGATCCTTCCTGCGCTTCAATTTTAAGATTTTCGGCAGGAATGACTTCGGTTGACATCAAAGCGCCCTTGCGTGCACAGATAGAGCAGTTACAACGTATGCCTTTTTCTATTTTATCTCCAACATAGGAAAACTTAACCGCGCCACAGTGACAGCTACCCTGATATGTTTCTGACATAACTTTTTCCTCTATTAGCTGTTGTTTTGAATCAGCTGCAATTATTTACTTAGGGAACCTCTGATAAATTCAGAGCTTCCTGCGGCACAGGGATGTACCGCCAAAATCGATGGCTACAAGCCATTGATTTTGTGAGAAAAACAAAAACCACACTTTTCGTTTTTCATGCTCTAACAATTCATGGATGAGTTATTCTCAACTTCCTTAGTATGCTTCACTTTTTGCAAAGTTGCTCATGCATTGCTCGCACGTATCAAGGGGCCACATAAATTTCTCTAACAGTTAATCAGGATTTAGCGTGACAGTGAAGTTTACTAGAGCCCAGTTAACACTAATTAAAAAATAGTTATATCAACCTGAATGCTCACTAACAGCCTCAAGCAATAGAGCTCCAGAATTAACATCACAGGTCTGAGCGGCTATCTCATCTAAATAACTTCTAATATCGCTTGCAAGCTTTTCAAACTGTTTACCAAGCAACTGCTTCAATTCGTCATCCGTGACAAATCCAATGCTTTCCCGGTAGGAATTTTTTGCCTGCCTTATCCTTTCCTGAAACGAAAACAGCTCGTTTAGATCCGGTATTAGCCTGTAGCTACCCTGACTGCTCTTCTGTAAACGGATCTTATGCGCAAGAACAATATCATATACCGAAGACTTAACTCCTAGTTTCAATAGTTTGACAGGATGATCCGCATCAAAAGATTTTACCTCAGCACTATTGGTTGTAATTCTAAATATTCCATCTATTGTTTCGCTTTGTAACTCTACGAATCGATCAGTGTTCGATTTTCCTGAAATAGCCGATAACAGCCAGCTAACAAACGATGGTTTAAGTGGCTTTATTTCAAAAGCAACTGCACATATTTGACGATCACCGGAAACAAAAAGGCGCAACAACACCTGCTTGCCCAGATACTGATTGAACCCTTTTGCTTCAAAATCACCCAACCTCTTGAAACTTACTTTTTTAATTTCATGTTCCACCTGGTCAAAGAATTTTCCAGCCGACTTATCAAGGTTTACCGGGATGTAATTTGCATTCGGCTCAAGAACATTCTTCAGGATATCCTTAGCAATACTAATCGCTTCTTGCAGGTATGGTTTACCCTTATCGCTTTTCTGAACAGACTTGTGGTCTTTGGCAGCAGTAAATTGATTTGTCTTAGCACCCTGACTATTCAGGGATTTGATATTAGTCTCAGAGAACTCACCCTCTGACTCAGTATTCAGCAGTTTTTCATGTGGTGAATTTACAATCTGCTCATCGTTGCTACGACTAGCATTTTGGCACTCATCTCTTTCCTGCTGAATTCTTATTCTAAACTTTTCAGCCCCACCGTCGAGGGCGTCTAAAGCATCTTCGTATGCGAATAGTGCTAGTTCAAAATTATTCAACTGTTTATATAAGCGAGCAAGCTTTAGTGGTATTCGAAAATCCTCTTCATCGCAATCCATTGCATCATTTAAATCATTTATTGCTTTTTTTAATGGTCCAACTGCGTAAACCTTGCCACTGCTATCTTTTACCTGCTCTTCTTCATCATCATCATCTGGACGGAGTGAAAGCAATTGATAAATCGATGCGCGTTCAATAAGTAGATCCTTTTTATCGTCTGGATGGCTGGTAATGAAATCGTCAATCAATGATCGCATCTTGTTGACTCGGCCTAAATCTGCCAGTAAATGAGATTTCTGGATGAGCAAAGGTAAATAGTCCGGGTTATAAACCAGTCCTTTATTAATCGCTTTAAGCGCAGTTTCTCTGTCCTTGTCTAACTGATAGATACTGGATAAACGAATCCATAAATCACAATTTTGTGGCATAAGCCTGATGCCCTTATTCAGCATGGCCCGAGCTTTTTGCCATTCACCTAAATTTTCGAAGGCCGTAACAACCTCCAGGATCATGTCTAAATTACTGGCATCCAATTTATACAAATGCTTAAGTATATTTAATGCGGCCCTGGGTTGCTTCGCTTGATTGTACAACCTGGCTTTTTCTAATAGCGCAATACCATCCATTCAAATATCCTGATTCAAAAATATGTGGATTTATAAAGGCTATTTGTAGATAACATTTTCTGTCTTGAAGGTATTCTCTGGTTTAACTTTAGAAATCATTACTAACTTCGATAATGTCACTCTCCTTAATCAAATCACTATACCGGTCAGTCTCAATGATCTCTATCGCCAGCCCGGCAAAATGAGCAACTTGCTCCTTGTCATTGATGGTATATGCCACCCATTGCCATTCGCCCGGCCAGAGCTCTGATTTTTCTTCAGGGCAGAACTCTTCGTCGATAAATAAAAACTCGGGTTCCAGTTCCTGTGCCATGCTGCGATTCTCAACACTCCATTCTGGCAGTACCCAGCCAATTCGTAGATCCTTATCTTTCTGTTTAGCGTAGGCCAGGGCATCATACTCATAAGAAATAAGCACCGCCTGTGAGTAAATCTTATTCAGCTGTTTAAGCACAAGATCGACTGCCTTTAATCCAAAGTTATTCAGGCTGGCTTCTTTCAATTCAATAAAACAGACGGCATCCGGCCACTGTGACATGAGTTCAATAAACTGTTCTAGCGTTGCAATTCGACAATCCTGATATGTATCGCCAAAACTCTCGGCATGCCCGGCGGGCAGGTTACTGATCACGTTAAAATCGTGATCTGCAACAATGATTTGTTTGCCCGTCGCTTTCAGCAGATGTGCATCATGACTCAGCACAGGGATTGCATCGGCGGTGATCTGTACATCGGTTTCTACATATTTAGCGCCAGCCATGAGTGCATGTGTAAAGCCCTGTAGACTGTTTTCAGGAAAAGACGAAGGTTGGCCTCGATGTGCCACTAAAGATACTCGACCCATCATGGGATTTACTCCTCTGGAACTGTTTATGGTTTATTTTTATAGCCTATAGACAATAATCACAAATTACATGACCTAGTTCAAGGAACATATAAAGCTTCGTTCATATTGCCTGTGCTGGAATAGGGCGTGGAGTTACTACTGTTAGAAATACATTTGGCGTATATCCTGTGTATAAGCCACAGGGGCGTGGAGAATGCAGATTTTGCAGGACGCCTACACGGACGTAGGTGGTAGGGCGAAGCACGACTCCAGGGAGGGAGGAGGTACGAGCTCAAGGATGAGCGAAGGTAGGACAATGCAGGAGCTATTGTCGAGGGCGAAGCAGGATGCCAGAGTCGAGCAAAAATCTGCCCGTACATCCTGTACATTCGTCGCTCCTGCGCATAACCCACAGGGATGTGGGGAATGCAGATTTTGTCTGGAACATAAATCTGTCCCTGCGCCCGCGAAGTACGACCGCCATGGATGGCGGAAGTGCAGATTTTGCAGGAGCAAAAATCTGCCCGTACATCCTGTACATAAAAACGCCAGTAAAATACTGGCGTTAAATACTCTCTATGCGGATAGGGTCTACATAGAAAATTTAATTCATATAGGCTACGGCTTCTGGACCTGGGTTGGGTAATCCTGCCATTTTCCACAGAGTAAGGCAGCTGCCAAACTGCTGCTTAAGCTCTCGTTTATCGAGACCTACAGACTTACATACGCTGCGCATCGGTGGTAATGCACCCAGTCTCAGGTATTTATCACGAATAATCTCAATCAGATGCCAATGCTGATGAGCTAGCTCAATACCAGCCTCTTCCGCTCTAAGTACCGTAAAAGATTGGGTCCAGTCGACTGGGTCAACCAAATAGCCATCTTCATCCAGTATTTGCCTGGTCTGTAAATTTTCAGCAGTGTTACTTTGAATTTGTGTCTGAAGCATTATTTTGCCTCCAATATGGGATGGCAAGATTATAGACAGGTCACACATATTAAATAAAATAATAAATAGTGATTTTATATCATATATATTGATACACTCCGACAATGGATATTCGCCAATTACAGACTCTGATCGCCCTGATCAATAATGATTTCAATGTTTCAGTCACAGCTGAGAAGCTTTTTCTGGTGCAGTCTGCTGTATCTCAACAGTTAAAACGTCTGGAGCAAGAGCTGGGCAGTGATTTATTTATACGCAAGGGCAAACGCATGACTGGCCTCACCCCTTTTGGCGAACAGGTCGTACAACAGGCATATGAAGCGATTGGGGTATTTAAAAATATTCAGCGCCTGGCTGAGGATCAACTGCAAATGGGCCAGGGTATACTGCGTATTGGCTGCACACATACTCAGGCGCGCTACATTTTACCTGCCGTAATCAATCAATTTAATCGCAGTTATCCGGATGTTGAACTACAGATGCATCAGGGTAACCCGCAACAGCTGGTTGAGTGGGCCGTCCACGATGTGGTGGATTTTTCTATCTGTACCGAGGAACTTGCTCAATCAGATAAGCTTGAGAGCATCCCCTGTTATCGCTGGAATCGCTGCCTGATAACCCTGCCTGACCATCCGATTCAGAAACTGGAAAAACCCACGCTGCTTGACCTGTGCCAATATCCCATTGTCACT
>JBNKPX010000024.1:0-28755 GCA_050295575.1 Gammaproteobacteria bacterium | reverse complement strand
AGTTTTAATCAAACCTTCGAAAAAGAACGTCTTAAGCCCAATACGGTACTCAGTGCTGCGGATACCGACATCATCAAAACCTATGTGCTGGATGGATTGGGAATAGGGGTCATCGCCAGCATGGCTTACAATGAAAACATTGACCGACAGCTTTGCTTTAAGGATCTAAGCCATCTTTTTCCCTGGGAAACCACCCGCATCGCCTATCTGAAAAATAAATATATTCGACGCTATCAGCAAACCTTTATCGATCTATTCCTGGAAACCATCCGTAAAGATCAAAGTTCGCGCATTGAAGCGCTATAGGCCAGGGCATCTTAACTTAAGAAAGCTCTGAATAATTCCTCCATAAATTATCAGAGCACGAAAAACGAAAAGTTTGATTTTCGTTTTCTCACAAAATCAATGGATTGTAGCCATCGATTTTGGTGGCATATCCCTGTGCCGCAGTAACCTCTGAATTAATCAGAGGTTACTTAATCAGTATCGCGCACCTTCGAACGCAGATTTTTGATCTGTCCTTTATGGGTTTTTGAATCCATGCGTTTTCGTTTTGCAGCCTTAGAGGGTTTGGTAGCAATACGTTTCTTGTGACTGATGTTGACACTCTTGATCAATTCCGCCAATCGACACAAAGCGTCATCACGATTTTTTTCCTGAGTCCGATGGTGCTGTGCCTTAATTACAATAACGCCATCTTTACTGATTCGTTTATCCTTCAGATTTAGTAGCCGCTGTTTATAAAAGTCGGGCAGAGATGAGCTTTCAATATCAAAACGACAATGTATGGCACTGGAAACCTTATTAACATTCTGGCCACCAGGCCCCTGCGCACGGATTGCTTCAAGCTCTATCTCGTTTTCTGGCAGCGAAACGTTTGAAGAAATCTTTAACACAGTCATATTGTTGGCATGGAAAGTTAGATATTAATACCAGTATACCTTTTGTAGGTTGTATAAAGCATAGCGCCATCCGACATAATCAACCCAGGCTCCCTGATATAGGATACAAATATGCAACCGAAGTTGCCTGGCTATATAGAACCATGACATAACTATTCAACTCTTCATCATCTTCAGATAGCAATATATCAGCATGAGAACGGGTAAGCTGATAACGCCATTGTCGACGTGAAATCAGGTCTGTCTGGAAACAACGTTTTTCTATGCCAGTTAACTGGTCAAGGTCAGAAAGTTTGGCGGAACGGATCAACCAAGAATCGCAAATAGGGTGCAAGGAGAAGTTATATTAGCAATTATATTTTAAAATGAAATGGATATTTTCTATTACCAGGATTGCGATTAAGACTAGTTTTTACCGACTACCCATCGAAACTATCTGGGATGACAAAACATATCAGGCGTCCTCGCAATGAACAGGAGTATTCTTAAGTAAATGCCATTCGCATCTTGCCCTGATTTTTAATTACTGCAGTCGGTAAACACGAACACTGCCATCAATACCACCTGTTGCTAGCATACTCCCATTAACCGATACACCTGTTCTTGCATCGACCTGAGTTGACTCCATCCATATCATCTCACCGGTTTGCAGCTCGAGCGCATAGATATCTCCTTTTTGTGTCAGAAAATACAATCGCTCATCACTGATTACGGGTTCACCTAGCTGATAATAAAAAGAGCCTCCGCCGATATTAAACTTCCACAGCTAGTGTCCATCGTTGGATGCTACCGCATATACAAAAGTGGTTGCTGAGCCATAATAAATAATCCCTTGATTGCCTATTAGTGAGGGAGTCCAGTTACCGGTGTCACGACGCCAGAGGGGCTTGCCGTTTTCAGACTCAAGCGCATTGATGAACTCCTGATAACCCACATAGGCAACTGTTTGTTCATCAGCAAATATAGATTTGACAAATCCATCCAGCCCTTTGTATTCCCATAGTGGCTTTCCTTTTAAACTATAAGCATTAACTCGCATAGGCCCGCCTTCATCAACCTCTATAGATGGATCGGAGTAGCTGCCAGCAACAAATAAATTTTCACCATTAAAGGCCGGTGTTTGTAACGCATAATTTTTGGTGGTTTGTGCCCATTGAATGTGGCCTGTTTTACTATCAATCGCAAACTATTTTGCCTTGCCATTGGGGTCATTGGATAAACCCGTGCCTACAACTGTGGTTGGTATGTAAAGAATTTCAGCTACCAAAATAGGTCGTACCTGAACATCAATACCTAAATCAACAGACCATTTCAGTTTGCCATCTTCTATAGATCGAGCCTCAAAAATCCCACCTGAACGACCAACATAGATGTAATTCTTATCTGCTATCAGTGAGCGATCCCAAAAACGCTCTCCCTTATTTGATACCCATTTTTAACGCTCCTGTGTTGAGCTCAAATGCAAAAATCTTTCCTGTTGAATTGCTGGCTATGAGTCTATTTTTTGTGATTAATGGTGAAGCGTGTACAGGGGCTCCTAGCTGTTCTTCCCATTTTGAATCAATGTTAGCGGAGCCTTTTACAAAATTAGATACCAGTAATAGAAAAGGAGACACATGGAGGCATACGATTATTGCGTAAGCGAGCTTTTATTTTCGATGAATTCCAGTTGTAATCCTTAGCTCCAATTTTTGATTGTCCCAGTAGCGGGACTCCGAGTGGTTTTGATATCACATCACCGCCCGGCATAATGCCTTCATTACTACTGAGATTCATTTCATGGTTTATTCCTGCTGCCGCAAGTCAGCGTACAATGATCGTTGAACATGGATGGAGTACAACGACACGATGATGTTATCTCTGGCACAGCCTTTTTATCCGCTGGAAAATGCCATTGCGGCACCAACCATGCAGATTTTGATAGATGAAGATACTAGGCATAATTCCATCAAACACTTCCATCAACAGTCGGGGGGCTATTAGAATTTATTCAATAAAACCTGATTTCAGAATCTTTGACAGGTCTATTGAGTTTCCCTTATAAATACTCATTCACTGTTTTGCAATGCACTCAATATAGTAGTGTACTCAAAGTTACTGGCCAGCTGCTTCAGTTTGCTCTGTAATTCTTCATCGTACTTCGAAACCTGCTGGATGACCTCCTCAATGCGCTCAGACTCCAGACTTTCAAGCACTTCAACGAACTCATTTCGCAGCGCTTCAGGCAGGCTATTCAACATCTGCGGCGTTAACGATATATCCGGTTCTATTACGTCTGATTCCACAGCGCTCTCATAAAGAAATTTCACGCCTAGATGTCTTGACAGGCAATCATAAATCTCGCCCGATCGGTAGGGCTTGCGCACATAGTCATCCATGCCGCTAGCAAGCATTTCGTCCCGCTCTTCGTAAAATGCCGAGGCAGTCACTGCAGCTATCTTAACCTTCTTGCCGTGGGGCATTTCGCGGATACGTCGTGTGGCTTCGATGCCATCCATCACTGGCATGCGTCTATCCATCCAGATGAAGTGTGGATGCCAGCTCTCAAACAGTTGCACACCCTGCTCACCGTTCTCGGCAATCCTGACCTTAAAACCAACAGATTCCATTAACCTGCTTAGTAGCAACTGATTATCACGCTGGTCTTCCACGATCAAAATACGATACTCACCCTGGCCAGGGACCAGTGCCATCACTTCGCCCTTAACGATCACCTGCTCCGCTCTAGTGATATCTGCCTCCTGTGCTTCAACCAGGGGCAGGTCGACCCTGAACAGCGAGCCTTTACCTGGAGCACTTTCCAGCTGGATATTCCCGCCCATCATCTGTAAAAATTGACGCGTTATCGTTAACCCCAGCCCGGTGCCTTTATTGGTACCCTGTTCGCCCAGTTGCACAAAAGGCTCGAAGACCTGTTGCTGTTCTTCAGCCGCTATGCCAATGCCAGTGTCCTCTACATCGATCAGTAGATGAGAGATCTTATTATCCTTTGTGCCCAGACGTAGCGTAACCCCCCCCTGCTCAGTATTTTTAATGGCGTTGCTTACCAGATTGATCAGAATCTGTCGTAGACGGGCCTGATCACCGATAATAAAACGAGGGAACTGCGAACTCTGGTCAATCCTTAATTGCAGGCCTTTGTTGAAAGCACGTTGATGCATCATGTCAATAATATCGCGCACCAGAGTACCCAGATCGAAGGCTGCATTTTCCAGATTCACCTGTCCCGCTTCGATCTTGGCCATATCTAGCACATCGTTAATCAACGCCAGCAGATGTTTACCGCTACGACTAATAATCTCGATGTTCTCACGCAGGGATTCGTGCAGTAATGGATTATTGGCCATGAGTTCGGAGAACCCGAGGATTGCGTTAAGTGGAGTACGAAGCTCATGACTCATATTGGCCAGGAAGGCGCTCTTGGCACGGTTGGCTGATTCAGCATGTTCCTTGGCAGATAGCAATTGCCTATTTGAATCGGCTAACTCGTGAGTGCGTTCATTCACCTTTGCCTCCAGCCCCCCAATTAATGCATGCAATTGACCTGCAATATTATTAAAGACGGATGTCAGCTCACTGACCTCATCTTCCGATTGGACTGCTATTGGATGCTGTAGATACCGTCCCAGAGCAATACGCTGGCTATACTCTCTATCTACTTCTTCTTCCACCAACTCAGGTTTCTCCAGACCCATCGCAGATACTGCCCTGGTAAGCGCCCTAATCGGTGCAACGATTCTACTGATCAAGGAGTATCCGGCGGCGCCTCCCAACACAAGAATAAACACAGACGCGGCAATAATGCCCATGACGGTTTGGCTGATGGTGGCAATGGTGTTTTCCCTTGAAAGTGCCTGACTCAGAATGAGCGAGCTACCATCCTCTGCTATCTGCCAGGGCATAGAAGCCTGGTAGTAGGAATCCCCTCCAATATTTACGGTCTGCAACTGGATAAGCGGGTCTCTTTGCGCAGACAAATCTTCAGTTGGTATAGCCAGATCTACCAATTGCACACGCTGCTGACCATCTGCGGAGATAATAGCCGGCAACAACCCCGTCTTCTCAGAAATATTTTGCAGAAAGCCTTTGTCAAATACCTGAGTAAAAACGAACATACCGATCCTTACCGGTGAGTCCTCCTGCGTTAGCTGGGCTTGCAAAGCTGTCGTTGGTGTAGCTATGCTTAGGTTTTCGGCAATGACTTCGTTAAAAGACTGGCGAATCATACCTTGAATCGGCACTATCACGTGCAGCTCGATAACCTCTTCTGCAGGAAAATCGAAGCTAACCGTCACCCTGTCCACACTGGGAAGGTGGCGATGGATTGAGCCTGGCAGAGGGATTTCTGACCAGTTACGCCAGTCATCCAGCGCTACCTTACCATCATTTCTGTCCTGCTGAATCCCGACCACCATAGTTTGACTATCGTGTCGCTCTATCATGCCCGCCGCCTGCGGCGTCACAAAATGTGACAAACCATCATCTAGATACACCGCCACACTGGACAGACGCGCGGAGAGCAGGATTAACTGTAAGCGGTTTAAGGATGTGACCCTGTTAAGACTAACAGCGCTGTCGAGAAATGCGCTGGGTTGATTCTTCAGCTTGAGTAGCTGGCTGTATAAAACAGCCATATCACTAAGATTCTTTTCGTCACGCGCGGCTTGCATAGACACATTAGACATGCGGTTCCGCATTTCCTGTAGATCGTTTTGAAATACGATCAACTCACGTGACAATCGGTTATAGGCTTCTGCCTGACTCTCGCGGTTAATCAGGTATGAAGCCAGCAGGGCATTAATCAACGTAACCGCTGACAGAAATGCCGCAAAGATAGCCAGTAGTTTGTATTTAATACTTACAATTTTCACTATTGATTTGCATCGGTAATCGACGCACGTCCCTCAATCAATCAGTTGATAAAAAACAGGGGCTCGTCGCTCATCCGTTCAACACTACCGATGAGCATAACCGTTATGATCTTGAATGTCCCGATCAATCTTTTCGGCTGCTTTACTAAGTTCTGTCTGCACATCAGCCCCTTTAATTATATTATCTACCGCCTCGGCGAAGACTTTGGTGATTGTTGCATAGGCTGGCGTAAGGGGACGAGGCACAGCCCAACCGGCTTCTATCTGTTGAACATACATGTTTAAAGGCCCACCTGGCTGGTAAAGCTCTGACCTGGCAAGTGCCAATTTGCGCGCCGGTACACCAGGGTGGATATCTGTCCAGCGCACAATCTTGTCGGGTTGCAGGATATAGTCCAGGATCGCCCAGCTCCCTTCAGGGTTCTGGCAGGAACTGGTGATACCAAAATTCCAGGCGCCCAGACCAGTTTTGGGCCCATTGCCAAAGTCAGGCATGGGGATGACAACCAGGTCTTCGCCCAAAGCATCCGCATAGTTGCTATAGGTCCAGTGTCCTACCCAGGAAAGCGCCGCTTTGCCAGAAGCAAAAGCCGTATCTCCCTGTGGGCTGGGGTTAGCCCAGCCCTTCTGGAACCAGCTCTGAAAATGCTGCATAGCTTTAACGGATTGAGGACCATCCAGTACGCCTTTAGCAGTCTGGTAGTTATTGCGATCAATCAAGTCACCGCCGAAAGACTGCAGGATGGGTGAAAAACCATAGGTAAAAAATTCGCCGCGCCCGTAGTTGATTTTCATATCCAGTGGATATTCAACGTCTGGGACTGCGGCCAGTTTTTCTAAAGCCGCTTCAAACTCGGCCAGATCCCATGGCTGCTGGATGGTAGGTATGCGTACGCCAGCTGCCTTTAGGTACTGGCGATTGCCATACATCGCCAGACCAGAATCAACTATACCCAGAGTATACAGATTATTATTGTAGGTTCCCTGGGCAATGATAGAGGGCAGGAAATCGGCCTTCATCTGTGTTGACACAAAGCGGTCTATGGGTTGCAGGTAACCCAGCCAGGCCAGATATGAAACCATAGGTCCGTCAAAGAAAAGCAGGCAGGGCAGATCACCTGTGCGCCCGGCAGCCAGGATGCGGTCAGTGTAAATGCCTTCTGGCACCAGTGTCATCTCGACTGAGTAGCGATCCTGCTCCTTGTTAAAGTCCTTTAGATTGAGTTCCATTGCTTTTAAAGCATTACCGGTACCGGCATTAAACCATACCGTCACAATTTGCTTCCCGTTAACTGCTGCTGATGGAGGCTTAATCTTAGTAGGCGCTGATTCAGGCGCTATACTGGCTGGTGGGCTTTTAGCAATGGGTTCACTGGGTGGATCACAAGCCGTTAGCACGGGTGCTAGCATGAATAAAATTATTAGATAACTAACGTTCTTGTGCATGACTTTTCACCTGTAAATGAACCGAATACCTTTTAGCTCGTCGAGCTCTAATAATCTGCCTGCCAACAACGGGATGCAAGCTCTACTGCTTTTGCTTTTACTTTATATCTCCATACTCTTCAGATTTCTGAGTGTGAAAATCTATTTTTTTACTGGCAAATCCCTGTACCGCAGGAACCTCTGAATTAATCAGAGGTTCCTTACACGATATATAGCCCAGTTTGCACAGCCGTGTATGAACAATAAACGCCTCAGCCTGAGATCTTCAGACTGCTTATTCAGCCCTGTTTAGGGCTCTTAATATGCCAGGGTAATCATAGCTACTGGCAAGCTGGCTGAGAGTCTTGTGTAACACCGGGTCAAGCGCCTCGGTGCACTGGATCACTGCCTCAATACTTTCGGGCTCCAGGCTATCCAGCGCCTCAATGAGCTCACTGCGCAGCACCTCTGGTAACTTTTTCAGCATCTGCGGGGTTAATACTACATGCTCATCTTGCGCCTTTGACGCTGTAGTTCCGTACTGATATTTAACGCCCAGGTGTTTTGATATCACATCGTATATTAACGCCGCTCTGTATGGTTTGCTCACATAATCGTCCATACCGATTTTAAGAATTTCATTGCGCTCCTCTTCAAAGGCCGATGCGGTCACCGCGACAATCTTTACCTCTTTGCCATCAGGTAATTCCCGGATACGTCGTGAGGCCTGCATGCCATCCATCACCGGCATATGTATATCCATCCAGATTAAATGTGGATGCCAGCTCTGAAACAGTTGTACACCCTGCTCACCATTTTCCGCCAGCTTTATCTGGAAGCCAACACTCTCCATAATTTCAGAAAGAAGGTATTGATTGTCTGGCTGGTCTTCGACAATAAGGATACGGTATTCAGGTTGTCCCGGCGCAAGGGCAGTCACCAGGCTCCTACCACTCTGATTCGGTTTGCTGATATCCTGTTTCAGTGCTTCCTGCAATGGCAGTTCTATGCTGAATACCGTACCTTTATCAACCTCGCTTTGCAGGCTGATGCTGCCGCCCATCATTTGCACCAACTGGCGCGTAATAGACAGCCCGAGTCCCGTACCCTTACTACCACCCTGTTCTCCCACCTGTACAAAGGGATTAAAGATAAGCTGTTGATCTTCTGGACTGATACCTATGCCCGTATCCTCAACCTCGATTAACAGATGGGAAACCCTGTTTTGCTTCGTCCTGAAGCGCAATGTCACGCCCCCTTGCTGGGTAGCTTTGATGGCATTCCCTATTAGATTGATCAGGATCTGGCGCAGGCGCGCCTCGTCGCCTATGATGTAACGAGGGAGCTGCGATGACTGATCCAGATGTAACTGCAGATCCTTGTTTTCCGCGCGCAGGCGCATCATATCGCTAACATCCTGCACCATATTGTCCAGATCAAATGGCGCATTCTCCAGGCGTACCTGGCCGGCCTCTATCTTAGCCATTTCCAGTACATCGTTGATCAGCGTTAGCAGGTGTTCGCCACTACGATTAATAATATTGCAATTATGATGTAACCTTTCGGGCAGCGATGGATCCTTGTTCATCAGGTTGGAAAATCCGAGGATAGCGTTCAACGGGGTACGCAGTTCGTGGCTCATGTTGGCAAGGAAGGTACTCTTGGCGCGGTTAGCAACTTCGGCCTTTTCTTTGGCTACCTGTAACTCCTGAGTCCGTTCGTCTACGCGTTGTTCCAGTGTCTCAAATGATTGCCGGAGTTGCCTGATCATGGCGTTGAAGGCGTCGGTTAATTGGCCCACTTCATCGCTGGCGTGAAGGTCAATCTCAACCAGCTTATCTGAAACAATCGTCGTTTTATCCGGCGCAGAACCTTTAATCTGAGTATTCAAACCAATATGGGAAACGACATCAGTTAAGGTCACTATCGGCTTAACCAGACGATCAAACAGCACATAGCCCAATACCCCGGCTAAAATCAAAACCAGAGCGGCTATACCCATTAGACCGACCACTATTTCCCGTACTCTCTGGGCAGCGCTTGCCCCTGACTGAGCAAAGCCTATAATCAGCCGAGGTTCACCTTCATATCGTAACAGTGTCAGGGCTTGATAATAGGTTTCCTGTTCTACCAACAGACTACGTTTCTGCAGCGGTTGCTCAGTGTTAGTTGCCATTTTAACCTGCTGTACCCATTGTGCCAGCTCGGCCGGGGCCATCTTCATATCCACTATCTGGATATGTCGCAATCCATCCGGTGAATACAGGGCCGGCAGAAATCCCGTTTTCTGTGACAGATGATGCAGAAATTCTGTATCAAATACTTTCTTGAACACAAAGGCCCCAATCACGCGTGGCTTTTTCTGATCCGCCGGCTTTCTGTTGAGTGTTTCTGGACTGGCGATGGCCATACCTTCGATCAGCATTCCTTGTGGGGAACCAGAAACAATATTGCTTCTCATTACGTTTAAAATGTTTGCCTGTACTGGAATAGTAATTTGCATCACTACCCAATGCGGTGCCGAAAAATCAAAGGAAACGGTTGGTTTATCTGGCGCCAATACACTGGGGGGGATTAGTTGAGAAATGTCGCCCTCAGACCAGTTGGGCCAATTATTCAACTCTTCGGGTGAGTTTTGACTAGTCCTGATGATGGCCTTTTCACCGTTGCGAAACATACTCATGCCTGCTTCGGTTTTCGTCACATAATGGCTAAGCTCATTGTCCAGATAGACAGCGATGCTGGAAAAACCAGCCGAGCGCAGCACCACCTGCAGTCGATTTATCGAAATCAATTTATTGAAACCAAATGATCGTGCAAGATTTGATACCTGCTGCGCATCGGACATCTGCAGGATCTGAGAATACAGCGTACTCAGGTCGCTCATATTAGCGACTCCAGCCGTTTCCTTTTGCGCGATGGCTCGTAGCTTCGCCAGCTCTAGCTGTAAATCTTTTTCCAGCAAGGTGGCTTGTCGAAGCAGACCGCTAAAAGCCTCTCGCTCGCTCTGTTGATTTGTCAGGTAGATCCCCAGACCTACATTTAACGCGGTAATAAGGATCAGTACCAGAGCAAAAACTCGCAGTAATTTAAGCTTGATACCCGAAACTTTCACTCCAACCTCAAGCAGATACGTATTGCATTATTGATACAGGTAGCCACTGTGGTCTTTGATATCCTGATCAATTTCCTGTGCTGCCCAGGTTAGCTCTGACTGCACGTCTGCTCCATTGACGATGTGATCCACGGCTTCGGCAAAGACCCTGGATATGGTCGAATATGCTGGTGTAATTGGCCGAGGAACGGCTCGATCGCTTTCAAGCTGTTGCACATACAGATGCAGGGGGCCGTTCTTACCATACAGCTTTGATTGCGCCAGGGCTGATTGTCGGGCAGGCACCGCACCATTGCCATCCGTCATGCGTAGGATCTCTTTCGCTGAAAGCAGATGTTCAATAAAGCGCCAGGCACCGACCGAAGCCGAGCAATTGCTGGATATCCCCCAATTCCAGGACCCCATACCCGTACGGGATCCATGCCCAAAATCAGGCATAGGCAGTAGAACCAGGTCTTTCCCCAAACTCTCTACATGTGGATTGTACATCCAGTGGCCCACCCAGGACAGCGCAGCTGTTTTAGATCCGTAAAATGCATCATCTGTGTCTTTAGAATTGCTAGCCCAGCCTTTCTGGAACCAACTCTGAAAATGCTGCATCGCCTCTACCGACTGAGGGCCATCCAGCACTCCGCTGGCTTTCTGGTAGCTCTGCCGATCAATTAAGTCACCACCAAAGGATTGCAGGATAGGTGAAAACCCATAGGTATAAAACTCTCCGCGGCCGTAGTTAATTTTAAGATCAAGTGCATGTTCCACCTCTGGTAGTGCGGTCAATTTTTCCAAAGCCTGCTCAAATTCAGCCAGGCTCCATGGCTTATTAAAGCTGGGTATGCGCACCCCAGCCTTTTGCAGATAACTACGATTGCCATAGATAGCCAGACCGGAGTCAAATTGCCCCAGGCTATAAAGCCTTCCGTTATAGCTTCCCTGAGCAATAATTGAGGGCAAGAAATCTGCTCTTAACTCCGCGGACACAAATCGGTCTATAGGTTGCAGGTAGCCCAACCAGGCATAATTATATAGATAGGGACCATCAAACTCTAAGACGCAGGGTAGACCACCCGACAGGGCACTAGCAGCGACCCGATTAGCATAAAGTTCACCAGGTATTGCAAATAGTTCTATTTTGTAATCGCTTTGCTTCTGCTCAAACTCATTGATGCTTACCTTCAAGGCTTCGCCCTCTACGCTACCTGGTATATTATGCATCCACATGCTAATGACTTTTCGCCTGTCTACCTGAGCAGGGGGTGTTGAAGGCTGTGTTATTGACTCTGGCGCGGGGGCGGCTAAAGCAGAGGAGGTAGTCAAGCCCGAAATCCCGCAAAAGGATAGTATTATCGCCACCAGAATCAGCTTGTTTTGATGAAGTATTTGCTTTCTCATTTTCACTATCCTCTAGGCTGCTTCAATACCTGTTAGTAATTCAGGCTGCTGACGAGCCCGCTATGTTATGCCTCTCAAATATATCCAGATCATGACTCTCCTGCTACAACAATATTATTTGCAAAAATCGGCGGGGGAGATCCCCTTACTGCACATCTCCAGAAATTTGTCCCCTGATACGGACTTACTGTAATAGAATCCTTGCGCATAATCACAACCCATTGATTTCAGAAATTCCTCCTGGCCACTTATTTCAACCCCCTCAGCCACCACTTTCAGATTCAAAGTATGAGCCATTGCAATAATGGCTAACGGAATCGCATTGCCATGCTCTGTACCAATGTTTTTTACAAAGGACTTATCAATCTTCAACTCGCTGACGGGAAAGTCCTGTAAATAGGCAAGACTGGAATACCCTGTTCCAAAATCATCAACTGAAAACCCAATACCTAAATTTGAAAGCGTATGCAGAATACCCAGGTTAGTTTTACTGTACTGCATCAGCAGGCTTTCGGTTATCTCCAGTTCAAGCAGATTAGGAGGTATCTGAAACTCTTCAACAATAGCAAGCACGTTCTCTTCAAAGCCTTCTGAGTGTAACTGCGGAACCGAAATATTCACTGACATTCTTAAGTCATCGTAACCTGCATCATGCCAGCGTCTTAATTCCGCACAACTCTGACGTAAGGCCATCGCTCCAAGCTCCTTGATCAGTCCATTTGCTTCAGCTACCGGGATGAATTCTTGTGGAGATATATAAATACCATCACTTCGGCGCCATCGCATTAGCGCTTCTGCACCTATGATTTTCCCTGTACTTAGAACCATCTGAGGCTGGTACTCCATAAACAATTCCTGATTATGAATCGCCTCTATGAGTAAATTGGAAAGGTTAAGATGGTCCTGCACAGTCCTGTTTAATTCGCTGGTATACATTTTGATTTCAGCTCGCCCCGATTGCTTGGCGAAATACATGGCGGTATCAGCATTGCTCAACAGGGTTTCCACATCCATGCCGTCTATCGGGTAAACAGCTATACCAATGCTGGCACCTATATGAAATTTCAAATCATTCATTTCAAATGGCTGTCGAAGAGAATCGTATATTTTCCTGGCCATCGCCATAATATCTTTCTCTTTACTGTGCACAGGAAGACAAACGACAAACTCATCACCACCCAGCCTGGCAACAATATCTTCATTGCGTAAGGCGCTTTTTAGCCTGTTAGCAACATCTGTTAGCAGCAAATCCCCAACATGATGCCCCAATGAGTCGTTAATAATTTTAAATTGATCCAGATCTAGAAACATTAATGCAATCTGCTCATCGCATCGTTGCGCCCGAGAGATAAGCTGGTTGAGTTGTTCCACTAACAACATTCGATTAGGCAGCTCGGTTAACGAATCATGAGTAGCAATATATCTAACCTGTTCCTCAACTCGCTTACGCTCCTCAATTTCATGGCGTAAAGAGGCGTTAGCATCAACTAACTCCTGAGTGCGCTCACTGATACGCATATCAAGCTCTTTGCGTAGGCCCGAAAGCTCGAGATGGGTATTTATTCGGGCCACTACTTCTGCAAAATTGATCGGTTTGGTAATGTAATCTACAGCACCCATGGCAAAACCATGCACCATATCGGATGTTTCTGATGCTGCGCTTAAGAATATGACTGGGATATCGATCAGATCCTGTTCTAATCTGATGCGACGACAGGTCTCATAGCCATCGATACCTGGCATCATAACATCCAGTAAAATGAGATCTGGTTTAGGGAGATTATCTAGTTTAAGACGTCGAAGAGCCTGTTCTCCGCTTTGCGCGACAGCTATCTTGAGATCCTGGCCCTCAAGGACGTCAACAAGCAACTTCAGGTTGGCAGGATTATCATCCACTAACAGGATAATTTTACTTACCATTTTGAGCTCATCCCATTAAGGCAAAGCAAATCATTTGAGGGACAATATAGTTTAATTTTTTTCACAAAACTGCCTTCATAATTGATAAATTCCTTTTGATTTATAGTAACTCTGTAAAAAAACAGATATCTATGAGGTCTGAAAGCACCACCTTTTTGAGGACTGAACCGCCACCAAAAATGAGAGGAAAATGACATCCTACTACATTCGTTTTCCTATTAACCCTTAGATTTTTCAACTGCAATACAGTTTATAGCAAAATTTCAGGAAAATAGCTCAATGGATTATAAGGATTATTCAGGCGGTCTATACAAGACTCATAAATTAGCAGTTGAGGCGATTGGTTATTAAACATCTTTATGAGTTTGCCAGTCACTGCATTCTGATCAGAATTTCCAGCCTTGAAAAAATTTAATTAAGCATGATTCTGCCGTAATTTATACATGGTTTCCTTAAATGTTAACGGTCCAGACCGGTGTCAGGAAGCCAAATTTGCTTGAAATGTAGAGGCCGTGGATGGATCATCAGTTTTTTATATATAATTTAATTTTATGAGCTCCTATCCATGAATCCTGCATCTAACAAGCTTTACCATGGCTCCTGCCTGTGCGGTGCTATTCAATTCGAAGCAAGTCATTTGTCACCACAGATGGGACATTGTCATTGCAGTATGTGCCGTAAGTTTCACGGTGCGGCTTTTGCTACCTTTGGCGAAACAAGCTCTGACAATTTTCGCTGGTTAAAAGGTGCTGATCTGCTTAAGAGTTATCATGCTCCTAATGGAACCACCCGCCAGTTTTGTAGTGTTTGTGGCTCCAGTCTTACCTTTAAACCCGCTGGCGAGGATAACGGTCTTATTGAATTTTCTCTGGGCGCACTGGATGATCCTATTAGCGAACGGCCAGATGCACATATCTTCACGGCTTATAAGGCTGACTGGATTGATCTTTGTGATGACCTGCCCAAATTTAAGGAGGGTAGGGGTGGTTAATCGGAATTCCATCAATATTCGTGATTTTCATCCCTCTGATACGGATCTGATTATTTCGTTAAATCATCAATCAGTTGCTGTGTTAAGTGCGATGGACGATCAACGATTTAATCTTTTACGTGAACAAAGCAATCTGTTGTGGATTGCAAAGCCTAAACAGCAGCCGGTTGGGTTTTTAATGGGTTTTTGTGAGGGTTGTAGCTACGATAGTTTTAGGGCCTGTCATGCTCTACCAGTCTTCGGAGTCAAACCAACACAGTCTCATGAAGAGGCTTAGGAAAAGCGATTAATTTCAGATTACTACATATACCTGAGTCCGACCCGGATTAGTCTGACAATACCCTGACGCTCGGCGAGATGGCTTATATCGTGATAGCATCAAGATTGATAAACTCACATTTGACTCTTCACAATGAGCGATGATAAAAAACTATTGATCGTTGCACACCAACCGTCTCCAAACACCCGCACACTGGTTCAGGCAACGCTGCGTGGTGCTCGTTCAGAAGAACTGGATGGTGTCGAAGTCCGTCACATACCACCGCTCGAAGCCAGCGCTGATGACGTTCTATGGGCCGATGCGCTCATCCTCGGCACAACAGAAAACTTCGGTTACATGAGCGGCGCATTGAAGGACTTTTTCGACCGAATTTATTATCCCTGTCTGGACAAGACCGAGGCCTTGCCTTATGCGTTATTCATCCGCGCCGGTCTAGACGGCACAGGAACCAAACGCGCCGTTGAAAACATATGCAAAGGCCTCAGGTGGAAACCGGTTCAACCTACATTGATTCTACACGGCCAGTATCGTAGTGAGTTCGCCGATCAATGTTATGATTTGGGACTACTAATGACAGCAAGCCTAAATGCAGGGATTATTTAGCATTGCCCGGATTAAGCCTCTCTTAGCACTGTACGAATTGCGGAAATACCATTCGGGCCTGGGCCAGGTCAGCTATTTTGTTTACGATGATATCGTATCCAAAATTCGTAGGTTATAAAGACTTTAACCGGTTATTTGACGATAAAATCAACCTTATAATGCCCCGGGATTTCTCGAAACATATGCTTATAGACAATTACCGCTTTAATCTGCTCAAAAAATAAAACTGTACAAAAAATCAATTTACTCAGGATTGTCTTCCTCAAAGCTAGTTTTTCCTGTTAATTTGATCCCTTAAACTGGATTCAGCAGTTGACCGCTCGTATTACTGGATAACCTTCTGTTTCGTAAACCATCTTAGTCAGTTTGTATTTTCACCCAACAGTTGAATATTAACTGGGTCTGACCCAGATTAGAATAGCTCTCTAATTCTTACAATTCGATAACCACACCCAGAGTCCGGGTTTTACAAAAAGATTGTAGAGTAAAAACTCTTCAGCAGTTTTCATGTGTTAGCGCAAATCGAAAAATTAACCATTTCTCATCTTTTATATTCAATAGAATTGATTCAAGTCATGCTGAATTCATTTACTCAAAAAACCTTATTTTAGTAAGAATATTATTCATTATGGAAATTCTGATAAGGAGATAATCATGTTTAAATCTATTTTTTATAGAAATATTCGTCTGTTATTAGGAGCAATCTCACTTCTAACAGTGTTTGGAGTTTCTGCACAAGAAGATCTGGGAACATCGCATATTGGTGAAGCGGCATTTCTGAAAAGCTGTGCAGCCTGCCATGGAGCAGATGGAAAAGGTGCTGGATCAATAATAGATATTTTAAAACAAAAACCGGCTGACTTAACGACTATCAGTAAAAGAAATGGTGGCAAATATCCACTTCAAGAAGTCTATGCATGGATAAGGGATCCAGAAAGAATCAGAGCTCATGGCTCACAGGATATGCCTATTTGGGGAGAAAAGTTCAGCCGAGAGATAATTGAATCTTATGGGCCATATTACACGGGTCCCGCCTGCTCGGCACAGGCTAGAATCCTGGAACTGGTTTTCTATATTGGCACAATACAGCAATAGATTCGAAGCATTGCAATTTTAAACGCATTGTAAGGAGTTATTTCGACACCTTGTTCGCTATTGGCCGCGGCTAAACCATGGAATTCCCTACGGTTGACTCTCGGCCTGGGAATCAGTGAGTAATACGGGCCCATGTATTTACCCACAATAGAAATACCGCCCGGATCACTGATGTGTTGATTCACCTCACTATCTACATCGTTTGGTACACCATCTTCAATGGTTCACTGCACACACCAATATCCGGCGGTTAGCCCGTCGCTATAGTCACTGTCTGCAGGAGCTGGACATAACCTTCACTACCCGCAGCCGATGCAATACTGTTTTTGGCATCTGTTACAAACTCCTGTCTCACTGCAGCCGCAGCCGGTACCTCGCTTATATTATGCTGAGGTGTGCGACATTACCTTCAGCTATCGAAAACCCGGATCAGAGAACATTATTCGCTAATATTAGATCGTATTGTTCTCTGACCCGGTTTTTCATTTCCTTTTCAATTGTTAGGCGTCTTTAATAGTTTATCGATGGCGGCCTGGAGGTTAACCTGAGGGTAGGCGCCAGGCATTATGCTATCGCCGACCACAAAGGTGGGAGTGCTCGTAATCTCCAACTGCTGAGCCAACTGATGGTTATCGGCAATGGTCTGACGAACCCAGGCTTTCTTGCTTTCGGCCTTAATAGCGTCGACATCAACGCCATCGAGTGTCGCGATGGCCTGCCATACGTCACTGTCGCTTTTCAGGCCGTCTTTCCGCTCTAGTAGCAGGCGGTGGAACACCTCGTATTTTTCGGGGTGAAGCGCATTCAGCGCTAGCGATGCCCTGGCGGCTGTCATTGAGGTTGCAGTCAGAATTGGGAACTCCTTGTAGACGACCCTCATGTTGGGGTTGGCTTCGATCAAGGCTTTGAGGGTGTTGTTGGCGCGTTTGCAGTAGCCGCAGTTGTAGTCGAAGAATTCGACCAGGGTAATGGTGCCTTCGGAGTTGCCGCCGTTAGGATCCGCTTCCGCCTGCTCCAGTTCATCGCGCAGGTTGGATAATTTTTTGCTGGTTGCCGCCGCCTCGGCCGCTTTCTCACGCTGACGCATGGCAGTGAGCGCTTCGACAATAACTTCGGGGTTTGCAATCAGGTAGTCACGCACGATGCGCTCGATGTTTTCTTTAGTCCTGCCTTCCGCACCTGCGGTCAAGGTGGTGAGCATCAGCAGCGGAATCAGGACCAGCAAGGCCCAGCGGGATTTAAATATCATGAATGTATCAGGTTTTCGGCAAGTATTAGGTTCCATTATAGGGTTGTTGAGTGAGCAGGTATAGGATGAAGCACCCCTTTTGTCTGGTGGCTTACTTCACTAATGGAGTAGTAATAATTCAATTATTCAGAATTTTCTTAAGATTAATTTCCTTTTTAATACATGGGAAACTGATGAGTGATTTCTTTTTTATTTTAATACTCTCCAATATTAGAAAGAATTGCTCTCTGACTCGATTTTGCGCTAGTGGCTAACTTTAAGACTTACTTGTGGGTTCAATTTTCTAGCTTCTCCTCGCCTTCAATCACCTTCAATCTCAACTTACACGTCACTGCCATTTCCATAGAGGTAGCCGATTTAATATTTGCTTTAACCTTATCAGAAAGTTCCGGGTATACATTTTTGTCGAATTTAAAAGAGACATAGACCGGGGGATTGAAATGATCACCAAATTCAAATGTTACACAGCGGAAACCCGTATCAAATGTCACATATTTTCTTTTAAATTGATCGTATTGTTTGTCGTATATTGGCTCAATTTGTAAAGGTTTACCAACTACATTATTCCCCGCCACAATATTTTTTGGTAACGGCTTTATAATTTTTCCTGTTTCATCATTTTGAAGCTTTTTTGAAAAAAACATCGCTAGAAATACGCTGCCAAAAAATACTACAGTTGATGAATGCCTATCTAAATAAAAAAGGGATATCACTTGATCAAAGCTTTTCATCGAGTCACCGGTGAGAACCAGCCAAGCATTAGCTACAGGAATATACGCGGGTAGCGCGATAGCATGAATTGAAGCTAATGCAGGTAAAAATAGAAATACCGAAAACATGATACGACTTAAGATTGAATAGGGGTGTAAATGTTGTTTTTTTATGCCGGTGGTATTTTCAGCGAATGGCATTCTTATAAATGACTGCAAGCGATTGACATCATTAAAACTATAATTAAATTCTCTTTCATAGTCGTAGCCGGAAAACACGGTGTGATTGCTATCATCCGCCGGATAGTACATAGCCATATTTTTTGACGAGTAACCTAAAAAAACCAATGTCTGCCTTTGTCCTAAAATGCCTAAGAAAATGGTATTGATAAGACTGGTTACAGGTAATGAAAATAGCAGGAATAAAATGGTAAATGCGATTACTCTGGCATAGGCATCTTCGGTGGTGGAAAAGTTATTTAACCACCACAATGCAAGATCATATAAAGTCAGGTTATATATATCATTCAGGTAGAAATGCAACCCTACAAAGGGTAGCAGCCATATAATGATTTCCTTAATGGATGGTAAAAGAGTTCTCACAGATTATATTTTATTAAAAACATATACTCCGCCACCGACAAACATAATTACTGAAAGAATCGTTAAAGCCATGATCACTATCGATTTAGTCTCAAATTGCTGGCTGGTAATTAGAGCTGATTTGTCTGGATTTGAAGGATTAAAGTAAACAGATATCTGTAGCCCGGATCTGAGTTCATCGATTGTACTCCTGGCTATAGATTCACTGGAAAAAACATTGGGTATTCCGGGGGAAATTTGTGTGCCCCTATATTGCTGGCCAGCAAAATTATATGTGTATTCAATATTAACTCTATAGCGGAAAAGGCCTTCATGATCAGACATACCAGAACCAGGTGAGCCATATTCCTGCACGATGTCGAAGCTTTGTATTTGTCCGTTTACTTTTTTCCAGTTACCACTTTTTAACCACCAGAAAACTGTAATAGTCACAAAAACAACTGCAATGATTAGTCCGGTCTTCATTTAAAATTCGATAATTTATCGGGCTATCTAATTTGAACCCAGTTATTTTGTTTATTTAAATACCATAGAAATTGAGGTTGATAAAACAACTCAGTTTCATGGTTAACGAAAAGGATAGGTTGAATATCACCGCCATCCATGATTCTAGCTAATTTTCCATTGGCGAGAATTTCAAGTTTAGCACCATCTAAAGCCAGATCCTCATAGAGTTTTATAGTTGAATGGTTAATATATTTCTCTAAAGAAAGATTGTCAAAACCTGCCTCTTCATCGTTTAAATGAAAAGCGATTGCTCTTTCTCGAGAATTGTATTTTACAATAGACTTTACTGCATCAAGATCATGTGTTGCAAAAGCTTGATGTAATTCTCCATATGCTTGAAGAAGTGATTCATAGGTGCTCTCATTATCAGAAATATCAATTCCATCTTGCCATGACCACCTAGGAAACGTTGTCTTGATGTTTTTAACTGTCCAGGTTGTCACAACTTGCTTTTTAAAAACTCCATAATCAGGATAATCTAAAATCTGTGCATCTTTTGTAGTGACTAAGGGAGTATGGTTTTCATTTGAAACAGAACCTATAAACTTAGCAACAGGCTTCCTGGAGTCTTCTATATAAGCAATTTCCGGTTTAATCAAAACCTGATCAATTAACCTTCGATTTTCAGTGGATTCACCATCTTCTCTAACATATAAACCAACTTTTACTTCAGTATCACTTATGTATGATTCTGTTTGCTCACCTTCATCATCAAAAAGAGGGTGCGCTATGACTTTTATTTCATTATCTCCATTTAAAATATATTGATTTACTGGTACTTCAAGTGTCATAAAGCCAGTATTATCAATATTAAAAACCGGAATATCATTCAAACGAATATTCAGCCCCATTTGTTGAGCTTCAAACTCTATAGTAAACCTGGCTTTATTATAGTTAGTAAAATCATGATCTGAACTAAAAGCGGTATTCATATAAAAAGCTCCTGTTAAAGCAGCGGAAATAATTAAAGCAATAATTAATCTAGTCATATTTAGTAACTCATCCTAAACATTAGCATTAGGTGGTTTCAATGATGTAATCTTTGTGAAACTCTTTTTTACCCGGCTGAATCCAGATCCATTTATCATGGAATTCTTTACATCTTTGAACATCTAGTGTTTTAGTACTTTCAGAGTTATTTAAATACTTATTTTTTCGTGCTTGATTTTTATTCCGTTTGCCATTGATTATTACTGTACGATGTCGAAACTTTGAATTTGCCCGTCTACTTTTTTCCAGTTACCACTTTTTAACCACCAGAAAACTGTAATAATCACAAAAACAACTGTAATGATTAGCCCCGTCTGCATTTTCAATTAAATTTCCTTCTCCCACTTTTCCCAGCGATATATTTATTTTTAACGAAATAACTTTTTAAAAAACTATCGTATTTGAATCCATTCATTATTACTATTCTTGTACCAGATAAATTGTGGTAAATAGGGTTGATCAGTTTCCTCATCTATAAAAGCAATAGGTTGTGTATGAGCACCGCTCATTATTCTCGCAAGCTTATTATTTCCAAAAATATCAAGCTTTGTATATTCTACAAAAAGCTCACCATGCAACTTAATTGTCGGGTGATCTATAAATCTTTCCAGAGATAAATTATCAAAGCCAGCTTCGGCATCTTTTAAGTGAAAAGCTACTGCCCTCTCAGAGGAATGAGTATGTAAGATATCTTCAATTTTATGCAGGTCTTTTTCTTGAAATGCATCATATAGGACTTTATACGCAGCAAGTAGAGAGTTATATGTGGCTTCATCGTCAATTATTTCTTTTCCATCCTGCCAGGCCCAGCGGGGAAAGTTTGTTGAAACATTTTTTACATCCCACGTTGTTACAACCTGTTTTTTGAAATTGCCATAACCAGGATAATCCAGAACGTGAGCATCCCTGGTCACTTTTTGCTCTGTATTATTCTCAGAGCCCTCCTCACCTGAAAATCGGTCAACAGCTTCATGTGTTGAATCTAGATAGGCAAGATCAGGTCGGATTAAAACTTTATCTATCAATTTCCGTTTCTCTGCAGGCTCTCCATCATCTCTAATATAAAGTCCTACCTCAACTTTCGTACCTGCTACAAAATCATCCATTTGTTCATCATCCTCATCGAATAATGGATGAGCTATAACCTTAATCTCATTATCACCATTAATAATAAACTGATTAATGGGGACTTCTAATGTCATTAAACCGGTATTATCAATATTAAATACCGGGATATCATTCACTCGAATATCCAACCCCATTTGTTGGGCTTCGAATTCAATGGTAAACCAGGCTTTTCTATAATTGGTAAAATCATTGCCAGAACCGAAAGCTGTACTCATGCATATTACTCCAGCAAATATAAAAGATGTTATGAAAAGTGAGATTGGTTTTTTGATATTGTGTGGATATTCTGGTATTACCACTCGATAAAATCTAGCCATTAATTTATTACCACCTATTCAAGCATTATATCCCCGGGTTACCTACTGAACCGTACACTCTTGAATTGCTCTGAATTTAAAATTGGCGAATTAAATACTCTCTAATTATTGAGAGAAAAATTTTCCACGGATTATCGAATCAAAACCCATTCGTTATTTTTGTTTTTGTACCACATGAATTGGTTAAAGATGGGTTGCCCGGTTTCTTCATCTACAAATACAATTGGATGAGCATGGGCTCCACCCATTATTCTTGCCATTTTATTATTTCCAAATAATTCAAATTTTGT
Organism: Gammaproteobacteria bacterium; assembly: GCA_050295575.1. Taxonomy (GTDB): domain Bacteria; phylum Pseudomonadota; class Gammaproteobacteria; genus JACNJF01. Next base: position 6,370 of record JBNKPX010000024.1, on the reverse strand, counting down.
ATAATCAAGATATAGCTCTTCATAAAGCTTTATTGTTGGGTGGTCGATGTCTTTCCCCATAGCTGAATAGTCGAACCCGGCTTCCGCATCACCCAGATAATAAGCAATTGCCAATTCTTTTGAACGTAGCTCTGCTATTCGTTTAACATTATCGAGGTCTTTATTTTTAAACGATATATATAATGCATTGTAGGCGTTTAATAATGACTTATATGATTCATCATTATTAGATATTTCTAGTCCATCCTGCCAAGACCATCGTGGTAATTTTGTAATTAAATTTTTAACAGCCCATGAAGTTGTAACCTGTTTTTTATAAATCCCATAGCCAGGATAATTTAGAACCTGAGTGTCTTTTTTTACTTCAAGCGCAGTATGATTTTTACCTTCCATATCACCGATAAACTGGGCAACAGTCTCGTTGGAGGACTCCGAATAGGCAATCTCCGGCCTTATTAAAACCTTATCGATTAACTTACGCTTTTCGGCGGGTTCACCATCCTCTCTTACGTAAAGACCAACTTCAACTTTAGTCCCTTCTACAAACTCATCCAGTTGCTCATCATCGTCATCAAATAAGGGGTGAGCTGTTACGGAAATTTCATTATCGCCGTTAATCAGGTACTCATTCACAGGTAATTCAAGTGTCATAAACCCGGTATCATCGATATTAAATATTGGGATATCATTCACTCGAATATCCAACCCCATTTGTTGGGCTTCGAATTCAATGGTAAACCAGGCTTTTCTATAATTGGTAAAATCATTGCCAGAACCGAAAGCTGTACTCATGCAAATTACTCCAGCAAATATAAAAGATGTTATGAAAAGAGAGATTAGTTTTTTGATATTGTGTGGATATTCTGGTATTACCACTCGATAAAGTCTAGCCATTAATTTATTACCACCTATTCAAGCATTATATCCCCGGGTTACCTACTGAACCGTACACTCTTGAATTGCTCTGAATTTAAAATTGGCGAATTGAATACCCTCTAATTATTGTGAGAAAAATTTTCTACAGATTATCGAATCAGAACCCATTCGTTATTTTTGTTTTTAAACCACATGAATTGTGGTTGATAAAACTGCTCAGTTTCCATGTCAACAAAAACAATTGGTTGAATGTGACCTCCTTCCATAATTCTGGCTAATTTTCCACCAGCCAATATATCCAGTTTTGCGCCTTCAAGAGCTAAGTTTTCATATAGTTTTATAGTTGGATGGTCTATGTTTTTACCAAGCGTGGAATATACAAACCCATCTTCAGCATCTCCCAGATAATACGCAATAGCCAACTCTTTTGAACGTGGGTATGCGATTTCTTTTACTTTATCAAGATTCTTATTCAATAATGCTTTATGAAGTGCACTGTACGCACTCAAAAGTGACTCATATGTTTTTGGGTCATCATTAATAATTAGACCATCTTGCCAGGCCCAACGAGGAAGATTTGTGGCTACATTTTTAACTAGCCAGCTTGTTTTTACCTGTTTTTTGTAATTGCCGTATCCAGGAAAGTTCAGAACATGAGCATCTTTCTTAGTTTTAAGTGGTGTATGATCTTTGCTTTTCATATCGCCGATAAACTGAGCAACAGGCTCGTTAGAGGATTCCCAATAGGCGATCTCAGGCCTTATTAAAACTTTATCAATTAACTTACGCTTTTCGGCGGGTTCACCATCCTCTCTTACGTAAAGACCAACTTCAACTTTAGTCCCTTCTACAAACTCATCCAGTTGCTCATCATCGTCATCAAATAAGGGGTGAGCAGTTATCGAAATTTTGTTATCGCCTTTAATTAGATATTCATTCACAGGCAATTCCAGAGTCATAAACCCGGTATTATCGATATTGAATACCGTAATATCATTGAGACGAATATCTAACCCCATCTGTTGGGATTCGAATTCAATGGTAAACCAGGCTTTTTTATAGCTTGTAAAATCATTACCAGAACCTGTGGCGGTATTCATGTAAATTACTCCAACAAAAATAAAAAATGTTATGAAAAGTGAGATTGTTTTTTTCATATTAAAAATATTTCAGGCTAACTTAGAATCAGCTGTTTTTTACAATATAGTTCTTACTAAACTCTTTTTGACCATTTTCAATCCAGGTCCATTTGTTACCATATTCTTTTCGTCGTCCGACATTTGATTTTATTTTATTTTTCGATTTCATATCTTTTAATATGCTCTTCTTGTTTTTCTTATTATTTTTTCCTGGCAATTCCATCTTGGACTCAATATAAGCCTTAATCTCAAATACCAGACCATGAAAATGAAGAATACTACTCCGATAGATACCTTTAGAATCTGCCCCCATTAACATCTCATAAGCGAACCCAGATTGTAATTTCGCCATCACGCCAAGTTCAGCAGAGAACACCAGAATATGGCCTTTTCCCTTGAGTTCACCCTTACACTGAAAGGGCACATCAAAGCGTAGTGATCTTAGCTCTGTTTTCTCGTCGTGTACAAAGGTTTGATCGGTAAATTTTAAATCAAATTCAACTTTTCCTTCTATGGAAAGAATAATGCTGGCTTCTAGTTGTACCCCGACACTACCATCTGGATTGGCGTATTTATCCTTTAACTCCCGCAACAAGGGTAAGAATAATGACCCCCAACCACTCTTTCTCAATAGCATTGGTAATATGTCGACCGAGGCTTTCATGCCGATTAAGGGTGCCGCCTTGATATTATAATCCCATTTTACATCTACATCGGGACTACCTTTTTTCTCTGCGACCGAGCTAGTGCCTGAAAAAGCTAATTTAGGCAGGTCTAGCGAAACCGCATGATTATCACCATCCTGAAACTTTCCAAATATCTTAGAAAGTAAAGCATTCTGACCCTCAATCTCATACTTGATAACGTCGAACTTATTTTTCAGCTCAGCGCCAAACTCCAGAGTATCCCCTCCATGTGTACACTTTGCGTGACCGTTAACTGAAAATTCATCCTGTTTGATTTTTTCTTCAATCACATTATCGGCTGCTTTCTTTTTATCCCCTGGAGATGAATCTTCCACTTCAATCTTGCCAAAACCAATATCCAGGCCGATATCCCATTTGATATCAGGATAGACATCAACACGAATGCTTTTAGCCTTTCCATCAAACTTTGACATATCACAAAAATCGGGCGGCATAACTTTGTAGCTAATGGGCTTTATCGATGGCAGCCAAAGGTATTTGTAAAACTCGGTACTGAGGTTCAGTTCTTGTCCCGGTGAGTAAAACTTGATGACATCACCAAAGTTTTCACCCACCAGTTGTACGCTGTCACTGGTAATTGTGTAGGGCGCTCGTGTATGAGAGTCACATTTATCGTTGACACCAATTTTGGCTGTCAGTAACTCCTGATTCTTTGTATCTGATTTTGCTGATGCGGAGGTAACTGCCAGGTATTTTACTACTGCATTACCAGTTTCAGGGTTGATGGCAGTGGCCGGATCCAGGGTAACTGAGCGACCATGCTTGCAACTCAATTCCATTTTATTCAGGATGCATAGATGTTTGACCTCTGCAGCATCGACTACTGGTGCTGCAGCCGCAGGACCAAGCCCGGCCACCTTATTTACAATCTCGACTATTTCCAGTTTTTTATCTGGAGTCGGCGGAGCAGCTTTTTTATCAACAACAACGACTACCTCGCCTGAGGTAAGGCCCTCAGCAACGATATCCAGAGCCTTTGGCGCTGCAAGCACTCCTTTGGGTGAGTCTCCTGATAGATCAAACTCTTCGATGATAGATTGTATGCTTTCATCTTTAGCCGAAAGCTTGTTCAAATAGTTCTTGGCTTCTTTTTTACTGGAAAAAGATAAATATTCGAGTGGACGAGTAGTTAATAATGCACTTACATGGGTAAAGATATGTTGATTGTTTTCATTATCACTTAGCACCTTCTTTTTGGGGTGACCATTCTTGAAATAGGATTGATCAACCTTGTATACCAGCACTATACCGCGGACAAAAAGCCATGCAAGTCTGTCAATAAGCTGGCGCTGATCAGACGGCATGGCACCAGCCTGTGGGATGCTGGATAGCATCTTTCTCCAGAAGCCCGGAGTGACGGAAAGCCTTTGAATAAACCGTGAAGCCTGCATCTCACTATAGAATTTTTCTGCCTTGAGTACGCTGGGGGCAGGCTCATCTCGGAGTGTCAAGATCCTGAATTGTTGACCGAAATGGTCGGTTACTGTCTGGATATTAATCATTACATCCCTGTAAAAAGCGGATTAAACTGAAATTCTAAATATTTAGAGGCTTTCTTACGCCTCAGCCTTAAATTGACGATACAGATAGAGAAACGTCATAGCTACCATATTATAAAGTGCATTGCCATAATTGAAAGCGCAATATTTTTAGCCTTTGACTTAGTCTAGCTATTTGAATGAATATCAGTTGGACACTTTTAGTGTTTCGTACTCTGATAATTCATGGATGAATTATTCAGACCTTCCTTAGAAAATTCTGTGATCTGGCACCGATTTTACGAGTTGTCTTGCCGCTGTTATGCCAGTAGACAGACTATCGAGTGCAGGTGATTAACTCATAAAAGGGTCAAAGTATATAAGTAGGGCCGATCATGATCGGGGCAGTTTAAACAAACGATAAGGTAGCTCCTGCATCCCTTAAAACCTGCCAGGGTCCAGGCCCCATTATGGTGCCGAGTATCCTGATGAGGTTAGGATGCGCGAATTCCATCAGGGCCAGAGGCGGTATACGCCTGTGTTTTAAAAGGCCAGATATATGGACACATTATTCTTTTTGTCACAGACGAACTTTTTCCCTGCAAGGCAGGGGGGCGAACCATATATGACCTTATAAACTCAACCCAACGAGTTACGCCAGTATTTCGCTGACAGGAAGACCATCAGGATCGTATTTGCCGATTTCGTTATAAACCCCCATATACTGTGCGACCGTATCCAGTAGCCGGTGATGATTAGGAACATCTACGATAGTTCCACGATTCACCGCCGAGCCACCACCAGCAAGCATAAAAGCTGCATCGTCAGCAGTATGTGCGCTACCATCACCCATATCGGTGACCTGTACCACCAAAGTAGAATCGATCAATTTACCACCGTCTGGATCAGGCTCTTCCTGCAATCGTTTGATCAGATGAGCAACGCGTTCTGTGAAGTAGGCGCGGTAAGCAGCATAGTTATCAAAACTTCCTCCATGAATTGCGGAGTGGTATTGTTCGGAAAATCCGGTCGCAGTAAAATCAGCCGCGTCACTACCCATTTGCAGCGTAACGACTCGGGTGATATTGCATTTAAGCGCCAGGATGGCGTTTTCAGTCTGCAGTGCAAACAGGTTAGTAAATTCACTATCGACCTGTTCGTCAGAGAGGTTGCCCGGATTGTAGACGGGATTACTGCAACCCAAAGGTACCAGCCCTGTCGCAGCTTTATTCAGTTCAGTCTGCATTTTCTCGATTGCAGCCTGATGCTGCTTCAGGCGCTGTAATTCATAGCTACCCAGCTTTGTCTTAATTTTTTCCAGGGCGGCGAGATTAAACTCCTGAATCTTCTTATCACGCTTAAGTCCTATCGGGCTGGCATCGACCGCACCACCGAACAGCCTCTCAAAGGCGGCCTGCGGATTATCCTGAAAATCGGTACTCGGCGTAAAAGAGCGTGCAGAAATAGGATTGAGATTGCGCGTGCGCACACCCAGGCGCAGCGAAGCCACTGGAGAGAGCGCACCCACTGTTTTTTCCAGGGCAAGATCGATGGAAACATTCACATCTTTAGCGAATGCACCGAGAACTCGCTGTGCGCCACTGTGGCCGCCTCCGCCGATAATCTCCACACCTTTACAGAACACACACTCATTCTTCACATCCTCTAGTGGCGCCGAACAAACCTTCAGGTTCAGGTTTTGATCAGGCAGGAAGGAATTAGACGCTCCATTCGGTGTTCCATCGGGAATATAGACAAAAATGACCTTGCGCGGAGAGGCTTCATTAGCCATTGCCTGGCGCGAGAGCAACATACCGGCGCCCAGACTGGAGGCTTGTAGCAGCGGTACAGACAATCCTGCCTTGCCAATCATTTTTAGAAAGTTACGGCGTTGCAGTGATGCGATGTGTTTTGAGTGACTCATAGTGACCTCTGAAAAATGATATATCCAGTTATTCCGTTAGCGTGTGACATCTTTGCGATAGCGCACACTATCCATCGTGCCGAGTGCCTTGAGCAGCTCGAACGGGCTGTTGCCACTGGATTTCATCTGTTCGTCCAGCTTCTGAACTTCGCAGGTATAACTCGCAACCTCGCTATCTGATAGTTGGATATCCATCGTCTGGTCCAGAAGTTTGGAGCCGGTACCCATCGCCATAGATCGGAAGAG
>JBNKPX010000023.1:0-41864 GCA_050295575.1 Gammaproteobacteria bacterium | reverse complement strand
GTGGTCAAGGTGGTGCGGTTTTACTGGAACGGGAGAAGATCTAATGCCTACGGCAAAGCTGACAAGAAAAAATATGCATTGGGATTTACGTCGAGACGAGAAGGGTATTTTGTGGCTAACTCTTGATAAAAAAGACAGTAAAACCAACGTATTATCAACTGAAGTCCTTAATCAACTTGATCAGCATCTTGATGCTATCGAGCAGGATTTACCCACTGCCGTGGTGTTTCGGTCAGGTAAATCTACCGGGTTTATCGCAGGCGCGGATGTTACAGAGTTTACTCAGGTAAAAAATGTAGATGAAGCCCTGGCAATCATACGTCGTGGTCAAAACAGCTTTAATCGAATCGAAAATTTATCTTGCCCTACAGTAGCGGTTATCGAAGGTTTCTGTATGGGCGGCGGCACTGAAATGGTACTGGCCTGTGATTACCGAATTGCACTGGATGACGCATCTACAAAAATAGGCTTACCCGAAGTAAAACTCGGTATTCATCCGGGCTTTGGTGGCATTGTTCGCCTGACAAGAATCGTTAATCCGTTGCAGTCTCTGGAAATGATGCTCAGTGGCCGCGCGCTCTCACCCAGAGCAGCGAAAAAGATAGGGCTAGTGGATCTGGTTCAACCTGACAGACTTTTGTTGACCGCAGCGACTAAAATGGCGATGTCTGTCCCAGAGACTCGCAAAATGCCTTTAACGGGAAAAATACTTTCTTTACCACTGGTCCGTTCAGTGGTCAGCAGGATAATGAAGAGAGAGGTTGCAAAGAAGGCCTCCATCAAACACTACCCTGCCCCGTATGCACTGCTGGATGTGTGGAATAAATATTACGGCAGCCCTAACATGATGGAGCAGGAAGCGCTGTCTATATCTCGCCTGGTACGCGGAAATACGGTTAAAAATCTGATCAAGGTCTTTTTTATGCAAACACGCTTAAAAGGCCTGGGTGATAAGAGCATATTTGCACCTAAACACGTTCACGTTATCGGTGCAGGGATTATGGGTGGAGATATAGCCGCCTGGTGTGCGCTCAAAGGTTTCAAGGTAACGCTACAGGAACGTGAACCTAAATATCTGAGCAACGCATTCGCACGGGCGCATAAATTGTTTTCTCGTAAGCTTAAACTACGCCATCAATATAATGCTGCAGTTGATCGCCTGATCCCCGATTGCGACGGCTTTGGAGTTGAGCATGCTGATGTCATTATCGAAGCTATTTTTGAGAATACTGCAGCCAAGCAGGCGATTTATCGCGACATTGAGCCTCGTATGAGGCCCGATGCCCTGCTCGCCACCAATACCTCTAGCATACCACTTGAAACACTGGCTTCAGTGCTTGATAAACCGGAGCGACTGGTTGGCCTGCACTTCTTTAATCCCGTCGCGATGATGCCTCTGGTAGAGATCGTCAAAACCGACACCACTCCCGATGAGATTATTAAACGGGCGTCTTCATTTGCTCGCCATATCGGCAAACTGCCTCTTCCGGTTAAAAGCTCTCCAGGATTTCTTGTTAATCGAATCCTGCTACCTTATCTGATAGAGGCGGTCACCCTGTTTGACGAAGGCGTTACCCCTGAGGCTATAGATCATGCTGCGCTTGATTTTGGCATGCCTATGGGGCCGGTTGAACTGGCTGATACCGTAGGTCTGGATATCTGTCAATCGGTTGCAGAAAACCTTTCTGAGACTTATGGCTTTCCTCTGCCAGCTGTGTTGAAAGCAAAAATCGAAAAAGGTGATCTGGGTAAAAAAACCGGAACGGGGTTTTACCATTATAAAAAAGGAAAACCGGTTAAGGACCGCGACACCGATATGGGTAATCAAAAAGAGATTCAAAACCGCCTTATATTCAGGTTATTGAATGAAGCCGCTGCCTGTTTACGCGAAGGTATAGTGGATGACAGGGAATTACTCGATGCGGGGATTATTTTCGGAACTGGTTTTGCCCCCTTTACAGGAGGCCCTGTTAATTACTCCAGCGATACGGGTGTTAATCATTTGCAGCAAACGCTGAAGGTATATCAGGAACGTTTTGGTGACCGCTTTGAACCCGACGCAGGCTGGGATCTGTTTTAGCTGAGCTGTTTACACAACGACAGATGGCCTGATCATAATAGATCAGGTATGGATAGGAGCCGGGATTTCCTTCAATAACAGGGCCCGGTTATCCAGTCCTGTGGTATCCACAGGAATCTTAACCACATGCCCAGAGCCAGGAGCAGCATCTCTGGGCTCTCCTTTTTCACTTTGCATCGACTCAATAACAATACGCCTATTGCCAGCGGCGCTCATAATCTCAACTACATCACCAACTGCAAAACGATTCTTTGCTTCAACAGTAATCGAGCCCTGCTCATGATCAACCTCAGTCACTTCACCCACAAACTGCTGTTTTTCGGCTACCGAGGTTCCCTGTTCATAGCTTTGGTATTCATCATGCACATGCCTACGATAAAAGCCTTCGGTGTAACCCCGGTTAGATAGTTTTTCCAGATCGTCCATCAGAGATAGATCAAATTCCTCACCCGCTAAAGCACTATCAATTGCCTGTCGATAAACCTGAGTGGTACGGGCAACGTAGTAATGAGACTTGGTACGACCTTCGATTTTTAATGAGTCAACGCCGATTTCGATGAGCTTTTTAACATGCTGAACCGCACGTAGATCCTTGGAATTCATAATATAGGTGCCATGCTCGTCCTCGAAAGCAGGCATATATTCACCGGGGCGGTTCTGTTCCTGAAGCAGATACACCTGATCATTCGTGTCTCCTTCACCCAGCGTTGGCTTATAGATATTTACTTCAGGGTTTAGCGCTTTATAATCGCCCTCTGCCGTTTCTGTAGCCTCATGCGCATCGTACTTCCAGCGACATGAGTTAGTGCAGGTGCCCTGATTGGGGTCACGGTGATTGGCATAGCCCGATAACAGGCAGCGCCCTGAATAGGCAATACAAAGCGCTCCATGTACGAAAACCTCTAGTTCAATATCCGGACATTGCTGGCGTATCTCTTCAACTTCTTCCAGCGATAGCTCGCGTGACAGGATCACTCTGGAAATACCAGCAGACTGCCAGAAACGTACCGCGGCAAAGTTAACCGCATTAGCCTGTACCGACAGATGAATCTCTGTTTCGGGCCAGCGTTCTTTGACCATCATGATTAATCCAGGGTCAGCCATGATCAAAGCATCAGGTTTCATGGCGATGACAGGCTCTATATCCTTCATATAGGTGTTTATCTTACTGTTATGAGGCAGGATATTGCTGGCAACAAAAAAGCGCGTATCGTGTTGATGAGCATATTCTATGCCCTTGCCCAGCGTTTCAAGATTGAAATCATTGTTTCTGACCCGCAGGCTATAGCGTGGTTGCCCCGCATATACGGCATCGGCTCCATAGGCAATCGCATATTGGAGATTTTTGTAGTTGCCTGCAGGGGCCAGTAGTTCTACTGAACGATTCATAAGGAAAAAAGCCTGTGTGCGTTTTGTCTGGTTAGAGTAGCTATGGTTTGAATATCTGTGTGTCTGATTTCGGCCAGTTTCGCCGCCACCAGGCTGACATGAGCCGGATGATTAGTTTTGCCTCTATAAGGCACAGGTGCCAGCCAGGGTGCATCGGTTTCTATTAGTAATCGATCATCAGGGATTTTGACCGCCATTTCGCGCACATTTTCTGCCTGTTTGAAGGTTACTATACCGGAGATAGAGATATAAAATCCCATATCAATTGCCTGACTAGCCATGTCCCAGTCTTCGGTAAAACAATGCAGAACACCTCCTACCTGTTCGGCATGATGTTCTCTTAAAATATCCAGCGTATCCTGTTTGGCCAATCGAGTATGGATCACCAGAGGTTTTTTACATTCAATGGCGGCATCTATATGTACGCGAAAGCGATCCCGCTGCCACTCGGGGCCTTCTGTATGATAGTAATCAAGACCAGTCTCCCCTATGGCAACAATCTTGTCTTTCTGGGCCAATTGAACCAGTTGTGAGACGGACGGTTCGCTGGCATCTTCATGATCTGGATGAACCCCCACTGTGGCGTATATGCCATCCTTGTCCTGAATCTTTGCATACATCGCATCAAAATCTTCCAGATTAACGCTGATGCACACCATTTCATTAACCTGACTGTCTTTAGCAGCAGCCAGGATATTATCTAAATTATTGTCGAACTCAGCCAGATCGATACGATCCAGATGACAGTGGGAGTCAAAAAACATGAAGGTAGGTAGAAGTAAATAAGCGCCTAGTATATCAGGCTATTAAGGATTAATTACATGGTGTGGGTAGGTCTATCTGCCTGTAACGCGCCAGCCAGGTAGCCTTCGATTTTATTACGCGTGGTGCCATTATCCTGACTACTGAATTGAACACCAATACCGGCTGCTTTATTGCTTTGTGCACCCTGAGGTGTCACCCAGATAATCTTACCCGCAACAGGTAGGCGCTCTTTGTCTTCCATCAGGGTCAAAAGCATGAAAACCTCATCGCCCAGATTGTATTTTTTATTGGTAGGAATAAACAGACCGCCATTCTTTACATATGGCATATAGGCTGCATAAAGCGCACTTTTATCTTTGATATTGAGTGATAAGATACCCTGGCTAGGAGCTGCCATTGTTTAACCTCGGTTTACAATCTGTTTCATGGATATTAGCACGTCTTCCAGCTGTAGTAGAAGATTCAGGTTATTATCTTCTACATGAAGCACCCAATCTGCTTTTCGTATTAAGTCTAGCAGTTGAATTATTTTTATCTTGAGACTTTGGGTTAAGCCCGCTTCGAGTTGTTGATGAATAAATCGCATCAATTCATTTTTCACAATATTTCTTACTGTATTTGCTTCCAGAGATTTCAGGCTATTCACCAGAGTCGTGGCATCCATCTTGTTGTCGAAATACTGCTGAAGAAGTTGACTGAATTCATGATAATCCTGATAAAAATTCTGCTGTGACATCTCTAATGCCAGTTGAGCATCGTCGCCTGCAAGCCTTAAATATTCGGCGCTCAGCTTTTGATCAAGCCCCTGAGCATTTAGCCACTGTAAAGACTGGGTCTGATCCGGACTATTGACCACCCATTTCTGACATCGGCTGCGAATAGTAATGGGTAGGCGACTGCTGTGATGGCTGATAAGGATCAATGTCGATTTGTCACTGGGTTCTTCCAGTGTTTTTAACAGGCTATTGGCTGCCGACTGGTTCATTTTTTCAGCTGGATAGATCAGCGCGTACTTGCCAGCATTCAGGGTATTGGTGAGCGAGATTTGATGAATCAGCCGGCGAACTTGTTCGATCTTGATATCTTTATTCGGCTTATGAGTTTTCTCGTTTTCCTGCAAGGTTGTATAGGTAAAATCAGGATAGTTGTTAGCGCGCATCAAGCTACAGGGTTTACATTCGCCGCAGGGAGGCTTCGCATCCGTAGATTCACACAGTAAGGCCGTGATCAGATACCAGGCAAAGCTAATGCTATCAACCGATGTCTGCAACTCTATGAGTAAACCATGCGGTAGTTTGTTAGTTCTTTTAAGTGCTACTAACTGATCTACCAATGGTTGTTGCCAGGGTAAAACCGAGGCTTTAATAAGTTCTGTGCTTGGGGTTTCTAGTTTGGCCATAGAGCGACTACTGGCTGGCTGCCAGCTGTAATTCAAATCTCTGATTCATGATCGAGATAATTTGCTCATTCACCTGTTGTATGCTGCCTGAGGCATCAATCAGTTGGTATAGCTGTGGATCAGATGCTGCAATACTACGAAAGGCCGAACGTACCTTCAGGTGGTATTCATTACCCTTTTTCTCAAATCGGTCTTCACCAGTTCCACGGGCTTCGGCACGGGCCAAAGCAACCTTTTCATCTATATCCAGAATAAAAACCAGATCTGGTTTAAAGTCGCCGATGGTGAGTTTATGCAATTGCTCAACACAATCCAGACCAAGCTCACCGGCTATGCCCTGAAATGCTCGGCTAGAATCGGCAAAGCGGTCACTGATGATCCAGCTACCCTGCTCGAGTGCAGGCTGGATAGTGTCACGCAAATGCGCGCGTCTGGCAGCATACATGAGCAATAATTCGGTCATGCTATCCCATTTATCAGGGTCGCCATTAACCAGTAAATTACGGATATCTTCCGCAGCGGGAGACCCACCGGGTTCACGAGTGAGTATGCAGTTTAGTCCTTGATCCAGTATAGCCTGGTGCAGACGACGCGTTTGTTCGCCCTTACCTGAGCCATCGACGCCATCAATAACGATCATTTTATTATTCGTTTGAACCATCTACTTACTATCCTGATTGAGGGGTACGTTTGGGTTTTCTGCCTTTCAGCTGATATTTGCTGACAGCTTCGTTGTGTTCTTCCAGTGTACGCGAAAATTTATGCGTGCCATCCCCTTTGGAGACAAAATATAACGCATCAGAATCAGCAGGATGTAACGCAGCCCGAATTGCATCGATACCAGGCAAAGCGATCGGTGTAGGTGTCAGTCCCTTATGTAGATAGGTATTGTAAGGCGTATCCTTTTTTAAATCTCTATAGCGAATGTTACCGTCAAAGTCCTCACCCAGACCATAGATGATGGTTGGATCAGTCTGTAACCGCATACCCTTTTTCAGGCGTTGAATAAAAGCCGCAGAGATTAACGGTCTCTCAAAAGCGGCACCGGTTTCCTTTTCAATGATAGAGGCGAGGATTAGTGCTTCATATGGTGTTTTTAACGGCAGATTATTATCGCGTTTAGCCCATTCTTCGGATAGTTTCTGTTGCAGGGTCCTGTAGGCTCTTTTCAGGAAATCAAGATCGGTAGTGCCGCGTGGAAAATGATAGGTATCGGGCAGAAAGAAGCCTTCTGGATGTTCATCGCGATGACTGATCTGAGCCATAATTTCGGGGATATTGCCATTTAGTGTCTGTTCTAATATGGCATCTTTTTGTATCGCCTGCAGAAGTTGCTTAAAAGTCCAGCCTTCAATAATGGTAAAACTATATAAAATCGAATTACCACGCGTAAAAAGGTCAATTAAATCAGCCGGCGTATGGCTTGATTTTATCAAATATTCTCCAGCTTTAGCCGAGGTCTCTTTGCCTTCAAATTTGGCTAGAGCAATAAACATGACCGGGTCTTCGATATAGCCTGCATCAGATAATTTCTGTGCGACCTGACGGATGCTGTTTCCCGGTTTAATCAGAAATTCCGCAGACTCCTGCTGCATAGTTATTGCTGAATTTCTAAACTGGTTAAACTGGTATCCAAGGTACAGCGAAGCTACAACGACAAGCAAAATGCCCAGGTATACTATCTGTTTAATTGCTTTAAGGATCATTAAATTCCTGTTGAGTCGATTAGCTGATTGGCCTGATTCATAATAGCATTATGATCGCATAATGCGTAAATTGATCCGCGCATAACATCGCCGTTTAAAGGCTATGATTTGATCGAGTTATTGATAAATTGTGCTACTCGAACCGATGTTAGTCAGAGAGTCTGACCGGGCTATTCTAAAGATTTTAAGATATATACCACCAGAAGAGCTATTTCTTCTGGTAATGAACCAGTGAATAGAAAAGGAATCAGATAGCCTTAAATAGCAGGGTTCCGTTGGTACCACCAAAACCAAATGAATTCGACAGTGTTATGGTCAAATTTGCATCTCTGGCTGTATTAGCACAATAATCCAGGTCACATTCTGGATCCTGATTATCCAGATTGATAGTGGGAGGTATAATCTGATCACGTAGTGCCAGTATCGAAAATATTGCTTCGATTCCTCCAGCTGCACCGAGTAAATGTCCTGTCATTGATTTGGTCGAGCTTACGACGACTTTTTTGGCGTGATCACCCATGGCTACTTTAACCGCCATAGTCTCTGCCTTATCGCCCGCAGGTGTTGAGGTGCCGTGAGCGTTGATATAGCCCACATCTTCCTTGTTTAAACCGGCATCTTTCAAAGCATTATTCATACAGCGAGCAGGACCTTCGCCGCTTGGTGAAGGTTGGGTCATATGATGAGCATCTCCGCTCATTCCATAACCGGCAAGTTCGCAATAAATCCTGGCACCGCGCTTTTTGGCGTGTTCATATTCCTCAACAACGACGACACCTGCACCATCACCAAGAACAAAGCCATCACGATCTCTATCCCATGGGCGACTGGCAGCTTCTGGATCATCATTGCGAGTTGATAAGGCCCTGGCCGCAGCAAACCCACCAATACCTAAGGGGGATGTTGCCATTTCGGCACCACCAGCAATCATTACATCGGCGTCACCATAGGCAATCATTCTAGCCGCATCACCAATATTGTGTGCTCCTGTAGTACAGGCACTGACGATAGAAATATTTGGCCCTTTCAATCCTTTCATTATGGAAAGATTGCCTGAGACCATATTGATGATGGCACTAGGCACAAAGAATGGAGAGATCTTACGAGCTCCACCAGCGACAAACTGGTCACGATTACGCTCAATGCCGGGTAATCCGCCTATTCCAGAGCCTATAGCGACACCAATGCGCTCAGCGTTTTCTTCTGTTACTTCCAGGCCCGAGTCTTCTAACGCCTGAATACCTGCAGCAATACCGTAATGAATGAAAGGATCCATCTTTTTGAGGTCTTTTGCTGGAATATACAGGGTTGCATCGAAATCTTTGACAGCCCCAGAAATAGTGACAGGAAAATTAGAGGTATCAAATGTAGTAATTGGCCCAATACCGCTTTTTCCGGCGATAATATTCTTCCATGACTCTTCAACAGTATTGCCAACAGGAGTTAGCATTCCTAAACCAGTAACTACTATGCGACGCTTAGACAATGGATATAACCTCAATCTGGATAAGCTATTACTTGCACTAAAAAAATGCCGCTAAACATTGCTTAATGTTCAGCGGCATTTTGAAAAACCAGGACTATTACAGATGATTATTGATGTAATCAATAGCCAGTTGAACAGTTGTGATCTTTTCAGCTTCTTCATCAGGAATTTCAGTTTCGAACTCCTCTTCAAGAGCCATAACCAGTTCTACGGTATCTAGTGAATCAGCACCCAGGTCATCTACGAATGAAGCACTGTTAGTAACTTCTTCTTCTTTAGCACCCAGTTGCTCAGCAACTATTTTTTTAACGCGTTCTTCAACAGAGCTCATTATTCGAGTTTCTCCTAAAAATAAAATCGATCGGCATGTTTGAGAGGCGTATTGTATTGAAAAGCCACTCAGCATGCCACCATTATTCAAAAATTTAATTTATACTTAATATTCAACAAGTTACAACTACAACTTAAAGTAAAATATGTTATGACATATACATGCCACCGTTCACATGTATGGTTTCTCCAGTAATATATCCTGCTGCAGGGGACGCCAGGAACACAACTGTAGCAGCAATTTCTTCCGCACTACCAAGGCGACCTAATGGTATCTGAGTTAACAGAGAATCTTTTTGATTTTGATCAAGTTCTCGCGTCATATCTGTATCAATAAAGCCCGGAGCGACTGCATTTACCGTGATATTTCGAGAACCAATCTCACGAGCAAGTGATTTACTGAAACCAACCAGGCCAGCTTTTGCAGCCGCATAATTGGTTTGACCAGGGTTTCCAGAAGCTCCAACCACTGAAGAAATGCTGATAATTCGACCATTCCTCTTTTTCATCATGCCCCTTACAACGGCTTTCGACATACGAAATATTGAAGTCAAATTCGTATTAATAATGTCTTCCCACTGTTCATCTTTCATCGCCATCAAAAGTGTATCTTTGGTAATTCCGGCATTATTAACCAGGATGTCTGGCGCACCAAAGTCGGTACCTATCTGTTTTACACAATGTGTAACGGATTCAGCGTTTGCAACATCAAGCACCATCCCCTGCCCTTTGATACCAGCTTCTTTGAGATAAGCTGTAATTTTTTCAGCACCGCTGTCGCTGGTCGCTGTACCTATCACTGTTGCACCTGCAGCGCCAAGGCCTTTTGCTATAGCCTGGCCTATGCCTCGACTGGCTCCTGTTACCAACGCGATCTGATTTTCTAGCATCTATTTACTCCGCTATTGTTTGAATTGTTTTTTCGAGACTGTCGTGGTCAAAAACAGCCAGACCGTTCATAGACTTGTTTATTCGACGTGTCAGACCAGTTAAAACCTTACCTGGTCCAAATTCGACTAATGTATCTGCCTGCATCTCATGCATAGCATTCACGCAATCTACCCACAGTACCGGCTGAAAAAGCTGTAACTTCAATAACTCACGTATTTCATCTGTGGAACTAGCGGGTTTTGCATTTTGATTATGCAATACCTTTACATCAGGCATGTTCACGTTAACGTCGTGCAGGATTTGTGCGAGTTTGTCTGCAGCTGACTGCATTAGAGCGCAATGCGAAGGTACGCTTACTGGCAGGGGTAAGGCCCGTTTTGCCCCCAACTCTTTTGCATTACTCATGGCCTGCTCAACACTACTTTTATTACCTGCGATAACCACCTGGCCTGGTGAGTTAAAATTTACTGCGGATACAACCCCCTGTTCGACCAGGGCACATGCTTTGACAACATCTTCATCAGCAAGACCGATGATGGCGGCCATAGCACCTTCGCCATCGGCTACGGCGGATTGCATCAGGCGACCCCTTTCAGCAACCAGGCGAATGGCATCACTAAATTCAATACTATTGGCACAAACCAGTGCTGTGTATTCACCCAGGCTATGTCCGGCATAGACTGATGCAGTGGGTTGATCCAGGCTTTGCCAGACTTTAAAAGCGGCAACACCAGAGGCCAACATGGCTGGTTGTGTAATTTCAGTTTGGTTAAGCTTTTCTACAGGCCCTTCGCTGATGAACTTTTTTAAGTCGTAAGAGAGTGCTTCTGATGCCTCTTCTAATACCTTATCAACCGTTGACTGGTGGTCATTCCAGCCGGTCATCATGCCCACAGACTGTGAGCCCTGACCGGGAAATACGAAAGCGAGATTAGTCATTCTTGTTTCTTGTAGTTAAAAACGCGATTTTATCACAAAACTTATCAGTTATATCGGTTGTGATTCCCTGTAAAAACTGGATAATGACGCGATTTTCTTACAGCGGAAAGATTTAATGCCAAAAGGCGATCATATTGAAATGCAAGGTACAGTTATTGATACCTTACCAAACACAATGTTTAGAGTAGAACTGGAAAATGGCCACGTTGTGACTGCTCATATCTCTGGAAAAATGCGTAAGCATTATATTCGAATTTTAACCGGGGATAAGGTGACGGTTGAGTTAACTCCTTACGACCTTTCGAAAGGACGTATCACCTTCCGCGAGCGTTAATGATTTAAAGTCACTGAGTCTGGATCGTCCGACTCAGTGACTATAAATTCTCAGGCTTCTTCTGCTACCCGTTTTTTTTCCGAGCGCGTATGACAAACCAACGCGCCGTCAGCAACATCGACCCTGACTTCTCCTCCGGAAGATAGATCACCAAACAGTAATTCATCTGCCAGAACCCGCTTTATCTCGTCCTGTATTACACGAGCCATTGGACGTGCGCCCATTTTGATATCATAGCCTTTATCGGCCAGGTAACGACGAGCGGCGTCAGAAACGATCAAATTAACCTTGCGCGCCTCAAGTTGAGCCTCAAGCTCAATCAGGAATTTATCAACTACATTTAGAATGACTGTGGAATCCAGTGCCTTGAAGTTAATGATGGCATCCAGACGATTCCTGAATTCGGGTGTGAAGATCTTTTTAATAGCCTCACCTGCGTCACTACTGTGATCCTGTGGTGCAAACCCCATAGTAGAGCGGCTAATTAGTTCAGCCCCAGCATTCGTAGTCATAACTAGAATAACATTGCGAAAATCTGCTTTGCGACCATTATTGTCTGTTAAGGTGCCGTTATCCATTACCTGCAGCAACAGGTTAAATACATCGGGATGTGCTTTTTCAATCTCATCCAGCAATACGACTGAATACGGGTGCTTAAGGACTTCTTCAGTTAACAATCCCCCTTGATCAAAACCTACGTAGCCAGGAGGTGCGCCGATTAGGCGAGATACAGTGTGGCGCTCCATATACTCTGACATATCGAAGCGTATTAACTCGACCCCCATGATATTGGCTAGCTGTTTACACACCTCTGTTTTACCGACACCAGTTGGACCGGCAAAAAGAAATGAGCCCACAGGCTTTGCTTCACGGCCAAGACCTGAGCGAGACATTTTTATCGCAGCATCAAGTGCCTGAATGGCATCATCCTGACCAAAAACTACCCTGGACAGGTTTTTGCCGAGATTTTTCAGCATATCCATATCAGTCGAACTGACCGTAGTGCTGGGTATTCTGGCGATACGAGAAACAATTCTCTCAATATCGACAACCCCTATGGTTTTCTTGCGTTGTTTTTCAGGCAGCAAACGACGATGAGCCCCCGCTTCATCGATCACATCTATGGCTTTATCAGGTAAATGGCGATCATTGATATAGCGAGCGGATAGCTCAGACGCCTTTTTCAGGGCCTGCTGGGTATACTTGACATCATGATGCTCTTCAAAGCGTGTTTTAAGGCCCTTTAGGATGAGATAGGTTTCATCTACTGAGGGCTCGGGGACATCAATCTTCTGGAAACGTCTGGCCAGGGCACGATCTTTTTCAAAAACACCTCTATATTCTTGATAGGTTGTCGAACCGATACATTTCATTTCACCACTTGCAAGTACTGGTTTAATCAAATTGGAGGCATCCATGACGCCGCCGGAAGCTGACCCAGCACCAATAATAGTGTGTATTTCATCAATGAATAAAACAGCGTGAGGTTCGTCTTTTAGCTGCTTGATAACAGCCTTAAGGCGCTTTTCAAAATCCCCCCTGTACTTGGTTCCGGCCACAAGTGCACCAAGATCGAGCGAATAAATGGTAGCATCAAGCAATAAATCGGGCACCGATTCTTCAACGATACGGCGTGCTAAACCCTCAGCTATTGCTGTTTTTCCCACACCTGCCTCACCTACCAGTAAGGGATTATTTTTTCTTCGGCGGCATAGTGTTTGAACCACACGCTCTACTTCTTCATCTCGACCTACCAGTGGGTCAATCTTGCCTGCAACAGCCTGTTCATTCAGGTTAGATGCAAATGACTCTAGCGGATTTTCTTTTGCAGGTTCATCATTATACATCCCTGAATCAGAGGTAAATGTCGCATCTTCCGAAGGTTCATCAATTCGACTTATACCGTGGGATAGATAGTTTGTAACATCAAGGCGTTCGATATTTTGGGCATGTAACAGGAACACGGCATGCGAATCCTGTTCTGAAAAGATTGCTACCAGAACATTTGCACCAGAGACCTCACCCTGGCCTGAAGATTGCACGTGAAATAATGCACGTTGCAATACACGTTGAAAACCTAAAGTTGGCTGTGTTTCTCTATCTTCATCACCTAATAGTAATGGAGTATTTTGATCTACAAATATTTCAAGATCTTCACGCAGCTTTTTCACATCGGCGCCACATGCCTTAAGGACTGCAATAGCCGAGGCATTTTCCGTTAACATAAGGAGGATATGCTCAACTGTAATGAACTCATGCCTTTTTTCCCGGGCTTCGAGAAAGGCCTGATTCAGTGACTGTTCTAATTCTTTATTGAGCATTATTTAAGTCTGCTAATTGTAAGTTAATATTACATGAGTCTAGTATGAAGACGTTCAAGTTACTATATTTCTTCCATATCACATAATAAGGGGTGTTTATTTTCACGTGAATAGTTATTCACCTGTACGACCTTGGTTTCAGCGATATCTTTAGTATAGATTCCACAGACCCCTTTGCCCTGTTTATGTACATTTAACATAATTTGTGTGGCCTTTTCCCGAGAGTGATTGAAAATTGCCTCAAGGATATGAACCACAAACTCCATAGGGGTATAGTCATCATTAATTAAAACAACCTTATACATAGGTGGTTTTTTTAATTTTGGCTTTGCCTGTTCAAGCAGAACAGTATCGTCATCATCAGGCAAATGACTCATATTTTCTCTCAGATTAGTAGTATTTTTACAAGATAAGGCCGTAGCTTTCCTTTTTCAACATGCTCTCGATCAAATTAAGCGAATAATTTATCCCCATAGTGATTAATTTTTTGATAAAATACAGCTATCAATCGGATTGATTGGTAGGGCTCATAATTATTATAAATGGGAATTATAGTATTAATTAATGAAACGTAGAGGAAGCTGTTATGGCCACTGGTACCGTAAAATGGTTTAGTAATGTTAAGGGTTATGGATTTGTCAACACGGATGAAAATGAAGCTGAAGATATTTTTGCGCATTTTTCAGCCATCGAAATGGAAGGTTACAAAAAGTTAACCTCCGGACAAAAGATCGAATTTGATATCAATGAAGGGCCTAAGGGTCTTCAAGCATTGAATATTCGATCTGCAAATAACTAATACTTACACACAAACCTATAATAAAAGCTCAATAAAAAAACCTTAAAGGTTTTACACTTACACAAACCGCACCGATGAGTTCTTTCGCTCTTCGGTGCGGATTTCTTGTGTATACTCCTCCCCGCCTTCCCCCAGAATATCTGAGGATATTCATGAACCATCAACATCTCTCACTTCCTAAACGAAGAGAGGCTTGTAACTGTCGATCCAGATAACTCTCTAAATGTACTCGACAACCCAATTATCTCTTATATCGAAGACGACAGCATAGGTTTAGACATCAGACCTGCGTTTTCATAAAATATTTATGCAGGTATAAAATAAGTAGATAGCTCATACGCAGTTAATAAAGTTATTAATTTTCTAATCTCTGAAATGGCTGCAGAGAGCTTACGTTTTCCTGAAACATGGGCTATAGAGGTAAAGCCAGTTGCTGCTAAATGCTCAAAATCTCAAATACTTCTTGCGATTCAGTATGCCATTGATTAACGATAGAGGTTTGGTGACTCTGGTACATAAAGGTAATATTATGAAGTATACCGAAGGTACATTTCGAAGCGCCGATTAACAGGCCCTGGTAACGAACCGGGTGTCATCGGACTCTATGTAAAAGACTTCAGCCACGAGGTTGTAACCAATCCGTAAAACAGATCATGTAACACTATCTCAGTTAATCAGGGCTATCTTTATAGCCTTTTTTTATGCCTGAGAGATTAAAGGCTTACTAAATCGTTTTAAACCAGCAACTTCCACAATCTTTGTTGAAATTTCTTCTATCGACATGGTTGTAGTGTTCAAATAGGGAACATGAAATTGCTCAAACATTTGCTCAGCTGCTCTGATTTCATAGCGACACTGATCCAATGATGCATAGCGACTGCCAGGACGACGTTCTTCGCGAATATGCGCCAGTCGCTTCGGTTCGGTAGTTAGTCCAAAAAGCCTGTTTTTATATTGTTTTAAATGTCTGGGCAGGCCTTCTGAATCCATATCTTCTTCGGTGATAGGGTAATTAGCAGCCTTAATGCCAAACTGTAACGCAAGATATAGACAGGTAGGTGTTTTCCCGCTTCGAGAAACACCCAAAATGATGATATCGGTTTTATCATACATCTTGGTTGTTGCACCATCATCGTGGATTAAGGAAAAGTCGATTGCATCGATACGTGATTCATATAAAGTCCGGTTGGAGATTCGGTGAGATTGCCCCGATTCATGTATAGAGTGTGCATGCAAGGTAGCTTCAAGGTCTGGTAAAAAGCGGTCAAAGGGATCTAGCACCAGTGCCTTAGAGGACAAGATGATTTTACTAATCTCTTCGTCAGCCATAGTTGAGATTACAATGGGCTGCATACCAGAAGCCTCCGCCTCATTATTGATCCGTTCAACAATTTTATTAGCTTTGGATTTATCGTCGACAAAGGGAATGGTTATGGATGAAAAATCTACCCCAGGAAACTGGGCCAGTAGACTGTAACCCAAAGTTTCAGCAGTAATAGCGGTTCGGTTAGAAAGGAAAAATACAGGTATTGATTTCGTGTCCATAGGAATTCTCATAAACTTATAAAAACTTCATATAAGAAAATACATTTAGTCGTTGGATGTTATTTCTATTATGTTACATTCCTAAGTATTAATAACTAATCCAACCTCTTTGTCTATTTATGATTTCAAATAAATTTGTAATTGATCTCGATCAACTGGGAATGAATGATGTTCCTGTTGTTGGTGGTAAAAATGCTTCTCTTGGAGAAATGATTTCTAACCTGTCAAATCTTGGTGTATCCGTGCCGGGTGGTTTTGCAACGACTGCTGAAGCTTTTCGTGACTTCCTGGTCGAGGCCGGATTAAAACAAAAAATTGATACCATGCTCATTGAGCTGAATGTGGATGATGTGAATGCTCTTGCTCTGGCAGGTAAGCAAATACGTCAATGGGTAATTGATGCCCCCCTACCCGCTCAACTGGAAGCAGGAATCAGAGAATCATATGCCGGCTTATCCATTGAGGGTACAGATGCCACGGTAGCGGTTCGCTCATCAGCTACAGCCGAAGATTTGCCAGATGCATCATTTGCCGGGCAACAGGAAACCTTTCTTAATATTCAGGGTATAGATCAGGTTTTGCATGCCGTAAAACTTGTGTTTGCATCCCTGTTCAATGACCGTGCTATTTCATATCGCGTTCATCAGGGCTTTGAGCATGCTGAAGTTGCCTTATCTGCAGGCATCCAGTTGATGGTACGCAGCGACCTGGCTTCTAGTGGCGTTATGTTTAGTGTTGATACTGAATCTGGGTTTGAAGATGTAGTCTTTATTACTGCCAGTTATGGCCTGGGCGAAACAGTTGTACAGGGCGCTGTAAACCCTGATGAATTTTATGTTTATAAAAAGGCTCTTAGCGAGGGTAGAAAAGCTATCCTGCAAAAGAATAGAGGCAGTAAGTTAATCAAAATGGTTTACGCTCAGGGAGAAGACCCAGAGTCTGCAATACAAACGGTTAAGGTCGACCAACATGAACGCGATCTTTTCTGTATAACAGAAGAAGATATTACAGAACTGGCAAAGATGGCCATGACCATCGAGAAGCATTACCAGCGCCCTATGGATATTGAATGGGCTAAAGATGGTGTCAGCGGAAAACTATTTATTGTTCAGGCTCGCCCTGAAACGGTAGTTTCTCGTGAAGGAAAAGTTATCGAACGCTATGTACTTAAACAGGAGCCTAAAAAATTCCTGATTGAAGGACGTGCGGTAGGCAATCGTATTGGACAGGGTGAGTCCAAGGTGATCAGCGACCTGTCGCAAATGGATCAGATCAATGAAGGTGATGTACTGGTCACCGATATGACCGATCCTGATTGGGAACCCATCATGAAACGTGCCTCAGCCATTGTTACTAACCGTGGTGGCAGAACCTGTCATGCTGCGATAATTGCGCGTGAACTAGGAATCCCTGCTCTGGTAGGTACAGGTGATGCAACTCAGGTTATTAAGAATGGTATAGATATCACTGTGACCTGTGCTAATGGTGATACAGGGCATGTTTACGAGGGGCTACTAGAGTTCGAACACCAGAAACACGAATTGACCAACATGCCTGAGATTCCCGTCAAAGTAATGATGAATGTGGGTAACCCGGAACGCGCTTTTGGATTTGGTCGACTGCCACATAAGGGTGTTGGCCTGGCACGCCTGGAATTTATCATCAACAAAATGATTGGTATCCACCCCAAGGCATTACTCAAGTTCGATGAAATGGATGCAGACTTACAGGCCACCATCAAAAATCGCATCTCAGGCTATGCCTCACCGGTTGATTATTATGTAGACCGCCTGAGCGAAGGTATAGCCACTCTGGGCGCGGCTTTTGCTCCAGAAAGGGTCATCGTTCGCCTGTCAGATTTTAAATCTAACGAGTATGCTCACTTAATCGGCGGCGAAATTTTTGAACCCGAAGAAGAAAATCCCATGATTGGCTATCGTGGTGCATCACGTTATATCTCTGAAGATTTTCATGAATGTTTTGCGCTGGAGTGTGAAGCAGTCAAACGTGTGCGCAATGAGATGGGCATTACCAATGTCGAAATCATGATTCCTTTTGTTCGTACACTGGCAGAAGCTGCTGGCGTTATCGACTTACTGAAGAAGAATGGCCTGGAACGCGGCAAAGATGGATTAAAGATCATCATGATGTGTGAGCTACCATCCAACGTATTATTAGCCGAACAGTTCCTTGAATATTTTGATGGCTTCTCGATTGGCTCTAATGACCTAACTCAGCTAACTCTGGGTCTTGATCGTGACTCTGGATTGATTGCTCATTCATTCGATGAAAGAAATCCAGCGGTAATGATGCTTATAGAACAGGCAATTAATGCCTGTAAGAAAGCGGGTAAATACGTGGGTATCTGTGGACAGGGTCCCTCAGATCACCCTGACCTCGCCAAATGGTTGCTGGACAAAGGTATCGATAGTGTATCGTTAAATCCTGATACCGTAATTGAAACCTGGTTATTTATGGCTGATCAATCAGCATCATGAATCCGGAAGTTTTTGAACACCTGGGACAAGGTGTTTACCACCTTGATGCCCACTATATAAGACCAGGTGTCGCCAGCCTGTATTGTATCGTCCACAATCAGCAGGTAGCCATTATCGAGACCGGTACTGCACATAGCTTGCCCTATGTGCAGCGATGTCTGGATGAGCTGTCAATATCCGCTGATCAGGTTAAGTACATCGTGCCAACGCATGTACATCTTGATCATGCTGGTGGCGCTGGCGTCATGATGCGTGAATTCTCTCAGGCGCAATTGATCATACACCCGCGTGGTGCCAGGCATATGATTGATCCGGAAAGACTTGTTGCTGCTACCCGTGAAGTTTATGGCGATGAGGTTTTTGATAAACTGTATGGTGAAATACCTCCTATAGCTGCTGAACGTGTTATTGCTGCAGAACACCTTCACCGCTTTAAACTGGATGATCGCGAATTCATCATTATTGATACTCCGGGACATGCCTATCATCATTTCTGTGTCGTCGATCCCTTCAGTGCTGGAATCTTTACCGGTGACACCTTTGGGCTGTCTTACCCAGGTCTATTGAATAATGGCAAAAGATTCATCATACCCACCTCGACACCGTCTCACTTTGATCCAGAGGCGCTTCATAAATCGATCGACCTGATGATGTCCTATCAGCCTGAACGTATGTATCTGACCCATTTTAATGTATTGCCAGACCCAGCATCACTGGTGGATCATTATCATACGATGATCGACAAATACGTCGAAATTACCACAGCCATAAAGCCTGATTCAGACGAGCGAATCACCCTGCTTATGCAGGCAATGGGTGATTTATATACCGAGGAATTCGGAGTGGATTCAGAGACTCTATCTGATAAGCTCGCTATGGATATTAAACTCAATTGTCAGGGACTCGCACACTGGTATCAGCACAGTGGACGATAGCACCGAGATCTGGAAACCACATGTCACTGTTGCTGCTATCGCCGAACGTGATGGCCGTTTTTTGATGGTGCGAGAGTTGATTGAGGGTCGCGAGATGTTCAATCAACCGGCTGGTCATGTTGAGCCCAACGAAACCATTGAGCAGGCAGTGATTAGAGAAACACTGGAAGAAACCAGTTATCCCTTTACACCACAACAGTTTTGCGGCATCTACCGGTTTCTTCCTGACCCCTCCAGCGATCTTACCTATCTGCGTTTTTCTATCAGTGGTATAGTCGCTGATAACCTGCATAAACCGCTGGATACGGGTATTATCTCAGCCGAGTGGTTGACTCTGGATGAGATACGCCAGTCGCAGGATTCGCACCGCTCTCCCATGGTGCTTCAATGCGTACTGGACTATCTGGAAAAACCATCCTACCCTTTGCAGATTATCAGCTCCTCATTTGCTTAAAGTGCTGCGTAATCTTTACATTTTATTATTGCTGTTACCCCTGAAAGCGCTGATGGCCAGTCAGGCTGAGTTTACTCAATGTTCTGATTTTGGTTGTAAAACCAGAATCGAGCTTGATCTCAGTATGCAACAATGGTCAGCAATACATCAGATTTTTGCATCACCAGCGAACACAGCCTTGCAGGAAAAATTCCAGATTCGGCAGGCTATCGCCTTGATGGAACAATTTACCGGTGAAATAACCGGCAGCTATATGGATAAAGCTGAAAACTACTCAGGGGTCGACCTGCCTCACCAGCAGGATTGTATCGACGAATCAACCAATACCTTTCAGTACCTGTTTGCGCTACAGAAACGAGGCTGGTTAAAATGGCATAAAGTAGCCGGCAAACATCGCCGTATTGTCTGGTTTGCCAGTCACTGGACAGCATTGATTGAAGATCTCACCGACCATCAGATCTATGCGGTCGATTCCTGGTATCGCGATAATGGTGAGCCGCCTTACATTCAGAAACTTGAAGACTGGGAGAGTAAAAAATCTTTCCCGGTCGCATTGAACCCATAACACCATGAGCGAAAAAATCATTATAGGCATGTCTGGAGGCGTCGACTCCTCGGTTGCTGCTCTGTTACTTAAACAGCAAGGATATGAGGTAGAAGCCCTGTTCATGAAGAATTGGGAAGAAGACGATACCGAAGACTATTGCTCTGCCCACATTGACCTGGCAGATGCTCAACAGGTGTGCGATAAGCTGGAAATCCCGCTGCATTCAGTCAATTTTGCTACGGAATACTGGGACCATGTATTTGAATATTTTCTGGCCGAATACAAGGCGGGTCGTACACCCAACCCGGATATCATGTGCAACAAGGAAATCAAGTTTAAGGCCTTTCTTGATTTCGCATTATCACTGGGGGCAAGTCGGATAGCCACCGGACATTATGTACAGAACCGCACTGTTGAGGACCGTACCGAGTTACTGCGAGGCCTGGATAACAATAAAGATCAATCCTACTTTCTGCACACCTTAAGTAGCTATCAAATCTCAAAGGCATTATTTCCTGTCGGAAAACTGGAAAAGCCGCAGGTCCGGCAGATAGCAGCTGAGAATGGCTTTGATGTATTTAATAAAAAAGACTCTACAGGTATCTGTTTTATAGGGGAACGAAAGTTCAAAGATTTTCTTGAAAAGTTCATCCCTGCGCAACCCGGGGATATTCAAACCCTTGAAGGGATCACTATCGGTCAGCACAGTGGCCTGATGTTCTATACTATAGGACAACGTCAGGGCCTAGGCATTGGTGGTCTGCAAAACGCTTCAGAAGAGCCATGGTTCGTAGTCGATAAAGACCTTGAAAATAATGTTCTTCTGGTCGCTCAGGGGCATAACCACCCTGCTCTTTTTCATACCCATTGCCAGATCCAGAACCCGCACTGGATAAACCCGAAAACCTTCGATCCAAATCAGCCTCTGACTGCAAAAATCCGCTATCGGCAACAGGATCAGGCCTGTACAATCACCCAAATTCAACAGGATACCGCGACCATAGCTTTCACACAGGCACAGCGAGCAATTACCCCTGGACAGTCACTGGTTTTTTATCAGGATGAGATTTGTCTTGGCGGTGGAATCATAGAGAAAGCTTTCAATCAATCATGAACAACCTACATCACCAGACGCTGGCACTGGCCAGTATGTTTCAGTCTGCCAACCTGATCAATCAGATGGCCAGAGGTGAAAACATCAATCAAGCTGCATTCGATTGCAGCTGCGATAGTTTATTTACGATTGACGCGCCCTCGGTAGAGGAAATCTTTGGACCGGGCGATGGGCTAATGCAGGGGCTAAAGGCGCTGATAGGCTACCTCGGTGGAGAAGAAAAGAACCCTGATCGCACCATGGCTTACTACGTGCTGTCTATGATAAAGCTGGAAGGCCGACTATTAAAAAATGCAAAAATGGTCGATAAGGTTCATAAAGGTCTGCAAGACATTCAGCAGCAAACACATGACTTTGACCTCTCTCCCCTGGCGCGAGTACATAAAATTGACGGCCTGTATCAGAAAACAATCAGTCACATAAAGCCCAGAATTCTGGTGCATGGGGATCAGCATCATCTTAATAATTCTGATAATACAAGCAAAATTCGCACACTCTTATTTGCTGGTATTCGGGCTGCGGTACTGTGGAGACAACTGGGTGGCTCTCGTTTAAAGCTACTTTTCTCACGCAAAAAATATGTGCAGCAAGCACGGGAAATTCTTACCCGTATAAATAATTAAAAAACGTCCCCATGCACCCTAACCTTTTAAAAGGTGCAGCACTTATCATGCTGTCTGAATGTTTCTTCGTGCTGATGGGGACTCAGATACGCAGTGTCTCAGAAGGATTAAACAATGAAATGATTGTTTTTTTCCGTAATGTGTTTGGTCTGCAGGTCATCATTCCACTGCTTTATCAACATGGCGTACAGGCGCTAAAAACCACAAGACCCATGGCGCATATTTTCCGTGGTATCGCTGGCATCTCAGCCATGTATTGCTTCTATTACTCCCTTGCCAATATACCATTGGCAAATGCAATGATACTGAAGATGACCGCACCACTATTTATCCCGCTAATCGCCTGGCTATGGTTGAAAGAACCCCTCAGTAAACTTATCGGCCCAGTAATTCTGCTAGGGTTTATTGGCGTCACCTTTATCATAAAACCCGATATGGCGCAGATGAATTCAGTGGCTCTGGTAGGTCTTGCGGGAGGTTTCCTTGCCGCTATTGCCAAAACTACCGTTAAGAATCTAACCAGTACAGAAAAACCAGTCACTATTGTGTTTTACTTTGCTCTTTGCGGCTTAGTCATCACCAGCCTGCCCGCCTTCCTGAACTGGCAAACCCCTAGTCCTACTCAACTGTTTCAATTGTTATTACTGGGCCTGTCGGCTGTAGTCGCACAAATAATTATGACCAGGGCTTATTTTCTGGCTCCCGCTTCACAGATATCTCACTACAGCTATAGCTCAATTCTGTATGCCTCACTGGCAGGATGGCTGTTGTGGGATGAATGGATGGATTTATGGTCATGGCTCGGCACTGCATTAATCATTACTTCAGGAGTGATGCTGATCAGAGTAAGACGTAAAATCTAACAGCATATTTTTTAATTACTCCGGGTTTCGGCCAGTATTAAAAAGATCTATTTACCACAGAGCCTCAGAGAACACGGAGTTTATAAATATTTATTCATGAATTTTATAATGTTTAATCGGGATCTGGAGAAACTCAAGCAGCCCCTCCCTAAGCTTTGAGAGTATTAACACGAGCATAAATAGTAGTACCGTTATGCGAGTTTTTAATATTTATCTAATGAAACAAAATTTATCGAATATAATCATATAAAACTAGAATAGTTTAATCGAGTCTGACCCTATTGATTAACTTCATAGAGCGGGTTACGATCAATCGATGCCGCTCCAGGGCCAAGGCAACTCAAGGCGATATTGGGATCGCACTGGGCAGGACAGCAATTTCTGAATCAATGCCCGTGTTCTACTGGCCGTGAGCAATCAGAACAAACAGGAGGTTACAGTGGTGGAACTACTGAGCGCAATGGGCATAAAGGTGGAGCTCGCTCACGACAATGTTGATGTTTTGGGGAAGCAGCGGCTCGGCGTCAGCAATGATCTGATCCTGTTCGACATGTTTTTGCCCGAGATGAATGTTTATGACATTCTCTCGAACCTGCATCACCCCCGACCACTTTGCATATACCAACCACAGCACGACCACCCCCCTAATCGCGACAAATTCCTAATCATCGCCGCAAAACACCAGGGGAGCAACGGTGAATAACAGCTCGCCCATTATCAACAATGAAACCTATTTCTTCCGCGACCACGGCCAGTTCGACCTGCTGCGCCTGAGACTGCTGCCTGAGTTGATCGCGCGTCACCACGACACCAAGACCCTGCGTCTGTGGAGCGCTGGTTGTTCCAGCGGCGAGGAAGCCTATTCCCTTGCCATGTTGCTGGACATGATTTTACCTGACCGTGACGGCTGGATGATCCTTATCCTTGGCACTGATATCGACGATAAAGTGCTGGCTAAAGCGCGCCGCGGACGCTATCGAGAATGGTCATTTCGTATGGTACCAGGCGCGCTCAAACGGCGCTACTTCCAGCACATAGGGGAGGAATGGATACTGGACCGACGTATCCGCAATATGGTGACCTTTCGCAAAGGCGACCTGATCAACGCCCCCTACCCAGATGAATTACAGAACATGGATCTGATACTGTGCCGCAACGTATTCATCTATTTCGACACCACCGCCGTGGCCATCGTTGCGCACAAACTGGCTGCCGCACTGAGAGAAGGTGGCTATCTCATAAGTGCTCACACCGAACTCATCGGTCATAGCATGAGGAATCTGCAAACTAGATTATTTGCCGAAGGCCTGGTGTATCAACGGACCACTGCTGCACCTATTTCTATCCCCGCTGCTGAAATTCCTCGCCCTACCCACGTTGCGCCCCATGATGTGGCGAAACATGCGCCGCAAGAGCCAGTGCCAACAGCAACAGGTGCAGAAGACCTACTGGCTAAAGCACAGGCATTCGCCGATAGGGGCGACTACGATCATGCCGTGCAGGCCTGCCATCAGGCGCTGAGCGTAA
This sequence comes from Gammaproteobacteria bacterium, assembly GCA_050295575.1. Taxonomy (GTDB): domain Bacteria; phylum Pseudomonadota; class Gammaproteobacteria; genus JACNJF01. Next base: position 17,319 of record JBNKPX010000023.1, on the reverse strand, counting down.
CCCCGCTCGCGCCGAAGCCATATTTCCTGCTGGCTCAACTGGCCCAGCTTAAGGGAGATTTCGAGTTGGCGCGGGAGCTGCTGGACAAAACCCTCTATCTTGATCACCGAAACATCGCCGCTACTCTGGAACTTGCGGCGCTGTGCGAGCGAACCGATAACCTGCCACGAGCCCATACCCTGCGGCGCGCAGCGCTGGAGATAGTTCGTGCGCTGCCGGACGATGCAGAGGTGGAACCCTATGAAACAACCGCGGCAGAGATGGCGCAGTGGCTTGAGCAATAACAGGATGACACCATGACTACCCAGCCCCTGCTGCTTTTCGATCATGACGGCGCACGCTTCGGTGTAGACGCAACACAGGTGCGTGAATCTGTGTGGCTGCCCGAGCTGACACCCGTCGAGGAAGCACCACCCTGGATCGTCGGCCTTTTCAACCTGCGTGGACAAATCATCCCTGTCGCCGACCTCTATCTGCGTTTCGAACATCCTGCGCGGAGCTACAGCATCGACGACCATGTCGTGATACTGGAAACCGATCATCTTCCTATGGGAGTGATCGTCAGCGAAGTGCGTGAAGTAATAGACCTGCCCAGCGACGCTATTCAATCTCCTCCCCAGTTCAATGCTAAGGTTTCCAGCCCCACACACCTGTTGCTCGGTGAGGCTCACGTGGGCGACGATCTCGTGACCTTGCTTGATGTTTCCCGTCTGACGCAATTGCCTGATGGAACAGAATTACCTGAAGCAGCAGAATTGATCGAAGTATCGGAACGACCTGCGCCAGCAGCTTACTTCTGTGCCGAAGCCACCCCAGATGAACGCGCGCTATTCCGTAACAGGGCGCTGACATTACAACATACTGCAATCGAAGACGAAGGCACTGGACTTAGACTGGCGGTGATAGAACTGGGAGGCGAACTTTTCGGCATCGAGCTCGCCCACGTACTGGAATTCCGCGACATCGAGGAACTGAGCCCCATTCCCTGCTGCCCACCACACATTCTTGGGGCCATGAGCCTGCGCGGTGAACTGCTCACCCTGATAGACCCGCGCTCCGCACTCAATCTACCGCCTGCTGAGCACGGCGACAAGGCGGTAGTCGCTCACTTATCAAGCGCACACGGCGTAGACTTCGCTGACAAAGCCATGGGGATCGCCGTGGATCAGCTCCATGACGTGGTTTATCTGCGCGACGAAGAATTGCAGCCGCCGCCTGCGGCGTTGCGCGAAATATGTGGAACATCGATTACAGGTACCGCACCCTATGCCGACAGAACGATGACAGTGCTGAATCTGCCCGAGCTGCTGGCACAGGAGGAATGGATTGTTAATGAAAACGTTTAATCAAATTCACAATGCTGATTCTGTCACCATTTCGTATTCTAAATTCAGCATGCCATATATATAAGGGAGAATACCATGTTCGAAAAAATGAAACTGCGCCAGCGCGTCTTACTGGGTTATCTGGCCCCGCTAATACTGATGCTGGGCGCCATGAGCCTGGTGTTCGTCAACCTGCAAAAAACCAATAATATTGCGGCAGCGAGAAGCAATTCGGAACATGTGCAGTTTCATGCACTACAGGCCATGCTCAACCTCGTCAAATTACAGAACAGCACCAGGGGTTACATCCTGTATAAAAATTCGGTCTCACAACAGTCCATTCAGGACAATATGGTTGCACTCAACGACAATATGCAACAGCTGAAAGCCACAGTTTCGGAGGCACAACAAAAAGAAACTCTACGAGATTATGAAAAAACCGCCAACGCCCTGGTAGCGATATTAAAAACAGAAGTGGGGCTTGTGGATGCTGGAAAACCAGAAGAAGCAGTAAAAATGCTGCGCACTAACGGCATAAACGAATCCAAAATGCTGGAGGAGTTGTGGAAAAACTTTAAACAACGCGAAGATAAGATCGTAGAAACCCTCAACCGCGACGAAGAAGATTCCCGCAACATTGTTGAGAACTCCATTATCTACGGCATGCTGGGCACTATCGCTCTTTCCGTGATCATTGCCATATGGCTCGCGGGAACGGTAAGCCGCAGGATTATAGATAACGCTAGCCAGCTTTCCAGCGCCGCCAGCGAAATCGCAGCCACTATCAATCAGCACGAACGCACAGCCCGCCAACAGGCAACGGCTGCCAACGAAACATCTGCTACCATAGAGGAATTATCCGCCTCTTCACGCAATTCGGCTGAACAGGCTGCGGCTGCGGCCGAGGTAACAGAAAAGGCAGGCATCGCCACGGTACAGGGCAACGAAACCACAGGCCAGGCGGTGGAAGCGATGGATGGCCTGAAAGAGAAGATCGGTGCCATGGCCGAGCATATCCTGCATCTGGGCGAACAGACCGGTCAAATCGGCAGCATCGCCACCGTGCTCAAAGATCTGGCCGGACAGATCAACATGCTGGCCCTGAATGCCGCCGTGGAAGCCGCGCGCGCTGGTGAACACGGCAAGGGCTTCGCCGTGGTGGCGGGCGAAATTCGCAAGCTTGCTGACGAGAGCAAGAAATCGGCAGAACAAACAGCATTGCTGGTGGCTGATGTGCAGAAGGCCACCAATTCCTCCATCATGATGACGGAAGAAAGCAGCCTCACCGTAATCGACGTTACCAAACTGGTGCAGCAGGTAGCCAAGCTATTTAATAACCTGGCAGGCCTGGCTAGTAGCGCCAACGAAAATGCACAGCAGGTAGTGCTCAATATAAAACAGCAATCCACCGCTTTTAACCAGGTTGTCGAGGCGGCTACTAGTATTGCATCAGGTACCAAGGACACTTCCGCAGGCATTAGCCAGACCAAGATCGGCGTTGAGAAACTGAATGAGGCAGCGGAAAACCTCAAGGAAATAGCGTAAGCGGAAAGGCGGGGTAAGTGGCATGATCGAAGATCTGGAAATGCACAAACTTTTCGAGGCGGAAAGCGCGGAGCATCTGGCCTGCCTCGACAATGGCTTGCTGCGTCTGGAGAAAACGCCGACCGACCTGGTACTTCTGGAAGAGCTGTTCCGCGAATCGCACAGCCTGAAAGGTGCGGCACGCATGCTAGGACTAAGCAACATCGAGGCCGTTGCCCACGGACTCGAGAGCATTTTCAATGCGGCTCGCAAGGGTGACACAGCTCTCACACCCGAGGTAATCGAGCAAATGAATAGTACATTGCTTGATCTACGTCAGCGCGTGCAGGAAGCCCTGACGGATACAGCTTTCGCAATGCAGAATGCTGAATTAGCATCCACTGTGCAAGCTGATATTTCGCCTGTCACAACATCCAGTCCACAACCCGACGTTGCGCAAGTAGAAATAGCAAAATCTGTACCCTCAACTGCGCAATCGAGTGAGCCTTTTTCCATCGATACCGTTCGCGTGCAAACGCGCAAACTGGATGAGCTGTTGACCCAAACGGGCGAGCTCTCGGTGATTCAGGGGCGCACACAACACCGGCTGGCGCTGATGGAAGAGCTACTGGATAAATGGACTTTATTGGAACGGGTCCTGCGCAAGCGCAGAGCATCCTCATCAACGTATCACGCGGATGAAAACGAAGCAGTGCTACACTTTGGCAGCCTTCTTAAACAGACACGCAATCACCTGTTCGACGACAGTGCGCGCCTGGAATCCACCATGCACCTGGTGGAAGATCAGGTACGTAGCATCCGTCTGTTACCGCTGTTTACCGTATTCGCGCTATTCCCGCGCATGCTACGTGACCTGGCTAAAGAACAGGGCAAAGAAGCAGAGCTGATCATAGAGGGTGGCGACATCAATGTGGACAAACGCATCCTTGAGGAAATAAAAGATCCACTGATGCACCTGATCCGCAACGCAATCGACCACGGCATCGAAACGCCCATCGAGCGTGAGCAACAGGGCAAGCCACGCAGCGCCACGGTACGCCTGCGTGCTACGCGTGAAAATGCCAGTGTGCTACTGGAGGTGCAGGATAATGGCCGTGGACTGGACCTAGCAGCTATTCTTCAGGAAGCGAAAAAGCGTGGTCTGCACGACGAAGCAATTCTGTCTGCCATGACCCCGACACAATTGCAGCAACTGATCCTCGCCCCCGGCTTTTCCACCAGCCATTTCGTCACCGAACTATCTGGGCGTGGCGTGGGGCTGGACGTGGTGCGTGTCAACGTAGAACGTATGAAAGGAAACGTGCATCTACAATCTACTGCCGGCCAGGGACTGACGGTTCAGCTGAGCCTTCCGTTGAGTCTCACCACCACCCAGATATTACTGGCGAATGTGGGCGGTGGACTTTATGGGCTACCGGTAGAATCCATCCATACTTCGCGGCGCGTGCGAGAAGAAGATATCTTCACTCTTGAAGGACGTTTGGCCGTCCTGCTTGATGGCCAACCTGTTATGGTAGCGCGCCTTGCCGACCTGCTGGAACTACCGGCCATGGAACTGGCTACGCCCGGCATACTGGCGTGCATCGTAATTCAGGTGGGAGATGAGTTGATAGGCCTGCTGGCGGACGATTTACTGGCAGAGGAGGAAGTAGTGCCCAAACCGCCCGGCCCGCCATTGCGGCGTGTGCGCAATGTTTCCGCCCTGGCTATGCTGGGTAGTGGTAAAATCTGTTCAGTGCTGAATCCCGCCGACCTGCTGCGCTCGGCACACAAAGGAATTGGCAATACAGAATTCGGATTGAGCAAAGACATCGACGCTGTTCACCCCGCCCCCCGCCCTGCGCATTCCATTCTTTTGGTGGAAGACTCGGCGATGATCCGCGCCATGGAGAAGCGCATACTCGAAGATGGTGGCTACGAAGTGGTGGCGACTGTGGACGGTGTGGATGCACTAAATGCTCTGGCCAGTCGCAGCTTCAGTGCTGTAGTATCGGACATCACGATGCCTAACATGGACGGTCTCACCCTCACCACGCGCATTCGAGCACAACCGCACTACAAGGAGTTGCCTTTGATCCTGGTCACCTCTCTCGCCTCAGACGAAGACAAGCGACGCGGCCTCGATGCCGGTGCCAATGCCTACATACCCAAACCAACCTTTGATCAGCGTGTACTGCTTGAAACGCTGACCCGACTAATATGAAGGGAATATCACCATGGCAAAGGTATTGATTGTAGACGACAACGCCATTGATCGATTGGTAATCAGAAAGATGCTGGAACAACAGGGTCACCTCGTCATTGAAGCCAGCGATGGCCAGGAGGTCGATCACAAGATAGCCGAGTTCGAGCCTGACATCATCATACTTGACATCATCATGCGAGAGCAGGAGGGTATGACTACGGTGATTGAGGTGAAGCGACAATTCCCCAATCTGCCGATCATCGCGATGACCGGTGCTGACGAGTCCTATTATCTGGATGCGATGATGGGACTGGGGGCGGACTACGGTTTCAGGAAGCCACCGGATGGCGATAGACTCAACGCGAAGATAGCTGAACTGACGCTTCGGCCTGATCTATCGACGCAGGAATGAGCAAAAATGAATAGTCTGCAATCCACCATCCGCGTTCTCCTCGTTGACGATGCTCCCATTGCGCTGCATATACTCCAGCGCCTGCTATCTGGCGTGCCCCACATTCAGGTGGTAGGCACCGCTACTAACGGCAAGGAGGCTCTCGAGTTGTTGCCTTCGCTGAATCCTGACGTGATCTGTACCGACCTTCACATGCCGGTGATGGATGGTCTGGAATTAACCCAGGAGGTGATGAACAGGTATCCACTTCCGATTCTAGTGGTGAGCGTGTCGGTAGAAGCGGATTCGCCCAATATTTTCCGCTTGCTGGAAGCGGGAGCGGTAGATGTATTTCCCAAGCCTCGCGACTTTTACGGGGTTGATCAGGACAGCCTGGCCAAACAGCTCGCCAGCAAGATACGCATCCTGTCTGGTGTGCATGTATTCCGTCACCCTGCCGCAGTGAAGCAAACAGCCTCATCTCCGCCCTCCCTTACGCTAACACACAGCACTCCACTGCGTATCGTGGTAATCGGCGCTTCTACCGGCGGCCCCCAGGCCCTGCGCAGTATTCTCTCCTGCTTGCCTGCCGGCTTCCCGTTGCCGATATTGTGTGTGCAGCATATTGGTAGCGATTTCCTTACCGGGCTGGTGACCTGGCTAAATGAAGCCTGCCCGCTACCGGTGCGTAAAGCCATTCAGGACGAACTACCACAGGCCGGAGTGGTCTATCTTGCCCCCGAGCACAACCATCTGGAACTGGATGACAGCGGACGTTTTTCGCTCACACAGGCTTTACCCTGTGACGGACATCGACCCTCAGTGACCATCACCATGCGCGCGGCGGCGCGCCATTATGGCTCCGCTACAGTTGGGGTATTACTCACCGGTATGGGCCGTGATGGTGCCGTGGGCATGGCAGAAATTGCTGCAGTTGGCGGCATCACCATCGTACAGGACGAAGCCAGCAGCGTGGTCTACGGCATGCCCAGGGCGGCGGTAGAACTGGGGGCTGTAAGGCATCTACTGCCGCTGGAACAGGTTGCCCCGGCATTGATTGCACTGGCGAACAATAGCTATAAAGCTGCTACTTCGTCCCAGAGAAAGGTATCGACATGACAGAACAAGGCGCAGCATCCGGCGCACAGAGCGAGATCCTGATCGTCGAAGACAGCCCGGTAGAGGCCGAACTGCTGCGTCGTATGCTTGCCCGAGCGGGCTATGCGGTGAACATCGCGCACAACGGTAAGGAGGGTTTGCAAGCGGCACGCAGGCACCGCCCCTCTTTAGTGTTGAGCGACATCAACATGCCTCTGATAAACGGCTTCCAGCTTTGCCGCGAGCTCAAATATGACGATGAACTGTGGAACGTTCCACTGATGCTGCTGACAGTGCTGTCGGAGCCGAGAGACATCATAGAGGCGATCAATTCAGGCGCCGACGCCTACATCATTAAGCCCTACGCTGAGACCACCATGCTGAATCGAATTCGTTCCCTGCTCGAGACTCCAATCGAGAGACCTCGAAGCGACGAACGGCGCAATGAAATGGTAGGTTATGGTGGCCAAAGTCATGCCATCTCAGGCGGCGGCAAACAGATACTCAACCTTTTACTCTCCGTCTACGAGAGCACTCTAGATCAGAACCGTGAATTTGAGAAAACCCAGACCCAGCTACGCCTGCTGAACGAAAACCTGGACCGGCAAGTACATGAACGGACTGCAGCGATTCGCGAGAGCGAGGAGCGCTACAGACGCATCACCGAAGGGCTTACGGATTACCTCTATACGGTGCGCGTCCAGAATGGTCGTGCGGTGGAGACAAGGCAAAGTCCGGCCAGCGAGGCCATAACGGGATATACACCAGAAGAGTTTGTCGCCGATCCCTATCTCTGGATCAATATGGTCGTGCCGGATGATCGCGAACTGGTCAAGGAGCAAGTTCGTAGAATCCTGGCAGGGGAAGCCGGGCTGCCCATCGAACACCGAATCATCCGCAAGGATGGAAAAGTACGCTGGGTAAGTGATACGGCCATCCTGTACAGAGATACGGCTGGGGAACTGCTATCCTACGACGGTCTGATCAAGGACATAACCGAGCGCAAAGTCGCTGAGGAGCAAATCCGTAAGCTTTCGCTGGCCGTCGAGCAGAGCACGAACAGTATCGTCATTACCGGTCTCGATACCCATATTGAGTATGTGAACGAAGCCTTTATTCGATCCACTGGCTACCGTCGTGAGGAAGTTATCGGCCGCAATCCTCGCTTCTTGCAATCCGGCAAAACTCCGCCTGCAACCTACCGTGCACTGTGGGATGCCCTGCAGCATGACCGCACGTGGAAGGGCGAATTCATCAATCGACGTAAGGATGGCAGCGAATATTTCGAGTTTGCCACCATCACCCCTATACATCAGGGCGACGGACACATCAGTCATTACGTGGCAGTGAAGGAGGATATCACCGAGAGAAAACGCCTTGGCGAGGAACTGGATCATCACCGTCATCATCTGGAACAGCTGGTCGAGACACGTACGCACGAACTGAAGGAGGCCAAGGCAGCGGCCGAAGCGGCCAATGCGGCCAAGAGCGCATTCGTTGCCAACATGAGCCACGAAATTCGTACACCGCTGAATGCCATTGTCGGGCTCACCCACCTGCTGCGGCGTGGCAATCCCGATCCTGCGCAAATGGTGAAGCTCGACAGGATTGTCGATGCATCACGTCACTTGCTCTCGGTGATCAGTGATATCCTTGATTTTTCCAAGATTGAGGCGGGTAAGCTGAGCCTGAGCATAGACGATTTTGCCTTCAGCCGCATGCTGGACAACGTGGTTTCCATGTTCTCCCCCAAAATTCGCGACAAACGCCTGCAACTGATTGTGGAGAGCGATGAGCTGCCACCAGTGCTTGTGGGTGATTCAACCCGACTGGCACAGGCCCTGCTCAACTATCTATCCAACGCCGTCAAGTTCACCGAGCATGGCACAATCACTCTGCGCATCTTCAGGATTGAGGAAACGGAAACAGACCTGCTGCTGCGCTTTGAAATAACAGACACAGGCATCGGCATTCCACCAGAAAGATTAAACAGCCTGTTCGCAGCCTTCGAGCAGGTCGATGCCAGCATTTCGCGCCGCTACGGCGGCACAGGACTGGGCCTGGCCATCACCCGACGGCTGGCGCGGCTAATGGACGGCGAGACCGGAGCACAGAGTGAGCCTGGCCAGGGCAGCACTTTCTGGTTTACTGCGCGTGTGGGCAAGAGCCATTTATCCCTTGACGATCTGATCAAAATTCAGGCTGTTCCCGAACAGAGCTTGCTGTCCATGCATTCTAACGCCCGCATTCTGGTGGCCGAAGATAACGAGATCAACCAGGAAGTGGCGAAGGAACTCCTGGCCGAAGTAGGACTGGAGGTCGAAGTTGCCAGCGACGGTTTCGAGGCATTGGAGAAAACACGTCACGGTGGCTACGACCTGATTCTGATGGATATGCAGATGCCGGGCATGGATGGCCTGGAGGCAACTCGTGTCATTCGTGAGCTGTATGACTTCGAGACACTGCCCATCCTGGCAATGACAGCCAATGTCTTCGATGAAGATCGTGAACGCTGCCTCAAGGCTGGCATGAATGACTTCATCACCAAGCCGATCGACCCAGAGCAGCTGTTTGCCATGCTGCTACGCTGGCTGCCCGCTGCAACTATGGTTGCCCCTGTCACCCCTGTCGCAAACGCGACTCTGCCTACACAACTCGCCGCCCTCCCCGGCCTTGATGACGACAAGGGGCTCAAGGTACTAAACGGCAATCTCGACACCTACTTGCAGTTGCTGCGTCAGTATGAGGTCGATCATGAAGGCGATATGGCTCGACTACGCGAGTACATGGCCGCAGGAGAGTACAACAGGGCCAGCCTGCTGGCGCATACGCTGAAAGGCAGTTCGGGCAATCTGGGAGCGACCGCTGTGCAGGCGTTGGCCGCCAAACTGGAAACGGCAATCAAGGGCGAGAACGATACGGTGATAATCGAACAGCTGGCGCAGGCTCTCGAAACCGAGTTAAAAGAGCTGCTGGCGGGGATACGCATGGCCCTGCCGCAGAAGGTTGACGAACCCATCGAATGCGAAATAGATTGGACACTGGTGTGGAAGATACTAGCCGAACTGGAGCCACTGTTGGCAGCTTCCAGCATGCAGGCCAACCAGATCTTTCAATCTCATGCTGTCTTGATTACTGCCGCGCTCGGGCCTTCGGGTACGCAACTACAACAGCAGATTGAGAGTTTCCTCTACCCCGAGGCTCTGGAAACCATTCAGAGGGTGCGACAGGAACAGCAGGAGTTGACGAGATGAAAGCCATGCCACAAATCCTGATCGTCGAGGACAGCAAGGTAGAGGCTGAACTGCTACGCCGCACGCTCGCACGGGCGGGTTACGAGGTGAACGTCGCATATGACGGTGAGGAAGGTCTGCAAATGGCACATACACAGCGACCCGCGCTGGTTATGAGCGACATCAACATGCCGTTGATGAACGGCTACGAGTTATGCCGTGCCATCAAGATCGATGACGAATTATGGAGTATCCCGGTGATGCTACTCACGGTTCTGGCCGGGCCTGAAGACATCATCCGTGCGATCAACTCCGGCGCCGACGCCTACATTGTCAAGCCTTTCGCCGAGACCAATCTGCTGGCCAGCATCCATTCCCTGCTCGACACACCGATAGAGCGGAGATACACGCAAGAGCTGCGTGAGGATGTAGTGGCCTACGGCGGCAAGCGCTACACCATTGCCGCTAGTGGCAAGCAGGTGCTTAACCTGATGCTCTCGCTTTACGAGAACATACTCAACCTGAGTCGGGAACTGGTGGTAATCCAGACCGAGCTCAATCTGATCAACGGAAGTCTGGATGAGGAGGCGCGCTACACAACAGCAGCGTTACGCGAAAGCGAAGAAATATTTAAGGCCATGAGTGCATCCGCGCAGGACGCAATCATCATGATTGATCACACTGGCAACATTTCTTTCTGGAATGCTGCAGCTGAGAATATTTTCGGTTATTCGAATCAGCAGGCTTTGGGCAAGAATCTACATGCGTTAATAGCGCCAGAACGTTTTATTGAGGCATATCACAAAGGCTTCGAACATTTTCAGCAAACCGGCGAAGGCGTCGCAATAGGCAAGACACTGGAGCTTATAGCTCAGCGTAAAGATGGCAGCGAGTTCCCGGTAGAGTTGTCACTAAATACCGTAAACATCGGCAAACGCAGGCATGCCGTGGGCATCATTCGAGACATTACCGACCGTAAGCAGGCCGAAGGTGCTCTGGCCCACGTCAACCGAGCCTTGCACGTACTGTCGACGGGCAACCGCCTGCTGTCGCGGGCCAAGAGCGAGGTGGAGCTGATCCAGACCTCGGTTCGCAATATCGTCGATCAGGGTGGTTATGGTCTGGCAAGAATCTGTTATGTCGAGGACGATGCGGAAAAGACGCTCACACCTATGGCATCGGCCTCTACTGGTGAAGATATCTACCCCACAGAGCCCCGTACCTGGGCCGATAGTGACGCGGGCCAGACACCGATGGGCCGTGCCGTGCGTAGCGGCAAGGTTCAGGTCTGCCATGACATTGCTGCCGATGCGGGGTTCGCTACCTGGAAAGCTGCCGTGCTGGACGCCGGCTATAACGCGAACATCTCCTTCCCTCTGATAGACCGCGGCAAGGTCTTCGGCACTTTGAGCATCTATTCGTCCGCTGCGACGGTCTTTGACGATGATGAAATCAAGCTGCTGGACGAGTTAGCCGGTGACATTGCCTACGGCATCATCAGCCAGCGTGCGCGGGTAGCGCTGGATGCTGCTGAACAGGCGCTACTTGAAGGCGAGGAGAGTTTCCGGCAGTTATTCGAAGGATCGCGCGATGCTTTAATGGTGGCCAGACCACCATCCTGGCACTTCACCGAAGTGAATCAGGCAGCACTGCAACTGTTCGGAGCCACTAGCAAGGACGATCTCACCGCACTCACGCCATGGGATGTTTCTCCAGAGCGGCAACCGGATGGTCGCAGCTCAAAACAGAGGGGACTTGAATTGGGGGAAATCACCCTGCGCGAAGGTTCCTGCCTCTTCGAGTGGGAACTGAAGCGCCTGAACGGCGAGACCTTCACCGCCAGCATACTAGGAACCCGTATGGAGGCAAAAGGGCAGATATTCCTGCAGGCCTCCGTACGCGATATCAGCAAAAACAAGCAGGCTGAACTAGAATTGCAGGAAAGCGAGAAAAAATACCGCCAGTTGTTCGAGAGTTCGCGTGATGCCCTGATGGTGCTGAAGCCGCCATCCTGGCGCTTCACCGATGCGAACCAGGCAACGCTGCAAATGTTCGGTGCCGCCAGCACAGTTGAATTCACCACTCTTGGCCCCTGGAACATTTCGCCCGAACAGCAACCGGATGGACGCCCCTCAGCAGAGAAGGCAAAGGAGATGATAGAGACAGCCATGCGTAAAGGTTCACACTTTTTCGAATGGGAGCATCAGCGCCTCTATGGCCAACCCTTTGCCGCCGAGGTGCTGCTGGCACGTATGGAGGAGGATGGAGAGGCCTATCTGCAAGCAACGGTGCGAGACATCACCAGGCGCAAGCAGGAAGAACAGGCGCTGGCGGAATCCAGAGGTTTGCTTGGCTCCATATTCGATGCCGTGCAGGATGGAATCGTTCTAGTGGATGCCGAAACACAGAAATTTAGTATGAGCAATGCTTCGTTTCAGCATATGCTCGGATATAGCCCTGATGAAATAATGGAACTGTGCGTGCAAGACGTTCATCCCAAAGAGGACACGGTCAAAGCCAGGCGTCAGTTCGAGAAGCATTTCCGACGCGAAATCAGATTCGAGCCAGATATTCCCGTGCAAAGAAAGGATGGCTCGACCTTTTATGCGGACATCAGTACCTCGCCAATGAGGGTAAAGGAAACACAGTTTCTACTCGGTGTTTTCAGGGACATTACTGAACGTAAGCAGGAGCAGCAGGCACTGGCGGAATCAGAAGCTCTGCTCAGCACCATTTTCGACTCGGCACAGGACGGCATCATAGTGGCGGAGGCGCAATCCCGGCGCTTTCGGATGGTCAATGAAACGATATGCCGCATGCTCGGATACGATCACGATGAGTTGCTTAATCTCGGTTTGGATGGCATTCATCCCGAGCAAGACATGTCCCACGTCATCAGAGAGTTCGAACGTATGGCCAGTGGCGAAATCGGCATAGTTCAGAGTCTGCCGATGAAGAGAAAGGATGGCACCGTTTTTCATGCGGACGTCAGCAGCGGGCCTATGACTATAGGTGGAGTCGCCTGTATGGTCGGTGTCTTCAGGGACATTAGCGAGCGCGAGCAGGCGGCGCAGGCGTTGCAGGAACAAAACATCCAGTTGGAACAGGCCATGCTAGAGGCCGAGGCAGCGAATATGGCCAAGAGCGCCTTTATCGCCAATATGAGCCACGAGATACGTACACCGCTGAATGCGATTGTTGGTCTCACGCACCTGTTGCGGCATGGCAATCCCGATGCGACACAAATGGAGAAGCTGAACCATATAGACGATGCTTCGCGTCAGCTAATCGCTATTGTCGACGATATTTTCGATTTTTCCAGCATCGACTCAGACAAGCTGAAGCTTTCTATCGCCGAATTTGACTTCGACTACATGCTCGACCAGGTTATCTCAAGGATCTCCCCCACAATTCTCAATAAGAACCTGCAACTCAACGTGGAGCGTGGCATCGTACCACCGGTGCTAGTTGGCGATGCTACGCGGCTGTCACAGGCTCTGTTCAACTACCTCTCCAACGCTGTCAAGTTCAGCGAGCAAGGTATAATCACCATTCGTACCTCCTGCTCGGAGGAAACCGAAACCGAGCTGATGCTGCGCTTCGAAGTTACGGACACAGGTATAGGTATCGCGCCGGAAAATATCGCGGATCTGTTCACTGCTTTCAAGCAGATTGATGCCAGCTCCACACGCCGCTATGGCGGCACGGGTCTAGGTCTCGTCATTACCCAAAATCTGGCGCGCTTGATGGGCGGCGACGCCGGTGCCGAGAGCGTGCCCGGACAGGGTAGCACTTTCTGGTTTACAGCCCGTCTCGGCAAGAGCAATCTCGGGCCGGAAGATCTGGCCAAACAGCCCCCTACTCTCGCAGAACCGGAGCTGCAAGCCATGCCGACCGCTACACACATCCTGCTAGCCGAAGACAACAAGATCAACCAGGAAGTTGCACTAGCTTTGCTAACCGATATCGGACTGCAGGTGGATATCGCCAACGATGGTATGGAAGCATTGGAACAGGCTCGTAGCAGCAGTTATGACCTGATTCTTATGGATATGCAAATGCCGGGAATGGATGGTCTGGAGGCAACCCGCGCCATTCGCGCGTTACCCGGTTACGCAACTTTGCCCATCGTAGCACTGACCGCTAACACCTTCGACGAAGATCACGAACGCTGCCTGGCAGCGGGCATGAATGACTTTGTCACCAAGCCGGTTGATCCCGAGCACCTGTTCGTCACACTGACACGCTGGCTACCGGAAGGATCATTGCTCAGGCCCGCCCCCCTCGCAGACGGGGAGATGTTGCCCCCTGCCCTGATGCTTATCCCCGGTCTGCAGGCAGAGAAAGGACTCAAGGTACTGAACGGCCGCCTTACAACCTACCTGCACCTGCTGCGTCAGTATACGGCCAATCATGCCGACGACATGATACGGCTGCGTGAGTACATGACTACGGGAGAGTGTGACGCGGCCCGGCTGCTGGCACATACGCTGAAAGGCAGTTCGGCTAATCTGGGGGCAACCGGTGTGCAGGGGTTGGCGGCGAAACTGGAAGCGGCTATCAAGGGTAAGCTCGATGCGACGACAATCGAACAGTTGGCAAATAAGCTAGAAACCGGATTGCAAGTTTTGGTGGAGGGGATACGCAAGGCTCTGCCGCAGGAGGTTGCCACGCCCTGGATAGGCGAAATTGACTGGGCGCTGGTGCAGCAGGTGCTGACTGAACTGGAGCCGCTGCTGGCGACTTCCAGCATGCAGGCTAACCAGATTTTTGAGACCCATGCTGCATTACTCAAAGCCGCGCTAGGGGCGCTGGGCGAAACGCTAGAGCAACAAGTGCAGGGCTTCCTTTACCCTGAAGCACTCGAAACAGTCCGCCAGGCACTTGAGGAGAATGCAGAACTGGGGGGGAGAAAAGAGTGAACAATGGACCAATAACGCTAGATACAGGATCGACCACCCTGTTCCCATTCAGTGGCGTTGACTACATCATCACAACCTTTCACCTGTTCGTGGTATGGGTACGGGAGGTAAGAATTATCAGTTGCGGGAGTCGATCATGAATTCTAAGGAAGAATCAACTCTGGTGCCTGACAGTCAGGCGACCATCCTGATCGTCGATGATACACCTGAAATGCTGGTAATTATGGGTGGGATACTACAGCCGAGCTTTAACGTGCAGGCGGCAAACTCAGGCAAGCGCGCGCTGGATATCGCCGTATCCGATCCTCAACCGGACTTGATCCTGCTCGACGTGATGATGCCAGAAATGGATGGTTACGAGGTACTTGCAAAATTAAAGGATAATCCGGCCACCCGCGATATCCCCGTGATTTTTGTTACAGCGATGGATGCGATGGAGGACGAACAGCGCGGCCTGGACCTGGGTGCAGTTGACTATATTGTCAAACCCCCTCGCCAGTCTATCGTCCTGGCCCGGGTACGCGCGCAGTTAGAACTCAAAAGGTCGCGCGACTGGCTTAGAAACCAGAATGTCTTTCTTGAGACCGAAGTGGCCCGACGCGTGGCCGAGAACCTGGCAATCCAGCATGCAGCCAATCAGGAGCAGGCACGCTTGCATCGTCAAACAAAGTTGATTTTATCTTCCGCTGGTGAAGGTATTTTTGGCCTGGATGCCGAAGGTATCATCACTTTCGCCAATCCTACGGCTCTTTCCACTCTGGGCTATAAAAAAAAGGAACTGTTGGGAAAGGGTGTTCATGCCACCATTCAACACAGCAAACCTGATGGTACACCTTATCCCTACGAGGAAAGCCAGCTGTTCATGGTCATAACCAGAGGGCTCGATATGCGGGGAAAGGAAGACACCTTCTGGCACAAGGATGGCTCTCAATTGCCTGTGCTGTTTTCAAGCATGCCCATGAAGGATGAGGGTAAGGTTATTGGCGCAGTGGTGACCTTTCAGGATATCAGGGAGCGCATGCGCTATCTCGACCAACTGGAGCGCAAATCCAACTACGACGACCTCACCGGTCTGCCCAACCGTAACCTGTTGATGGATCGACTTGCACAGGCGATGCTGCATTGTCAGCAACGGAAGACAAATCTGGCCGTGATGGCTTTTAACATAGACCGCTTTCGTAAACTTAACGACAGCCTGGGTCTTGCCTTTGGTGACAAGGTGTTGCAAGAAGTCGCCAACGTACTTGGCAACTTCAGCGATACCGTCGATACAGTTGCGCATATTGGTGGGGATGAATTCATCCTGCTGGTAGAAGAGGAAGAATTGGGAAAAGTCATCTCCCTCACCAAACAAATTCTGAATACGCTTTCGCACCCCCTGCTAATCGATGAGCGTGAGCTGTTTATTAGTGCCAGCATCGGCATTGCCATTTTCCCAAAGGATGGTGAGGACAGCGACAATCTGTTAAGAAATGCCGATGCTGCACTGGATCGCGCCAAGGCAATGGAAGGCAATAGTTTCGATTTTTATGCTGCCGAAATGAATGCCAATTTGCTGGCAAGGCTGAATCTGGAAAACGATCTGCGACGCGCCATAGAGCGCGATGAGTTACGGCTGCACTATCAACCGCAGCTAAGTTTACGTAGCGGCGAAATTATCGGCATGGAGGCGCTGCTGCGTTGGCAGCATCCTGAGCATGGACTGGTTTCGCCAGCGGAATTTATCCCACTGGCCGAGGAAACCGGCCTGATCTTGCCCATTGGAGAATGGGTATTGCGCACCGCCTGTGAGCAGAATAAGGCATGGCAATCCGAAGGGCTGCCTGCCATTGCTGTGGCGGTGAATGTATCAGCTAAGCAATTTGCAGCACAGGATATGGTAGCGCTAACTGCGCAAGTGTTGCGCGAAACCGATCTCGACCCCCGTTATCTGGAACTGGAACTGACAGAGGGCACTGCGATGGGTAATGCAGATAGCTTCATCGGAATAATGGAAGCATTGAATAAACTGTCTGTTACCCTTTCCATCGATGATTTTGGCACCGGTTATTCAAGCTTGAGTTACCTCAAACGTTTCCCTCTCGACAGGCTGAAGATTGACCAGTCGTTCGTACGCGATATCGTACATGACTCGGAAAGCGCAGCCATTACCGTTGCGATTATCGCCCTGGCGCATGGCCTTGACCTGGCAGTCATCGCGGAAGGCGTGGAAACCGAAGAGCAACTGAATTTTCTGCACGAACACGGCTGCGACGAGGTACAGGGGTTTTACTTCAGTCGACCGCTGGCCGCTGATGCATTTGCCACATTGCTACGGGAAAAGCATACAACACTTGCACAGGCCATCAGCAAATAGTAAACCGAGCGGGACGCTACCAGGGCTGTCCATCGGCTCTGGCATCCTGCTTCACCCTACCTCCTGCATCCATGCAGTCGTGCCCTCGCCCCTGCGGGGTTCGCTGCGCTCATGCGAAAATCGCTCGGTAATTGCGTCCTGCATTACCCTACTACAATACATCCCTGTATTTATCCCAGCGATTTTGTGACAAAAATGTCTGGAACATTTTTGGGCGCTTCAGCGCGCGTAGCGTGAAAACCAGGGATGGTTTTCATCCACCTC
>JBNKPX010000022.1:0-42335 GCA_050295575.1 Gammaproteobacteria bacterium | reverse complement strand
GTTTCTGGATCTTGCTCAAACAATTCAAGACAATCGATAAAGTTCATGCCCTGGATAGGGTCACCACCTATACCGATACAGGTAGTTTGGCCAAGTCCATTCTGTGTAGTTTGATGTACCGCTTCATAAGTCAGGGTGCCAGAACGAGAAATGATCCCGACTCGACCTTTTTGATGGATTGCACCCGGCATAATACCGATTTTGCACTCACCTGAGGTGATAATACCAGGGCAGTTAGGACCGATCAGATAACTGTCAGAGCCATCCAGCACCGCCTTAACCTTCAGCATATCCTGCACAGGAATATGCTCAGTAATACAGACAATTACCTTGATGCCTGCATCAGCAGCTTCCAGAATGGCATCCGCACAAAATGCGGCGGGTACATAAATCATGGTAGCTTCTGCACCGGTTTGTTTGACCGCATCGGCTACCGTATCAAATACCGGCATATTCAAATGGGTCTGACCACCTTTACCGGGAGTCACACCACCGACCATCCTGGTACCATAAGCAACGGCTTGCTCAGAATGAAAAGTACCCTGTTTACCAGTAAATCCCTGACAGATTACTCTGGTGTCTTTATTGATTAAGATACTCATGCTGCACCTCCGATTGAAGCAACAGCCTTTTTAGCGCCATCCTCCAGATTATCCGCAGAAATAATTTCAACATCGCTTTCTGCCAGCAAAGCCTTACCCTGTTCAACATTGGTACCTTCCAGTCTGACTATTACCGGAATACTGACCCCAACCTCCTTCACTGCACGGATAATGCCGTCAGCAATCAGGTCACAACGTACGATGCCACCAAAGATATTCACCAGAATCGCCTTTACATTGGCATCAGAGAGAATCAGCTTGAAGGCTTCCGCCACCTTCTCAGCCGTGGTACCGCCCCCTACATCAAGAAAGTTGGCCGGATCACCGCCCTGTAGCTTGATTTCATCCATGGTGGCCATGGCAAGTCCAGCGCCATTCACCATACAGCCGATATTGCCATCCAGAGATACATAGTTAAGACCATGTGCATCAGCTTCCAGCTCGCGTGCATTTTCCTGAGTGGTATCACGTAATTTGAGCAGTTCTGGTTGACGATACAGCGCATTGTCATCTATACCTACCTTGGCATCCAGCGCCATCAGGTCACCCTGCTTGGTCACGATTAATGGATTGATTTCGATCAGGCTGACATCGTGCTGAGTAAAAATCTTGTACAGGCCGTTCATAATTGCAGCCAGTTGTTTGATCTGACCACCTTCTAACCCTAATCCGAAAGCAATCTGGCGGGTTTGATAGGGTTGCAGGCCAGCAATAGGATCAACCTTAACCTTAAGGATTTTTTCTGGTTGAGTTGCTGCCACCTCTTCTATATCCATACCGCCTTCGGCTGATGCCATAAAAACAATACGTCGAGTGGAACGATCGATCAAAGCCCCCAGATAGATTTCACGATCGATATCAGATAGAGATTCAATCAAAACGCGGCTTATGGGCAGACCATCGCTGTCGGTTTGATGGGTAACCAGAGTAGCCCCCAGATAACCTTTAACGGTTTCAGCAAGCTCTGCCTCACTGTTGACGATTTTTACACCACCCGCTTTACCGCGGCCACCAGCGTGAACCTGGGCCTTAACAATCCAGCTTTCACCACCAAGCTGTTTTGCAATAGCCTGAGCCTCATCCACATTAAATGCAGCATTACCATCTGGTACAGGTATATTAAATGTTCTAAATAGATCTTTAGATTGATGTTCGTGTAAATTCATATAGCGATTGATCCCTTTAGGATTGTTGAAGGATTATTGTTATGAGCTGGAATTAATCATAGACTAACGACCTGAAACACAACAACCAATAATTTTTTCTTATGTGTATATGATTTTTAGACTACTGCTACTATTCCTTATTATCTGGTTTCTGATCTGGATGTTTAAAAAACAATTCTCCCAGAAACCGTCTGATGACTCATCTTCGACTCCACAGGAGGCTGAAGACATGCTGGCTTGCGAGCATTGTGGCACCCACGTACCCAGGTCTCTAGGGCTTACAGAGAATGGGAAATTTTACTGCTGTAAAGAACATGCAGAGCTAGATGAGCGATAATTCACAGGTACGTTTTGGCTTTAAAAAGCGCTCCTCCAACTGGACCTCTCTCAGATTACTGAACATATTCAGGGTCGGAGTAGCCTCGATTTTTTTCACACAAAGCTTTCTAAGCTCTTCACCACTGATTTATATCCAGAATTTATCGTTATATGCCTGGACCAGTTTCACCTACCTGTTACTGTCACTGGTGATGACGCTTGCGGCATGGATAGACCGGCGCAACTTTCAGCTGCAGGTCACGCTGCAAACTTATATCGATATTTTCGCCGTCATTTTACTGATGCATGCCTGTGGGGGTATTAGTAGTGGCCTGGGCACATTATTAATCATTTCAATCGCTATTAGCGGCTTGCTCGGCAAGAACTCACTGGCAACTATATTTGCCTCGTTGGCATCGGTTGGGCTGCTATCCGAGTATGTCTATAACTCGTTTTATTCAAACTCAGGCGGATCTTCGACTCAGGTGGGGTTACTGGGTGCCGCCCTTTTCGCAACCGCACTGGTTACACAATCTCTAACTAAACGTCTCAGTTCCTCTGAGGCCGTCATCAAGCAGCAAAAGTTAGATGTGGCAAACCTGGCCGCATTGAATTCAGAAATTCTGCAAAACATGCAATCTGGCGTCATTGCTCTGGACAGGCTTGATCAGGTAAGGCACATCAATGATATCGCTCGCAACATGTTACAGATTAAGGATGAGCAGGAGATTCCTTTTAAAACCCGAAAGCATCTACCTCTGATTTATCAGGCGCTTAAACGCTGGCGAAATGACAGCTCAGAGTCCAGGACCCTGCTCCCCTCCGAGAGTGGTGACAATAATATACAGGTCTATTTTCAGGACATGCACTCTACATCACACAAAGGTACTCTGGTATTCCTCGACGATGTCTCTAGAATCAAACACCAGATGCTGCAGTCCAAGCTGGCATCACTGGGCCAGTTGACAGCGAATATTGCACATGAAATCCGCAACCCTCTGGCCGCCATTTCACACGCAGCCCAGTTAATGGCAGAGAATGAGGATCTGCCCGATATGGAAAAACGACTCGCACAAATTGTCAGCCAGCACTCGAATCGGATCAATGCCATCATTGAAGATATCATGCAAATATCACGTGGCAGGGTCGCCAGCCAGGATAAAATCGTACTAAACGACTGGATTCAACACTTTGTAGATGCCTTTTGCCAAGCCGGGGAAGACAAACAGGAATTCTTTGATTTACAGGTAGAAAATGAACAGTTAGAAGTGATATTTGACAGCGGTCACCTGAACCGTATCCTAACCAATCTTTGTAGTAATGCAAAACACCATAGCAACAGCGACTCACCCATAACAATCAAGCTAAGCCAGGATGAGAATCATATGACCCATATTGAGGTTGCAGATCGAGGCAAAGGTATAACTAACGAGCAAATGGATAAGATCTTCGAACCATTTTACACAACTAGCAGCAAAGGATCTGGACTAGGCTTATATATCGTCAGCCAGTTATGTGAATTAAACCATGCCCAAATCAAGGTAAGCCGTAATGAATATGGTGGTACCAGCTTTATTATTTCGAAATAAGCGATAAATATGAACAAACAATCCGTACTGGTCATAGATGATGAACCCGATATTAGAGAATTACTCGAAATCACCCTGATGCGGATGAATCTTCAGGTAAAAAGTGCAGAAGATTACACCTCAGCAACTAGAATCTTAAGTGAACGCCGCTTTGATTTTTGCCTCACAGATATGAAACTCCCAGATGGGGATGGAATATCGCTGGTAGAGCACATACAAAAGTACTACCCAAGCATGCCTGTCGCAGTGATTACGGCCCATGGCAATATGGAACTCGCGATTAAGGCAATGAAAGCTGGAGCCTACGATTTTGTCTCCAAACCGGTATCGTTGGACAAGCTACGAAACCTGATTAAAAAAGGGGTTCAAACCTCTGCAACTCCAGATAATATTGAGACATCTCAAACTCGATACCAAATCATCGGCGAATCCAGTCAAATTCAAAAACTTCGTGAAACCATCAAAAAATTTGCTCGAAGCCAGGCTCCAGTATTTATCGAAGGTGATTCAGGAACCGGTAAGGAACTTGTCGCGAGACAGATTCATGCCCATAGTGCACGCAATCAATTTCCTTTTGTTGCTGTTAACTGTGGCGCCATACCCACCGAGTTGATGGAGAGCGAACTATTTGGTCATCTAAAAGGTAGCTTCACTGGAGCGATACAGGACAATCCAGGGTTGTTTCGTACGGCAGAAGGCGGCACCCTGTTCCTGGATGAAATTGCTGACCTACCCTTAGCCATGCAGGTAAAACTTCTACGTGTGATACAGGAGAAAAGCATACGGGCAGTTGGCGCACAGAAAGAGATCAGTACCGATGTCCGAATCATCAGTGCTTCTCATAAGAACCTGCAACAACTAGTAACTGCAGGAGAGTTCAGACAAGATCTCTATTATAGAATCAACGTCATCGGCATTAAGGTACCCGCATTAAAAGAGCGTAGCGAAGATATTCAACTTTTAGCGGAACATATCCTGAAGCGCCTAAGCCAGGAAAACAGCATGAACTACACATTGGGCGAAAGCGCATTAAACGCATTTCAACATTATAGCTTTCCCGGCAATGTACGTGAACTGGAAAACATACTGGAACGCGCCTGTGCATTAACCGAGACCAACCAGATCAGCGAGCAGGATCTACATCTACCTCAAACTCTCGAACTTTCATCAAGCCAGGTCAACTTGCTAGACAAGACTATTGAACTCGAAGCCAACGCCCTTGAAAAAGCATTAATAGAAAACAAATGGAATCAATCGGCTGCCGCACGACAACTCGGCATTACCTTGAGGCAACTGAGATACCGCTGCGAAAAGTATCATCTTTTAAAATAGTAAATAATTTGATGTGAACCAGCCGCGCCTAACTTAAGGGAGCTCTGCAAAAGTCATCCCTGCATCACGAAATCTCTGCATTTTACAGAGGTACTTAAAACCTTACTTTATAACAATCCAAGCTTTTTTTCTTTTTTTGCGCTGTCTCCATATGATGGAACAACCCAAATAGCAAAGGCTATAACCAAATAGTATGAAGGCTGAGGATGATAGTATGTCCCATCAAATAATGCATGTATTGATAAAGTAGTAATCACTGCTCCTGCTGCTAACTTGTATTTATCAACACGTCTGGAAGTTTCTAAAATATTCCTTTTATAACCTGCCCAGAAACCCTTAATCAATATAATTAAGAATAAAACTGTACCAGAGACACCCCACTCCACAATAAACTGAATGATTACATTATGGGGATGTACACCAAAAATATGATTAGGCATATAGGAATACCCCTGTGGTCCCAGGCCAAATAGTAAATGATCCTTTACTGAATACCATGCAGACAACCATAATTTTAGTCTATTTGAGCTCAACTGGTTAAACGATTCTGCGTCTAGCGACCTGCTAAAGGAATTTAACATACCACTCCAACTTCCTATAGATAGCCATTCACTTAATACTAGCCCGATAATAATCGCTAAAAGTGTAGAGAACACGAAGGCTTTCTCACCCATTTTTTTAAAACGTAAAACTCCGTATACCATGACAACAGCAACTAAAATCGATAACACTGCACCACGCCCCCCTAACCAGAAAACAAATCCCCATAGAACCAAAAACATAATAAAATCAGCTATTTTTTGATCACAAAATTTAACATTATCGATAAAAAAAACAAGCGAAAAGGCCAAAGCCGCAGCAGCCTGATAACCGGTATGCCGTATATGTGCATTGAGAGGGGGATTACCTGCCCATATTTGTGCCAACAAACTTTCTCCTATAATTGGAGAATCAATAAACCATTTAGCAATAAATACTATTACTACACATATCGTTGATAACGAAATTACACGAAACAAAAGCTTTAAAGAAGGTTGGTATCTAGTCAAGAAGTCCCAGACAAATAAAAATGTGATGACATGAGCTATCGTTTGTAGATACCTGCCAATAGCATAGTAACTATTGACTAAGTTATAGGGTGAGAAAAATAAAGAAATAGAAATACTGAGTAACCAAAACAAAAAAACAAACCCAACTAATTGATTTTGTTTAAAAATATCGATAAAGGGAGGAAATTTTCTTAAGATTACAAGATATAAAATAAGAATGAATAGCTCAAAAACATATATAACTACTGCAGTACTTAACAAAGATATTCCGGGGGCAAAAACTATACAAAAAGAGATGACACAAAGGCAAAGCATCAGCCAGCTATGTTTGCTATCAGGAACTTCGGCTTTAACCTTTTTAAGCATTTTGAAGTCTTCTGGGAAATTAATGTTCATTGGTACTATCCTATACAGTGTACAACACTGAAGTGATTGTCTGGCTAAAGCAGGCTGTCTATACTTTCACTACCAACCATGCTAAAGAGCCCTTTTTTAAATGAAGTTAAAAATCTATCTGTTTTTATTACTGCATACACTGACTTCACTGTTTGGATTATTTTTTTATTCTCAGGTGGCAGCGGTTTCTATTAATGCTTTTGTTTTGCACCCGATTATAGTCTGTGCCTTATATGTGAGCTTACTATATTTTTCTCCCCAAAGGTTTCTTGTTTTAGCTGTAACCATCTCAACCATATTTTTCCTGCTACTCTATATCGGCAATGTTATCGCTGCCCACTTCTGGAATGATTTCATTTCCTGGTCATTTTTATCTAATAATTATTCAGTATTCATCAACGAGTTAATAAAATTTCCTATTTACATATATGCATTCCTTTTGGGCCTGGTGTTTTTAATTTATAGAATATACAGCAAATGGCTTTCCTCGCTGTTAAACTTCAGACAAAATCTGGGAATATTGTCCGTTATACCCATACTTGTTATGACTTTTTATCTTATAACCTATGGAATGTTGCCAGATATGTCAGAAATCTGGCAAACCGAGCCACTGTTTGAGTTTATGACAGCAAGGTATAAAGTATCAACCCGAAGTCAAGATTTTACCTTTCCTGAATTAACCGAAGCTCAAGCAGAGAAGCTCGCCAATCATAATCGCCCAAATATAATATTGATACATGGAGACGCATTACGTGCGGACCGCCTAGGAACTTATGGTAACCCACGAGAAACAACACCGTTTATTGATAGTTTGGTCGCCAGTAAGGAGGGGGTAAAAATACCCTACAGCATGTCAAACTGTAGTGAATCCATCTGTGGCATCTCCTCAGTAACCACTTCTAGCTTTTCATATCTTAATCATGTACCCAATATTTTTGAAATACTTAAGAACGAAGGATATATAATTAATTTTATTGGCACAGGGGATCTGTATCATGCTGGATTAGACAACTATCTAGATCCTGTTACAGATAATTTTCTACGCGCGGATCTCAATGATAAATATTATAAGCATGACGACAGATTTGTTCTCGACACTTTAGCGGCATATCCACTATCATCGACGCGTCCAAATTTATTTTATCTCAGGATGATGTCAACGCACAGCCTGGGGACACATCTAGAAAAATATAAACGTTATCTACCTGTGAGCAAAAGTTTACTCTCAATGATACTAGGTGGATCAGCCCAGGAAGCTCATTTTAATGATCATGACAATTTCACGGTTCAGTTTGATGCCTACGTTAAAAATATTTTTTCTGTTCTAAGAGAAAAGCATTATCTTGATAATGCAATAGTAGTGATTTTTGCCGACCACGCAGATGCAATTGGGGAGCGAGGACACTACGGACACTACCACAGCATCTATCAGGAGGAAATTCATATACCTATTATTTTCTGGGCTAGTGAAAATAATAACATGGAGGTAAAGACTAATTTATTCGCGACATTAATGGATATACCCGCAACACTTTTATATGAACTTGACTTACCTATACCCGAAAACTTTTTAGGGCTACCGCTACAAATTAAGCGAAGTGAAAAAACTGCTCACCTGAGTAATAAAAAGAAAACAATCGGTGAGTTGTATCAAAAGGGACCCCAGATATTTAAACTGATGGTTTCTAAAGACACGTTTGAAAACCTGCATCTGTTTGAACTAACTTCTGATCCGGGTGAGCTCTCAGATTTACACGCATCACATCAACAATTGACGAAAAAAATGATTAACTCCAGTCAACTCATTACTCTGTGGCCCTAAAGGAAAACTGAATAGTCTTTGTACAGATGTGAATATTCCTTATAAAAAGAGAACCTGACCATCTTTAACAACGTTTTTGTCAACTTTTGACATATATGTCAAAAGTTGCAACAAACTCTCTCCACACCTAAAGAATCCCTAACTACAGAAAATCATATAAACCTTTGAATTTAAAGTATTTTTAATTTTTTTTCCACATCTGGCACAGCAACTGCTATAAAATACACATGAAACGGCTGTCCCGCTTCAGTCAAGCTAAGGCTTAACTTTTATTTAAAAATGAGGAAACTATCATGAAGAAACAACAATCTGGTTTTACACTGATCGAATTAATGATCGTGGTGGCTATCATCGGTATTCTGGCTGCAGTGGCACTGCCTGCTTATCAGGATTACACTAAACGTGCAAAATTTTCAGAAGTGGTAATCGGTACAGCTGGCCTTAAAACAGCCGTTGAAATCTGTGCTCAAGATCTTGCCGTGTCTCCAATTACTGGTTGTGGTAATGGCGCCACTGGCCCTGGGTATGCAATAGCCAACGTTACAACAGCAGCAGGTTACATTAACTCAATTTCAGTAGCTTCATCTGGCGAAATTACTGCCAAAGCCATTACAGGAAGCGGTTTAGCGGGTGAAACTTATATCTTAACCCCCACACTTGCTGATGGTAAAGTTACCTGGGCCAAGAGTGGTAGTTGCTTAAGCGGCGATTCAATTATTTGTTAATAGCTAGTAGTAAAATCTAACAAAGGGGTAGCTCAGCTACCCCTTTTTTTTGTCGACATAAGTCCATTTATTACAGCAAATATATAGTCAATCCTGAATTTCATCCAAGCAGTTGATTGTAAAGAGATATCATTCTGAATGTGGTGAAATATTCGTCCAGAAATCTGGTGAAAAGTCAAAAAATCCGGACGGAACGAGGTGATATTTTCAGCAAGACCAAGCACAAAAATTCGGCTAAACAAACCTTTTTGCATGCGGATTTGATTGATCAACTCAACCCAAAGAATCCCTCGCTACAATTGGCACGGAAAATCGATTGGTCTGTCTTTGAAAATGAATTTGGCCCCCTGTATTCAGATTTGATGTAAGCCCAATAAACTTATCCGTCTGATGGTGGATTTATTGATACTGAAGCACCAGGAAAATTTGTCGGATGAAGTACTGGTTCAATGCTGAGTGCAAAACCCTTATTACCAGGAATTTTGTGGAGAGATTGAGTTTCAATGGCAGCTGCCCAGTGACCCAACAAGCCTGACCCATTTCAGAAAACGTATTGGTGTTGAAGGCCATGAAAAGATACTGACTGTTTCCATTATGCAACATGCTGAGAAAGTGGAACAAGAAGGTGAGATTTGTATTGATACCTCTGTACAGGGAAAAAATATCACCTTTCCGGCTGATGCCAAGCAATACTGGAAGATACGCGACAAGCTGTTAAAACTTGCACGTCGGAAAGCCCTTTCACTTGATCGAACCTATGAAAAGGAGGTCAAGCAACTCAAGCAGCATACCCGGTTTGCCACACACCCCAAAAACTACAGTAAGGCAGTAAAGAAGTTAAGCGGCTCAAGAACCATCAGTGGCCATTTAATGCGGGCTATAGAGCGTCAGATGAGTCCAGCACAGCGGGAGGAACACTATACCGATCAATTGGCTGTGTTCACTCAGATACTGGAACAGAAACGATCAGATATGAACAAACTGTATAGTTTGCATGAGTAAGAGTAAGGCGCATCAGCGCTATGAGTTTGACACTAAGGCTTCGGTTGCCATGACACGGGATTCATCAATTATCGTTGGTGCCTTGCTTTTAAGCACAATCATTACGACGCACATACGCTACCAGCCGTTTTGGCGCAGGTCAAAAGGCTGACTCATAAAACGCCGACAGTGGGTATAGCTGCCCGAGGCTACCGAGGTTAAAGTAAAAACAATGACACGCGCATTGTCCCGCCAGGAACTGTTCGTAAGAATACCGCACAGCAACGATCGAATTAGCGCGAAAACGCTTCCGAAGGCAAGCAGGAATTGAACCAGTGATTGGTCATTTGAAATCTGATCATTGATTGAAACGAAACTTCATGAAGGGCTGCGATGGTGACCAGATGAACCTGATTATGGCTGCCGCTGCATTCAACTTCAGGAAGTGGATGAGAGCTAGTATTTTTTGGCTGCAAAATCTGATTAGCTATTGCTTACCAACGTATCGCAGGCGGCTGCTATTATTAAACGATTTGGCCTGAAATGAATATTTCAGGATCGACTATTTAATGTAATCCAGCCCTGATTTTATAGGCAAGAGTAGCAATATCTAGAAAATATTTAACAACAACCCAAATCCGCATATTGAATTTTGAAATCAGCACCTGATCTGGCACTAAATAACAGGTTTTCTTTAGCACAGGTGACAATCATCGAACCGGTTGAGGGACTTTATTCAAATATCTTCTCGCATGGAACCGTCAATATCCTATGATTCACCTTCTGGACGGATTTATCCTGTCAGTGGCCGGAGTCTTTATTGGTGTTTTAAATAGGTGGTGGTTCAAATCTCCTCAGTGCAATCAGCACTTCATCTAATAATGCCTGATGATTTTCCTGCATCTTTACAAAAATCTGCAGTATGGTTTCAACCACTTTTGCAGCGATCGCATATAATCGCCAGCCTATTGTCATCACTCGGTGGCTGTCGAGCTCCTCAGGTAAGAGGTGGCGCATTAATGCAAAGAGGTATAGAACAGGGTGGCTATTAATAAGTACAATGCATTCGCCTGGAAGTTTGAGCACGGCAAGACATCACTTCCAAAACGCAGCTTAGGCTTTATGATCCGATTTTCGCTGTCTTCCGCGCGCTGGTTATCCCAATGAACAATTCGATGATCACTCTTGTCCTCCCGATTGGCGACAATCGCACGGTAGAGATAACTCAGAGCATAAATCTGTTCATCT
This sequence comes from Gammaproteobacteria bacterium, assembly GCA_050295575.1. Classification (GTDB taxonomy): domain Bacteria; phylum Pseudomonadota; class Gammaproteobacteria; genus JACNJF01. The sequence goes on along the minus strand of JBNKPX010000022.1, from coordinate 31,107 downwards.
TCTTCATTGGTTTCCAGACCCCGTTCCATCGACCAAGCATTCGTTTACGCTAAATAATCGATATGAATTGTTTTTCATAATCACTAATCCAGTGCGTTATGCGCGTAGTATCCTGATCCACTGACTGGTTCGCCTTTTTTATTCCTCAAGGATTGCCAATCGCTCTCTGCGAGGACCTCAATCTGCACTTTAAGACTGGCTCTGGCTTTTGCCCGAATGGCGTATTTGATTTCATCATCATCACAGTAATGGATGATTTTCTTCTGGTAACCCGAAGAATCAATGCGTAGTGACTGAACCAAACAATCTTCGAGTAGGGACTTTGCGCACCGCCGAATAAACCCCAGGTTTTGTTTTGCTGGCGGAGTGTTGCCCTGGCGAAAATCACAGGCAACGATCTGCCTCTTATCGGCCACATGACCCACTATCAGCATAAAGCCTTTGTTCTTTTTTTAGGTCCATTGTGCATCCGCTTTATGGACAATGATTTCGGTAGCATCAATATCAAGCGTGATGCCTTTACGGCGATGTAAGGCAGCTTTCTAGAGAGCCTCGTTCACTGCGCCAGGCCAGCAGCATGTGAAGGTCATTGCCCATGCGGCGAAGCCAGCTACACAGCGAAGTGGCCTGTGGTATTTTCTTTAAACCCAGGACGGTTTTCAGTGCCGCATCCTGATGCAGATGACGTACATCCTCCAGATAAAATGGCCTCCATGCTGCATCAAGATTAACGTCTCTATAAAGCTAGAGGGCTTAAACCCGCGATTGTTTTTGGGCAAGGGAGGCTAAAAGGTCGTTTGTGGTTGCCTGTTTGTACGGTAGAATATTCATAAGCCTTGGTTGTTGCACCTATTGGGTAGTAGTTCGTTTGGTCACTTACCACTATACAACCTTGGCTTTTTACGTTTTAGGGTTTTCTATATGCGGATTACGGAACAACAGAATTCCACAATAATACGAATATGTAATATACTCATTAAATTACCGTTGAAATACTTCTGAGAATACAAACCCGTAATATAATGACTGCCACTAATTTACCACCCCTTACAGGTTTAGCCAGAAAATTGGTACTAGATCAAATTCTTACCGAAGAAACTGCTCAAAAGGCCGTGCAACAGGCCCATGACGAAAAATTATCTCTAAATAAATATTTGATCAATCATAATATTGTTTCTGCCAACGTCATTGCCATGACCTCTTCCCTTGAGTTTGGTTTGCCAGTTTTTGACCTGACTTCAATGGATACTGAACAATCAGCTATAACTTTAGTCGATGAAAAACTAATCAGTAAGCACCATGCTGTCCCCCTCTTTAAACGTGGGAGCAGGTTATTTGTTGCGATTTCAGATCCAACAAATATGCAGGCTCTGGATGAATTCAAATTTAATACCGGGTTAACCACAGAGCCGGTTCTGGTTCTTGAAGATCAACTAGATAAATTTCTTGAGCAGGCTATTTCTGCAATGGACAGTGGCATGGACGATATGCTACTGGATGATGATCTTGGTAACCTGGATATCGAATCTGCTGAGGAAGAAGAACAAGCCGCACCAACACGCAGCGATGCGGATGATGCACCTGTTGTCAAGTATGTGAACAAGATTCTTGTCGATGCAATTAACAAAGGAGCCTCCGATATACACTTCGAGCCATACGAAAAACGCTATAGAATTCGCTACAGAATCGATGGTTTACTATCTGAAGTCGCATCCCCCCCTATCAATATAGCTGCAAAATTGACAGCTCGTGTCAAGGTCATGTCTCGCATGGATATTTCGGAGCGACGTATACCACAGGATGGCCGGATAAAATTGAAACTTTCCAAGAAAAGGGCTATAGATTTTCGCGTTAATACTCTACCTACTCTCTTTGGAGAAAAGATCGTACTGCGTATTTTGGACCCATCCAGCGCTAAATTAGGAATTGATGCTTTAGGTTATGAACCAGAACAAAAAGATCTTTACATGAAAGCACTATCCAATCCTTATGGAATGATTCTTGTCACAGGACCAACTGGTAGTGGTAAAACTGTATCTCTATACACAGGATTGAATATTCTCAACATACCTGAAACCAATATCTCAACGGCTGAAGATCCGGCTGAGATCAACATGGAAGGTATTAATCAGGTAAATGTTAATACAAAAGTCGGCCTAACCTTCGCGGAAGCATTGAGAGCCTTTTTGCGTCAAGATCCAGATGTTGTAATGGTAGGTGAGATTCGAGATCTGGAAACAGCTGAAATAGCTATCAAGGCAGCTCAGACAGGCCATCTTGTATTATCCACTCTACATACCAACGATGCTCCACAGACATTGACACGTCTTATGAATATGGGCGTCCCCCCATTTAATATTGCAACCTCCGTTTCTCTAATCATCGCCCAAAGATTGGGACGAAAGCTTTGCACTCATTGTAAAAAACCCGATGATCTCCCAAGAGAAGTACTGATAGAAGAAGGCTTTACTGAAGATGACTTGGCTGAAAACTTTACCCTTTATAAAGCTATAGGCTGTGATCAATGTGTCGGTGGCTATAAAGGGCGAGTAGGTATATATCAAGTCATGCCTGTCTCTGAAGAAATGGGTAGAATAATTATGTCTGGTGGGAATTCTATTGATATTGCAGATCAGGCAAGAAAAGAAGGTGTAGACGACCTTCGAAGGTCTGCCTTGAAAAAAATCAAGCAAGGCATCATAAGTCTAGAAGAAGCTAACCGAGTTACGAAGGATTAAAATCACATGGCTAAAAAACCAGTAGAGAAGATTGAATTCCTGTATGAAGGTACAGATAGAAACGGAAAAAAGCTGAAAGGTGATATATTTGCATTAAATGAAGCGCTTGCTAAAGGCGAGTTACGCAAGCAGGGAATTAACCCACTGCGTCTACGAAAGAAACCAAAGCCATTATTCGGCGGTAAACAGAAAATACAACCTGCGGATATTGCCATATTTAGCCGCCAAATGGCTACCATGATGTCATCAGGTGTGCCTCTGGTACAATCTTTTGAGATTATCGGCCAAGGCCATGAAAACCCAGCTATGCAAAAAATGATTATGGACATCAAATCAACGGTAGAAGGAGGATCTAATTTTGCTCAGGCATTGAAAAAGCATCCTATGCATTTTGATGATTTATTTATCAACCTAGTCAATGCAGGGGAACAATCTGGCGCTCTGGAAACCATGTTGGATAAATTGGCAACCTATAAAGAGAAAACAGAGGCATTAAAAGCCAAGGTTAAAAAAGCCATGACATACCCTATTTCTGTTTTAGTTGTGGCCTTCGTTGTTACAGTAATCCTCCTACTTTTTGTTGTACCTCAATTTCAAGAGGTATTTAGTAGCTTTGGAGCAGAATTACCAGCAATGACGGTGTTTGTCATTTCTTTATCTGAGTTCATGCAATCATATTGGTGGGTATTTGTGCTGGCAATAGGTGTTGCTATCGGGGCATATAAACAAATATATGCGCATTCAGCAGAATTCAGAAAAAACATCGATAAACTTTCACTCAAAATCCCTATCATTGGTTTAATCGTGACAAAGTCTGCTATAGCTCGTTATGCAAGAACACTTGAAACCATGTCCGCTGCTGGCGTACCCTTAGTTGAGGCTATGGATTCTGTTTCTGGCGCAACAGGTAATATTCTTTATATGGAAGCGTGTTTGAGAATAAAGGATGACATTTCTTCCGGTACTCAACTACAAACCTCTATGAAATCAACTGGCTTATTCCCTAATATGGTGATACAGATGGTATCGATTGGTGAAGAAGCTGGTTCTCTCGATCTTATGCTAAGTAAGGTTGCTGATTTTTTTGAAGCCGAAGTTGATAACCTTGTCGATAATCTGACCACTTTGATGGAACCTATGATTATGGCGGTTCTAGGTGTTCTGGTTGGTGGTTTAATCGTAGCCATGTACTTACCTATCTTCCAATTAGGAAATGTCGTCGGATAAATTTTGAGACCCTACTTTAAATATCCCAAGTATTATTTGGTAATAAATCATCTGTGATTACACAAACCCTCTTAGTCTTTAAACAAGAGATTTGGTTCTTTTACACCATAGTCTTTCTGCTTGGGTTGATGGTAGGCAGCTTCCTAAATGTTGTCATCTATCGACTCCCAAAAATGATGCAGCGCGAATGGCGCAGTGATTGCCTTGAGTTTCTGGAACAGACTGCTGAAGAAAAAGCCGAAACCTTTAATTTGGTTTTGCCACGCTCACGTTGCGGTAACTGCGGTCACCAGATATCTGCCTGGGAAAACATCCCTATTATCAGTTATCTATTTCTGGGTGGTAAATGCTCTTACTGCAAATCCCATATCTCGATCCAATATCCGCTGGTTGAATTATTTACAGGCTTGATTTCACTATGCGTTGCCATGCATTTTGGTGTAACCCTGCAAACAGCTTTCGCTCTGATCTTCAGCTGGTGTTTGATTGCAGCCAGCGGTATTGATGTAGGACATAAGCTATTACCCGATTCGATCACCTTGCCACTAATGTGGCTGGGTATTCTGCTGGGTTTTTTCAACATATTTGTCGATCTAGAAACCAGTGTCATAGGTGCAATGGCTGGTTATATGAGCCTGTGGTCGGTTTATATCGTATTTAAGATCATCACCGGCAAAGAAGGTATGGGCCACGGAGACTTCAAATTACTTGCCATGTTGGGCGCCTGGATGGGTTGGAAAATGCTACTCGTTATCATCCTGACCTCTTCTCTGGTAGGAGCCATAGTTGGCCTCACCATGATCGCTCTTAAGAAAACATCTCGTGCTACTCAAATACCGTTTGGACCTTACTTAGCCGCTGCAGGCTGGATTAGCCTGCTGTATGGAGAACAGCTAAACCGCTTTTATTTCTCTTTCCTCTAGCATGCTTAAGATAGGGCTATGTGGTGGGATAGCGTCTGGCAAATCGACTATCAGCCGACTATTTGAATCTCTCGGTGTAGCAGTTATCGATACCGATACCATCAGCCATCATTTGATGCAACCAGGTCAGATTGCTTACCAGAAAACCCTGGATAATTATGGTCACCAGATATTACAAACTGATGCATCGATAAATCGAAAGTTATTACGAGAAATAGTTTTCAACGATGCAAAACAGAAACTCTGGATTGAGAACATGCTTCACCCTTTAATCAGAGATGAAGCGATTAGATTAATGCAATTGGTGGACAGCAGCCCCTATATACTGCTAGTCGTGCCGCTGATGTACGAAACTGGTTTTGACTCTCTGGTCGATCACGTTATTGCTATCGACTGCCCTCGGCAGGTACAGATTTCCAGGCTAATCGAGCGTGATGGAATTAATACCACGCTTGCGGATAAAATACTCGACGCACAGATGGACAATGAACAAAGACTAAGCCGAGCAGATAGTATTATTTTAAATGACGATGATAGCGACCCTACAGAACGGGTAACAAAGCTCCACCGGGAGCTAACCCAGTTAAGTAATAATTTTATAACCTGAAACTGATGATTTGACTGTAATCAGTTATAATCCATAAAATTTTTAACTTTTATCCACATGCCCCAGAAAACCTATATTTTCGAACAACCTTTGAACGAAAGAATACGAATATTCCTTCGTATAGAGGCTTTGATACATAAGCTGGATTTTTTTAAGGATCAGGACACTGATGCCGCGAGTCACCAGGCTCTGTTATCCATACTTGAAATCACTGCCCTGGTTGAACGTGGGGACATAAAACAGGAGATTTTGAAGGAGCTGGAGCGACAGCATAAAGCGCTCAAGCTACTTGCTAGCTACGATGGCGTTGATAAGTCACGACTGGAACTGACCTTAAGTAAACTAAAGCATGCATTGAACGGCATACACAGTATGGATGGTAAGCTGGGCGAACACCTGAAAAAAATCGACTTCCTGCTAACGATCAAACAACGTGCATCGATACCGGGCGGCAGCTGTGATTTTGATCTGCCACAGTTACGCTACTGGTTAAATCTGCCATACAAAACCCGCCTGAACGATATCGAGCGCTGGGCATCACCGTATTATAAAATCCACGAAGTACTGATATTAATCCTGAATATCATTCGGGATAGCGCACACGCTGAGCCAATCTGCGCCGTCAAAGGTTTTTTCCAGGAGCCATTAGACACATCACAACCGAATCAAATGCTTCGTATCGAAATGCCGATGGGCAGTGATATCTTTCCAGAGATCAGTGCAGGTAAACATCGCTATAGCATCAGGTTTTTACAGGAAAAAGAAACTGTCGACCAACTGCCTACTCAGTTCAAGGATGATATTGAATTCACCTTGTTCCGCTGTACGCTATAGCTTCAGGCACTCCAGAAATCACTGATACCAGCTACGCCTACCGCACCCTGGAAACTGGCTACACAATAATCTTCACGCTTAATTCCACCAAGGGCATAGATCGGCAGGCTTGACCGGGTGGCTAATTGGTTGAAGCCATACCAGCCTTTCGCTCTACGCCCCGGGTGACTGGTGGTTTCTCTCACCGTCGAAAGCATGGCAAACTTACACTCGAAGCGTTCAGCCAGTTTAAGCTCTGTCTGATCATGGCAGGATGCTGATAATACGATACTGTCATCAAATGGCCTGGCGGTTAATGAATTCAACAGGTAGGAATTCAGATGGCGATAGCCGAAAGAGTCGAAAGATTTATGCTGTAAACTCTTCAACTTGTTGCGATGAATAATAATACTGGCTTTATGAGGTTTAGCTATTTGCTCCATCAGCAGGGCAATCTCGGCGTATTGCTTATCTTCCAGCTGAGGGGATCTAAATAACACCAGATCATAGGGGTGGCTATCCATTACCCGCTCAAATTGCTGTAAGAAAGAATCCTGATGCACAAGAGATACATCTGGAGTAATCAATAGCTCTGGAGGTAAATCCAGTGCTTTTAAAACAGGAATATCTGCTTCTGGAAACTCATAATCCTGTAGATCAGAAATTGAAACCCACTGACAATTCTGGTTCTCTCGCCCATGCGCCTGACCCGAATAAGATTTAACCCGCCACACATCCAGCAAAATTGACTTGTCCGGATAACGATGACGAACCGATTGAAACGGCTGTGCGGAATGAAGCTCTATCCCAAGCTCTTCAAATAATTCCCGTTTCAATGCATGAAAAGCTGACTCACCCTGCTCCACCTTACCGCCGGGGAATTCCCAGAGATTCTCCAGATGCTGGCCGCTTTTACGTTGAGTGATGAATATTTTATCGGGTTCATCAGGGTGCCTGATGAGCGCAGCAACTACATGGATAGATTGATCCACTTCAGGATCGGTATTCGGCATTGATCTTGACGTATTCAAAGCTTAAATCGGTGGTCCAGATTTGAACGGCATCACTACCCACATTTAAATCCACACGAATTACTATATCCTGCTGAGACATTTCCTCTTCCCCTTTAGCCTCAGTATATTCTGGATCAGGTAAACCTCCTTTAATCAGACAGGTCTGGCCGATATACAGGTCAACCTTGTCAATGATTAAATTTTCAAGCGGAGCACGCCCTATAGCTGCCAGAATACGCCCCCAGTTAGCATCGGATGCAAATAGCGCTGTTTTTACCAGCGGAGAATGCGCAATGGTATAGGCGAGCTCACGAGCATCTTTGATTGTAGCGGCAGAATTAATGGCTATCTCGATGAATTTGGTAGCACCTTCACCATCTCGAATAATGGATTGGGCCAGCATTTTAAAAACATCGTTCAATGCTTCAACAAATGCCTGCTGACCTACACCAATGTTAATACCGCTAGCACCACTGGCAATCAATACACAGGCATCATTAGTAGAGGTATCTCCATCCACTGTAATGGCATTAAACGATTGATCAACAGCCTGTTTGAGTAAATCGGATAATATTGCTGAATCAATTGCCGCATCGGTTGCGACATAAGCCAGCATGGTAGCCATATCGGGTTTTATCATGCCCGATCCTTTACAGATACCACTGATGGTCACCACCTGACCATCGATGGTGACCTGACGGCTCACCGCTTTAGGCAAGGTGTCGGTAGTCATTATACCTTTAGCAGCCTGCATCCAGTTATCCCGCTCCAGATTAGCCACTAATTCAGGGATAGCAGCCTGTATCTTGTTCACGGCTAATTGCTGGCCAATAACACCTGTTGAAAAGGGTAAGACCTGATCAGTATGTGAACCCGTCAGTTGTGCTACGGCTTCACAGCTTTGTTCAGCGCTTGCCATACCCTGATCACCAGTGCCTGCATTTGCATTACCAGAGTTAATCAGCAAATAGCGGATTGTTGAGCTGGATTGCATATGCTGCCTGGCCACTGTAACGGGTGCAGCACAGAATTTATTGGTGGTAAAAACGGCTGCAATAGTAGCCGCTTGATCAATTTCAATCAAAACCAGATCATCCAGATCTGACTTTAGCTTAATACCGCTATGACAACTTGCCAGGCGAACACCCTCAATGGGCAAGATAGATTCAGGAACAGAGAGTCCTACCGCCATTTTGTATACCTGCTACGAGTTTAGTTTGCCATGGCATTGTTTAAATTTCTTACCTGAACCACACCAACAGGGTTCATTGCGGCCCAGTTTACGTTCCTGACGAACATAAGGCTGGTGATGTTCCTCCTCTGCCGGTGAGCTGGATAGCACATTCTCCGCTTCTGCATGTTGCATACGTATGGAGTCATCTTCCTTATGGCTCTGTTGCTCAAGCGCTTCAACCTGCTCTTCATTCTGCACCTGAATACGAGTCAAAATGGTAATAGCCTCAGCCTTTATACCATCAAGCATACTGGAAAACATTTCAAAAGACTCACGTTTGAATTCCTGAATAGGATTCTTTTGTGCGTAGCCTCGTAAGCCAATGCCCTGACGCAAATAGTCCATCGCAGCAAGATGCTCTTTCCAGTGACGGTCAAGCACCATTAACATGATTTCTTTTTCATAGCGACGTGCGATATCTTCACCAACCATGTCAACCTTGGCCTGATATGCCTGTTCGAAATATTGAATAATCTTATCCAGAATGAGTTCATCATGCAGATGATCATCTTCATCAATCCATTGCTGAATCGGTAAATCTTCACCAAACTCATTTGATAGTGATGCAGTCAGCCCTTCAATGTCCCACTGCTCATCAACGCTATTTTGCGGTACAAACATTCTAAATAGATTACCCAGAACATCCTGCCGCATGTCCAGAATTGCCTGCTCAATACTCTCGCTCTTCAATAAATCATCACGTTGCTGGTAGATAACCTTACGCTGTTCATTGGCAACATCATCATATTCCAGCAGATGCTTACGAATATCGAAGTTATGAGCTTCTACCTTACGTTGAGCATTTTCTATCGCCTTAGTGACCCAGGGGTGCTCTATGGCTTCACCTTTTTCCATGCCCAGCTTCTGCATCAACCCAGCAACTTTTTCAGAGGCAAAGATACGCATCAACGTATCTTCCATAGACAGGTAAAAGCGTGAAGAACCCGCATCGCCCTGTCGGCCTGCCCGGCCTCTTAACTGATTATCAATACGGCGAGACTCATGTCTCTCGGTACCGATGATATGCAAACCACCAGCATCCAGCACCTTTTGATGACGGCTTTCCCATTCAGCATGGAAGGCTTCACGCTTTTCTGTCTGATCTTCAGGGATTGCCTGTAAATGAAACTCGTAATTACCACCCAGCACAATATCTGTGCCTCGACCAGCCATATTGGTTGCAATCGTTACCGCACCCGGTAGACCAGCGTCTGCAATGACTCCTGCCTCTCTCTCATGCTGTTTGGCATTTAGTGTCTGATGTTTGATTTTTTCCTTGCTTAATAGACCTGACAGATATTCTGAGATTTCAACTGAGGTCGTGCCTACCAGTACAGGCTGATGTCTTTTAACACAATCATTAATATCTGCGATAATCGCCTGATATTTTTCTTCTGCGGTCAGATATATTAAATCACCGCGATCATCCCTTACCATGGGTTTATTGGTCGGTACTACGACAACCTCAAGCCCATAAATCTGTTGGAATTCGAAAGCCTCAGTGTCAGCGGTACCTGTCATACCTGACAGCTTTTTATACAGCCTGAAATAATTCTGGAAGGTTATTGAGGCTATAGTCTGGTTTTCATGCTGAATCCTGACACCTTCTTTGGCTTCTACTGCCTGATGCAGGCCCTCTGACCAGCGTCGGCCCGGCATGGTACGGCCAGTGAACTCATCGACTATGACTACCTGACCATCCTGTATGATGTAGTCCACATCTTTCTGATAAATAGCATGCGCACGCATCGCTGCGTTCATATGATGGACCAGTGTAATGTTGCTGGCATCATAAAGACTTTCGCCTTCATTTAACAAACCTGCCTGTACCAACAGATTCTCAGCAGTTTCATGACCATCCTCTGTAAGAAATACCTGTTTACTTTTTTCATCAACAGTATAGTCCCCAGGACCATCTTCCTCTTCTACTTTGGTTAAGCCGGGGATAAGCACATTGATTTTGGTATATAGCTCAGAACTATCACTAGCCTGACCAGAGATTATTAAAGGCGTACGGGCCTCGTCGATAAGAATAGAGTCGACTTCATCCACGATGGCAAAGTTTAGTTTACGCTGCACCCGCTCTTCCAGTGAGAAGCTCAGGTTGTCATGCATATAGTCAAAACCAAACTGGTTATTGGTTCCATACGTAATATCAGCTGCATAGGCGGCACGTTTCGCATCGTAATCCATGGTGCTTAATACAACACCAACGCTTAGTCCGAGGAAGTTGTACAACTTACCCATCCACTTACTATCACGCTCTGCCAGATAATCATTCACCGTTACAACATGCACGCCGTCGCCGCTCAAAGCATTTAAATAAGCAGCCAGTGTTGCTACCAGAGTTTTACCCTCACCGGTACGCATCTCTGTAATTTGATTATTATTCAGGATCATGCCGCCAATTAACTGGACATCATAATGACGCATTCCCAGTACGCGCGAAGATGCTTCCCTACACACCGCAAAGGCTTCTACCAGTAGCTGATCAATCGTTTCGCCTTCCTGGTAGCGTTGTTTGAACTCATCAGTTTTGTGGGCTAACTGCTCATCTGAAAGCGACTGAATCTCCGGCTCCAGTGCATTAATTGCTGAAGCGGTTTGTCGGAGCGACTTGATGATTCGGTCATTTCGACTACCGAATATTTTTCTGAATACTTTTGACAACATGAGATTTAGATCGCGATTGAATGAGTTAAGAATTAGATGCTGAATTAGCGCTAGCTTTTAAATATAAGCGATGCAGTATAATTCAAGAGAGATAAGGTAGATATTACAAAATATAATGGATTTAAAAAAACTCGCCTTATTACAGAGTTTTTACCAAACTGCCTGTTATTTTCCAGCATTAATGAATTTCATTGGGTTAACCTGAACCCCATCTTTTAATACTTCAAAATGTACGTGCGGGCCAGTTGATCGACCTGATGAACCTATTTCTGCGATTCGAAAACCTTTTTCAATCGTGTCGCCTACAGACACCAGCAGTTTTGAATTATGCCCATACCGAGTGGTATAGCCATTACCATGATTGATGTCGATAACATTCCCGTAACCATAGCGAGTGCCAGCAAAAGTAACCACACCTTTGGCAACTGCAATGACAGACCCTCCCATCTTGCCGGCAAAATCAATACCCTTATGCCTTTCCTTTTTGCCTGAAATTGGATGAGTACGCATACCAAAATAAGAGGACAGCCACCCATTTGTGATTGGTCTCCCACTAGGCTGAACCTCATTTAAAAGGTTTCGATTCATGAGCAACTCTTCAAGTACCATAAGCTGATTTTCGCGATTATCCAGGCTTGCTGAAAGTTGATCTATAGCCTTATGTAACTCAGAGCTATCAACCGTTGTTTGAAACGCTGACTCAGGGCCACCAACAGCTGGAGTTTGATCAAAATCAAATTCACCCTTATCGATCTTTGCCATGTGGATTAATTTTTGCCCAAGCGCATCCAGGCGATTCACATGTGCCTGCATCAGGCCAAGACGGGATGAGAGCACTTCAATACTGGCATCAGACTCCTGCTTAAGGGATTCCAGGTCGACTTTCTGTTTGTGGATTGAGGTTTTCCATTCAGCCAGGTTCATAGCATTCTCAGGAACCTGCCCCAACCAGTAGCCAAAATACCCCACAGCTGCTGTGAAAGTTAACAGAATAGAAGCAAGAAACAGATAATGAAAAGGCTTACTTAAGGCTAAATTAAACAGAGTACCCCTATTAGAAGAGAGGAAGATTATATTCATAGACTCTTCGACTCCTCCACTCCCTAAACCGCTTCAACTGGTTGGGCATAGGAGATAGGTGCTTTGCTACCATCTTCAAAAGTCACTTCTTCCCAGGCCGCCTGGTCTTCCAGTAAAGCAAGCAGTAAACGGTTATTGAGTTCATGACCCGATTTATATCCGGAGAAGGCTCCAATCAAACTATGTCCCAGCAGGTATAAATCACCGATTGAGTCAAGAATTTTGTGTTTTACAAATTCATTGTCGTAACGCAGGCCATCTTCGTTCAAAACACGGTAATCATCCAGAACGATTGCATTTTCCTGGCTTCCGCCAAGAGCAAGATTATTCTCGCGCAAGTATTCAATATCTTTCTGAAAACCGAAGGTTCTTGCTCGACTGACCTCCTTTACAAAAGAGGTAGTAGAAAAGTTCACTTCACATACCTGTTTTTCAGCAGTAAACAAGGGATGATCAAAATCAATCTCAAAGCCAACCTTAAATCCATCAAAGGGTTCAAACTTAACCCATTTATCGCCATCTTCTACCTTAATAGTTTTCTTGATACGGATAAATCTTTTAGCCGCAGCCTGCTCAACAATACCGGCAGACTGAATTAGAAAGACAAAAGGTCCTGAGCTTCCATCCATAATTGGCACTTCATCAGCACTTAGATCAATAAAGGCATTATCGATACCTAAACCAGCCATAGCAGAAAGAAGGTGCTCAACGGTTGAGATGCGAACGCCGTCCTGACAAAGTGTGGTAGATAGCTTGGTATCTCCAACATTTTCTGGTCGAGCCAGAATTTCTACAGCCTCTTGTAGATCGACACGACGAAAACGAATACCGGAATTCACCGGGGCCGGACGCAAGGTTAGGTAAACCTTTTTTCCGGTATGCAAGCCGACACCCATCGCGCGGATCACATTTTTTAGTGTGCGTTGTCTGATCAAAATTACGTCCTGAAAAATTATAATAAAGAAGACCCAATATTAAGCAGGGTATATTAATAATTAAGTATGATGCAAATATGCCAGTTTTTCAATTAAGCAATGGTTTTTATTAAACCGTTAATCCCCAAAACAGGGCATTTTATGACATTAGTCATCTATTCCGAATGATAGCCTTCTGAGCATCCAGCACATAAGCATGAATTGCATCCTCGGATTTTGGCGCAATCTTGATAAACTCGCAGTGACAAAGATCTTTTTGCTTAGATACGATTCGGATGGTAACCGGAAAAATTATATCATCGCTCGGGATTTTTAAGGTACCTGGAGCCTGATAGCCTTCAGGATAGTTATAGCTACGAAAACTACAACCGCTACCACTGACATTGATCAGCATGTAGGAATCCCCGGCAATATTCAAAATTATAGGCCGCGCAGAATCTGGCTTAATTCTAAAGGCATTGCGGGAATCCTGATCTTCAGCAGGAACTTCAATGTCAATTTTCTTTTTCTTTTTCCAGTACAAACTCAACTCTCCGATTTTTTGCTCTATTTTCGGGGGTATCATTAGGAACCAGCGGAATAAAATCCGCATATCCAGTAGCACTCATTCTCTGTGGATCTATACCTTGTTGTATGAAATATCTAAGCACTGTTGTCGCCCTGACCGCAGAGAGCTCCCAATTGGAGGGAAATGCAACTGTTTCAATTGATAAGTCATCTGTATGACCACGGATTGCAATGCGATAATCCGGGTTCTCGCGAAACAGCTGTGCCAGATTATTAAAAATGATAGTTGCAGAATCCTTCAGTTCCGCCTTTCCGGAATCAAACAGATAACGGCCATCTATCTGCAGGTTAATCTGATCACCCACCGATTCCAGTGTGACACTGTCAGACAGGTCAGTGCTTTCAATCATGCTTTCCATTTCATTGAAAATCTTTGGCCTTAATGTCTCAATAACATCCGCGGTTGGCTTGAGCCCTAACATATCCTCAACCACACGCAAAGGCTCTGGGTCTCGCCCTCTTTTAGTAGCATAATCCAGCACACTCACCATGTTTCCATCGCCATCCAGTACATTTACCTGCGCTATCTGTGCTCGATATGCCCGGTCTTCATAATCTGACAGTGTGTACAGTAGAATAAAAAACACCAGGATCAGCGTCATCATATCAGCAAAAGTGACGATCCAGGTATTGCCACCTTCTTCCTGCTCAAACTGTTCGGCAATAGATCGACCTTCTGCGCTCATACTCGTTCCCTCAATGGCTGCATAGGTTTACGCTGTTTGGCAGGAACAAACGAAGATAGCTTTTCATACACAGATAAAGGATTATTATCCTGTAGAATACTCACCGCACCCTGAAAAATAATCTCAAAATTCATCACTTCGATCATGGTTCTGGAGCGCAGTTTTCCCGCAATGGGAAGGAAAATCACCGTAGCTAATAGCGAACCATAAAAAGTTGTCAGCAATGCCACTGCCATTGCAGGACCAAGCGTTTCAGGATTAGCCAGTAAAGATAACATTTGAATAAGACCAATCAGGGTGCCCAGCATGCCAAATGATGGAGCATACAGTGCCATTTTGCGAAACACATCCTGAACAATAAAATGCCGCATTTGCATCGATTCGATCTCGGTACGCATGGCAGAACGCAGTGTTTCTTCATCTGCCGCATCGGCAATCAGAGTACAGACTCGCTTCAAAAAGGGTGAATTGGTTTTCACATCCATCAAACTTAGCAAGCCCTTGCGACGACTGATTGTACCCAATTTGATCATAGTGTTGATCAATTCCTGAGAATCCTGCTTGGGTGAAGTAAATACAAAATAAGCACTTTTGAAAGCGTTCAGCACATCCTTGAACTGAAATGTCAGCAAGGTAGCTGCAACAGTACCTCCCACCACAATCATAATACCGGGCACATTAAAGAAGTTATGTACGTCACCACCCAGAATAATGGCTGAAACAATCAGACCAATTCCCGAAATAATGCCAATTAAGGAGGCTAAATCCATAATTAGATGCCTGCTAAGAGAAATTTGTTGAGTTTATTCATTCTATAAATCAGAACCCCTACCATCAATTAACTAATATTTTCATGTTACGACTTATCGGCTTTCTTAACACATACTTTAATATAGCCTGAATAAGTTAACATCATTCAATTATTGATCAAATCCAGTCAAATAACTTTTCTATATCTGACTTTATCCAACTGGGTATCAGTGGGATAATACCTGCCCCAATAATAATTCCGGAACCATTAATGGCAGTTAGAAACAGGGCAAGAACCGAAGAAGAATTTATTTACCTGATCAATCAGGCGTTAGATGAGATATTCGACCTACGCGCAGCAATCGAATACGACGAAGAATTTATGAGCGATGCCTCTTTCATCGTCGATCCTCTGGAAAAAGGTCTCAGCCGCCTACTGAATACCGTTAAAGCGGGTGAATACCGACCTGGAGAAGGTGACTATATGGACTTTTTGCACGTACTTAAGAATACCGACCAACGTGCGATTCCTTTCTGGACTGTCCTTAAACTTATCCTCGACACACATAACGAGGGGTATCAGGGTATGCAAGATGAGTAACACTGAGTCGCCGTTCCATGGCCTGAAGGTTGAAGAAAATCCGGTACTGGAAGTCACTGCACAGGAAAAAACCCTGCAGCAGGATCTGGAGCTGCATATGCAGCATTTCAATGCACTGCCAGAGCAGTGCGACCCTGTAGAAAAAGCCAGATTGATGCTGGATATTGCCGAGTGTCATCTTGGCCTTGATCAACTGGATGAAGCTCATCAATGGGCACAGCAGGGCATATCCCCCCTGATCAAAAATGAACAATGGCCGCTTGTGGTTGATGCCTGCGATATCATCTACAACTGCAATAAGGATGACGCTTTAATTGCTTTGGGAAATGGAATCTGGCTAGCCGTTACCTTTCCTATCGACCCCAATATTAGCATCCAGATGCTACACCACATTGTGGATGAAACCCCCGACGATTCGGATGGGGCAGCCGTTGCAGCCATGCTGGCACACTATCTGGCAGAAACTCGTAGTAATGAAAAAGACCATAAAAACCTGACCTTTCTGACCAACCAGATTGTCACACAGGTCGCTAAACGACATCGCAATATTGAAGATGAAAAGACTATGCAAACCTGGATAAAAATGTACCAGCTAGATGAAATAGATCAGCTGTTATCCAAAATGGCCGTCATCCTGGAAACCATAGTGGATAATCACTGGTGGTATGATCGTGATGAAATCCGCAGTCGTTTACCGCTAAATTAAGCAGTATTTTTAGTCCAGCTATATCAGCCCTGATATAGCTGCTTGATGTTAGTCAGGAACAATGGAGTTGACTTCATAAAATAACCAAGCATCAACAGGTTTAAACAGGCCAGCAGAACAAATAACTCAGAAATAGACAAACCTGCTGCAAACAGCCCTAATGCCACAGCCGCTGAAACCACCATATACAGTGCATTCATGATGTTATTCATCGCAACCATTCTTGAGCGTTGACTATCCTGCGACTGAATCTGTAACACGGTGTAAAGTGGCACAATATACAGACCGCCACTCACGCCCAGCAGCAAAAGGCTAATGATTAACCAGGCATCAGCCCCCTGCCCCAGTTCACCCAATCCACGCAATAGCTCAACTGACTGGCTAGAATATTGAGACACCATCAGTCCCGATACAATCAAACCAATCAATCCGATTGCTACACTATAGCGCCCCAGCGGGGTTGGTTTAATTAAGCTACAGATAATCGCCCCGATGCCAATACCGATGGCAAACAGCCCCAGACATAGCAGAAAAACCTGCTCATTTGCATACATATAATAACGCACAAAGTTGGGTAGCTGAGTAATATAGGTAGCCCCCACCATCCAGAACCATGAAATGCCGAGTATCGCCTGCCATACCAGGATATTTCCGCGTGAGAGTTTTAGCAACGAGATAAAACCTTCTTTTTCAGATGAGGGTATCTCGACAAGTTCTCCATCCTTCATCAGACGGCTGCTGATATAGCCTAATAATGCGAACAAAACCGTACTTCCAGAAACGATCAATAAATGTTCGTCCGCATAGGAAAAAAGCACGCCTGCCAAAATCATCCCCAGAATAATCGCGATAAATGTCGATGCCTGAATCAGGGCATTAGCACTCACCAATTGTTCCCGATCCAGCACAGCAGGCAGATAACTGTATTTCAATGGTCCAAAAAATGTCGATTGGGCACCCATTAAAAACAAAACCGTTAACAGAAACCAGCTATTAGCCAGATAGAAACCTACCCCGCCTAGACACATTATTAAGATTTCCAGCAACTTAATTCGGCGTATCAGGGTTACTTTATCCAACCGGTCAGCCAATGAACCCGCTCGAGGCGATAATATAAAGAAAGGCAGAATAAACAGGATTGCAGCCAGATTAACCAGCATAGAAGATGCTGATTCAGCCTGTTGAGACGCATGGAAGGCTATCAGCAAGGATAGTGCGGTTTTAAAAAGATTATCATTGAACGCGCCCAGAAACTGGGTCGTAAAAAAACTGGAAAATGTACCTGAGGACAGTAACGAGAGCAGGTCAGATTTCACAGCTACCAGTCTGCGCATACACGGACATAACCGATTTCAGTTCAGCCAGCACGATAGCTCGCGCTTCATCGCATAAATGCGCTAATTCGTTACAATCTACTCGAATTGAATCATCTTCCAGCACGGCATTGACGTATTGACACCCCTGGTTACAAATTGAATCAATTGCTTGATCTATTTCTTGTTTATCCACAGATAAAACCTTTAATGCAGAAGGTAGCTTAGAATTATAGCGCTTCCCTATCTATTAGAAAATGGTAATATTGTTTTTTTGTTTTGAGAGTAGCCTTCTGTGAGTTTCCGCAACATGCAATTCCATGGTATGAAGATCAATAACATTGAAAGCAACGGAGATACTGCGCGTATAGAAATTGATTACGCCATCATCATCAAACACATGGATGACGCCGATCAAAAAACTCGCTGGTACGGCAAAGGCATACTACAGATAGAAGATATCGCTATCGAAAGCGATGACTTGCCCGAGTTTCCGGCCCTGGTAGAAAACGCGGATATCAAGGATAACCAGATGACTTATCGAGATGAGGTCGTCATCCCGATAAAATATCACGGCAATGTCGGCATCACCCTGAAATTCGAAAACTTCCCTCAGCCCGTAAAATTCATTGGTGAACGTATGAGTTTCGACCTGTCAGAACACGAAAAATATATCGAGCATATTAAATAACTACAGCTTAATAAAGCTTTCCCGATAGTATTCAAGTTCTTTGATAGATTCACGAATATCATCCAGCGCCAGATGCGCACCCTTTTTGATAAAGCCTTTGGCAATCTCAGGTTTCCATAAGCGTGCCAGCTCTTTCAAAGAGCTCACATCCAGATTGCGATAATGAAAGAAAGCCTCCAGCTCAGGCATCAGACGTGCCATAAATCGACGATCCTGACAGATACTGTTGCCGCACATAGGTGACTTCCCCTCTGGAACATAGTTCTTCAAAAAATCTAACGTCAGCTGTTCTGCCTGCTGTACAGTATATTCACTATCCAGAACACGCTGGGTCAGACCTGACCCCCCATGATGACTGGTATTCCATTCATCCATCGCCTGCATGGTTTGTAGCGATTGATGGATGGCTATCACCGGCCCTTCTTCCAGTGTTTTTAAATCCTTATCTGTTACTATGGTGGCTATTTCGATGATTTGATCCTGCATCGGGTCAAGCCCGGTCATTTCCAGATCAATCCAGATTAGATTAGTGTCACTTACGCTCATTTTTTATCTCGTGTTAAGCCTCATAGTTGAAATAGACGCAAACCGCCTATAGTTATTTTCTTGTCTATTTAAAGTAGACTATATCAATCCCACTCAAACATAGAAACGATATGCATACATTTACCCTGATTTTTCTGCTTTTCCTCGCTGCCAGCATTATTGCACGGCTGTGGTTATCACAGAGACAGATCAATCATATCGGCCAGCATCGAGGCCAGGTTCCCGAAGCCTTCGCAGAAAAGATCACTCTGGAAGAACACCAGAAAGCCGCCGATTACTCCACCACCAAACTGCGTTATGCCAGATTAACACTGGCCTGGGAAACCCTCTGGCTACTGCTCTGGACATTGGGCGGCGGCTTAACCCTGCTTGATGGCTGGTGGTCACAATATCAGTTATCTCCATTATGGACGGGTATCGCAGTCATTCTCAGTCTGGGCTTGATCATGAGCTTACTGGATACTCCATTCTCACTTTATAGCACCTTTGTGATAGAACAGCGCTTCGGTTTTAACAAAACCACCTTCAAAATATGGATTACCGACCTGATTAAGTCTGGAGCATTAATGCTGGTACTGGGTGTGCCACTACTGGCAGTCATTCTGTGGCTGATGAATCAGGCCGGACAATACTGGTGGCTATATGCCTGGACAGTGTGGACCGGCTTCAGTCTATTCATGATCTGGGCCTACCCGGCCTTTATCGCACCATTGTTCAACAAGTTTTCAGCGCTGGAAGATGAAGCCCTGAAAGATCGTATAGATAAGCTGCTATCCCGTTGTGGCTTTAAAAGTCAGGGCGTATTTGTGGTGGATGGATCAAAGCGCTCTGCGCATGGCAATGCCTACTTTACCGGTTTTGGCAATAATAAACGCATCGTGTTCTACGACACCTTACTCGAATCACTGTCGGAAGATGAAGTTGAAGCGGTACTTGCGCATGAACTGGGACATTTCAAACGCAACCACATCAAAAAATCTCTAGGCTTATCCATAGCCATGACCCTGGCGGGATTTGCCCTACTCGCCTGGCTAATGAACTCTCCCTGGTTTTACAGCGCCCTGGGTGTGCAGCAGGCAAGCACCTATAATGCCTTGATACTTTTCATGTTTGTACTGCCAGTATTCACCTATTTTATCAGCCCAATATTCTCAGCCTTATCACGCAAACATGAATTTGAAGCCGATGATTTTGCCAAGCAACAAAGTGATTACCGCGCGCTGATATCTGCACTGGTAAATCTGTACCGGGAAAATGCCAGCACGCTAACACCTGATCCAGTACATTCCATGTTTTATGATTCACATCCTCCAGCATCTATTCGAATCGCCCATCTGGAATCAAACTAAATGGAGATATTTATGAAAAAAATAGCCCTGATACTGTGTACCCTGCTATTTTCCAGCCCGATATGGAGCGCCGATGTTGAGAATGGACAGGCCCTGCATGCAGAGAATTGTGTCAAATGCCATGATTCCAGCGCCTACACCCGCAGTCCAAGACGGGTAAATGATCTGCCGCAACTGGGGGTTCAGGTTCGTGCCTGTAAGGATAATCTGGGCATCACCTGGTTTGATGACGAGGTGGATGATGTCATTCTTTATCTCAACCAGAAATACTACCATTTTTAATGGCTCAATTAATCGACCACAGCGCACTTTCTGAATGGGTAAGTACGCTGCACCCGGATTGGCTGATGAGTGACTCTCTCAAACAGATCAGCCGCAACTTCACTTTTAAGGATTTTTATCAGACCATGGCATTCGCCAATAGTGTTGCCTGGGTTGCTCATCAATACGACCATCACCCTGAAATGCAGCTATCCTACAAAAACTGTCTGATCAAATATAGCACCCACTCTGTTGGTGGCTTGACTGAGCTGGACTTTAACTGCGCCAGGGCCATTGATCAGTTAGTCGAGCAATAAACAATGGCAAAACGTCGTTTAAGTCACCAGCAATCCCGTCGCATAAAAAATGCCCAGCAAACCATCGATCTGGATGATGAGAATAATCTTGTTGGCCTGGTAATCTCTCACCGAGGCGGTCAGATCGAAGTCGAAGCCGAATCAGGTCAGCAAAACATCATGTGTAAACTGCGCAGCAATCTGGGCGATATAGTATGCGGTGATCGAGTGGTGTATCAAATTGATAATGGTGATCCAACCATTATTGCTATTCGCCCCAGAGACAACCTGCTACGACGACAGGATGGCTTTGGGCATGAAAAATCAGTGGCAGCTAACGTCACGCAGCTGATTATTTGTCTTTCTATCGAGCCTGAACCTAACTTCTTTCTGCTGGATCAATATCTTTTATCTGCTGAACAGCAATCAATCAACTCCATTATCCTGTTAAACAAAATGGATTTAGCCGACAAGAATGACCCTGACCCATTTGATTTGCAGGCTATTTATCAACCGATGGACTACCCAGTACTACATAGCAGTATCCATAATGACGAAACCCTCGCCCAGCTACAACGACTCTGCAAAGACCAGGTCAACGTCATCAGTGGGGTATCGGGCGTGGGCAAATCATCACTCACCAAAGCCATACTGCCCCAGATAGAAATCAAGATTGGTGAAATTTCGGAAGTAAATAAGGAAGGCAAACATACCACTCGCACCAGCCGCCTATACCACCTACCTCTAGGAGGCGCTCTTATAGATACGCCAGGTGTTCGTGGCTTTAACCCTGTTATCGATAAACAGAAATCAATATCGGCAGGTTTTCGTGAAATTCATGACCTGGCAGCAAACTGCCAGTTTCATAACTGTAGACATTTAAACGAGCCCAAATGTGCCGTTCTGCAGGCACTGGATCAGGGTGATATCAATCCCGGTCGCTACGAAAACTATGTCAAATTATTGCAGGACCTTAGTCTGTAGCAGCAGCTAATCCATACATCGCAATTTTCTAATAAGTTAATCCACTTTCCGGCTTTCTTAATGTCGGCTAAAACGATAGCATGACTATTTTTCCGGCCACCGATAGATACCGTGCTTAAAGACAACCTAAATAATATCCACGTCAGTTCCGAAAAGATTCTGGTCACTCCAGAAGAATTAAGTAAGGAACTACCGATTTCTGAACATGCCTTAGCAGGTATTCGAAATTCTCGTAAAATTATTTCAGACATTATTCATCACCGGGATAATCGCCTGCTGGTGATATGCGGCCCCTGCTCGATACACGATATCGACGCAGCCCATGAATATGCCAATCGCTTGAAAAAACTGCACGACGAACTGAGCGATTCACTGTATATCGTCATGCGGGTTTACTTTGAAAAACCTCGTACCACCATCGGCTGGAAAGGCTTGATCAACGACCCTCATCTGGATGGTAGTTTTGACATCGAGTCTGGCCTGCGCAAGGCACGAAAATTACTCATCGATTTTGCCGAGATGGAACTCCCTATGGGCACCGAAGCTCTAGACCCTATCAGCCCGCAATATCTGGGACCGTTATTCAGCTGGGCAGCCATCGGCGCTCGCACCACTGAATCTCAAACCCACAGAGAAATGGCCAGTGGTCTTTCCATGCCAGTAGGTTTTAAGAACAGCACCAACGGCAGCCTGGATACAGCAATCGATGCGCTAAAAGCCGCTTCATCACCACACCGTTTCATGGGGATTAATGCTCAGGGGCAGGTCGCAGTGATCAAAACCGAGGGTAATCCGGATGGCCATATCATTCTTCGTGGTGGCAAAAAGACCAATTATGACTCGGTGAATATCACCCTGGCTGAAGAGAGCATTGAGAAGAATAAGGTGAATTCAGCCATTATGGTCGATTGTAGCCACAGTAATTCCAACAAAGACTTCAATCGACAGCCGCTGGTGTCCAACGATGTGGCCAACCAGATAGTCGAGGGCAATCAGTCAATTATCGGCATTATGTTGGAAAGTAACCTGCATGAAGGCAATCAAGCGTCCACATTGGCACGCGAAGACATGCAGTATGGTGTATCGATTACCGATGCCTGCATCAGCTGGGAAACTACCGAACAGCTATTACGCTCACTGGCTGAACGCCTGTCGCCAACTCTAGCGCAAAGGGCTCAATCCTAAGCTAATCAATAAGCAGATAGATATCAGGCCAGTTTTATATGTATACCATTCAGGCTTAAAGCAACCATGACGCGCTTTTTTTGTTGCGCGTTCAGGGTAATGCTATAAGCCGCTTTGAGCAGATTATGCTCATCCATATAAAGCTGCCTGATCCTGGCTGTCTGACCCATACCCTTAAATACATTCCTGATAATCTCACTAATCGATAAAGCTGGTGAGTCGACAAAATACAGATTCTGATTTTGTTCGAAAAAATACACTCTACCCACACAGAGCTTACAGAAAATCTCCAGCTCATTGTTTGGCACTGTAGACGATGAATTATTCTCAGCACGTTTGAGAATATCGCGTCTGTTAGTAGAAATTGGACCTATACCAGCCATAAACGCCCCTCGTTTCTAACCCTTACGCTGATTGCTTAAGAATATTATCCAGCAACTCAGTAATACCTGGGTATTGCTTTTGCGAGAGTTGATATTTCTGCCCTGCATGACTCCAGGATTCCTGCCTTTGCAGAGATGCCTTCAATGCCGGTAAATCCTGAATCAGAACCCCTCCAACATCATCAACACCATGCTGAAATAGAATATCCGGTAATCCACTACCGCTAGGGCCAATCAAACTAAAATGTGCCAACTCATTTTTATACTGCAATATGTCACCCAATGTGCCATTAATTAAGGTCGAAGCGGTACACAAAATACGTTCACAGTTAAGTAAATCGGCAGGATTAGTAGTTAGCTCAACACCTGCTTGCAGCTCCACCCGAGCTGGATTTTTTTCCAGTACTAACAGCGTATTACCCTGCTCCAGCAATCTTGCAATCATGGGTCGAAAATACCCCACCATACCAACCCGGGTAGTGGTACGGCCCCGACGTGAACTGCTGCTATCCAATGGATTAGAGTTAGCACGAAACTCTGCAGGGGAGTAACCAGCTCGCGCCATCACATGCTGGCTCATTGCATTAAAAGCGCCTAGCGCCAGCGCATTCAACGCCGCGTCATCAGAGTCAAAATACTCGATCAACTCAATTGTCTCTACCTGACAACTATGACCGTCGGGATATTGCTGCCATAGTTTTTGCAGAGCATCATCCAGACTGGTATAGAAGGGAGCGGCTGTGCCATCAGCAAGGAATACAAAGCCAAACTCATCTGCTTTCTGTTCTTCTTCTACCGGACGTGGCAAATGAATACCTGCTACTGCTGGTATTTCAATCTGACTCATTATGCTTTGTGCCTGCTGAAGGTATTCCTGAGCAAAATTCACTTTGATTTATCTCTGACAGATTTACCATCCTGCGGAGCCAATCTTGCCAGCCAGACAACTGGCAGCAGGTTTTTATGCCTTAACCAACGCGGACTATGACTCACAAAGGATGAAAAGATAATAACAACAACCAGCAGCTTAAATTGATCATCTGGCGGCAATAGCAGGGCAGTACTCAGTAGTATGATTTTGACAAGTACCGTAAAACCACGAACCTCAAACAGTACGACACCACTACCATACATATCGACCAGAAATAAACCTACTCCCGAAATAATCACACCGACTGCCCAGGGATTCAACTCAGGCATGGTCTGATCAAAATAAAGGCCACCAAGCATAATACTGAAGCAGAGGATGTGTATGGAGCGGAAAAAATTCAACACCAGGCGTCGCTGTGGCAGCGATCGATAGTGCCTGGGGAAAATCAACTGATGGATAAGGCTGGATTTTTTCAATTAGTACAAGGGTTGTCTAACAAGACCTGAACAATGGTATTAGCGCTCGAATATGTCAAGCTCCTTGAAGTTATAAATCCGATTCTGCACTTTCCACCTTACCAGACGGGTACACCTAATAACCCAGCACCTCGATTCTTGGGCACATCCGTAATATTTTTTATTTTACGGCTGTTGACAACGAGTTCATGAATCAATGGCATTAAAATGACTTCAATCGCCGTGATGATTAATCCACCCGGCACCACTAATGTATCTTTACGGCTCATAAAAGAACCGGGCAGTGCACTCATCAGGGCAGGGAAATCAGGTTTTTCAACCTTCTGAAAGTGAATCACCAGGAAACACTCTTCAATGGTTGGTTCTTCTTTGGCTGAAAATGGATCTGAGGTATCAACCGCAGCTATCATCTGAATATTGATATGGGTACGTGAAAACTGCGGGGTTATATGATGTACATAGTCATCCAGACGGGTAAGAATGGATTGACTCACTTCTTCCTTTGAGTAACCACGCAAAGCCGTATCTCTTTTCAACTTGCGGATCCATTCCAGGTTTACATTCGGCACCATCCCAATAATCAAATCGGGATAGCTGGAAATATCAATATCACCATCGATTGCAGCCCCATGCAGCCCTCGGTATAACAGCAGATCGGTATCGCTATCCAGATCCTGCCACTGAGTCAGGGTACCAGGCTCCTGCCCCCATTTATCCGCACTATCCTTTGAATGCAGATAGTATCGGTACTTACCGGTGCCTGTTGTCGAATACTCAAAAAATAGAGATTCCAGCTTATCGAGATGATTGGCATCTGGACTAAAGTGGCTCAGTATCCGCCCTTCTTGCTGAGCCTTGCGAGTTTCTTCCTCCATCTCCTTACGGCTAAAACGATGGAAAGCATTCCCCTGAATGTAGGCAGCTTTAACACGTTCACGAAAGAAGATGTGCTCAAACGCCTTTGTGATGGCGGAGCTACCCGAACCTGAAGATCCGGTAATAGCAACGATAGGAAATTCTTCTGACATATATCCGCTCTCTAATTGATTCATCCAGTTAATGGAGTTTTTATTGTCTGCCCGTAAATCAGCAGTGCGTATGATGAGCAGAGAAAACTATTTTGTCAAAATTTGTATTAACTAAATACTATAAAATTATAAGAAGCCTTAAAATATATTACTTTTTATATCCTTTTCCCAATTCAAACCCGCCGTTTTGATAACTTAGCGGACCAGATCATATGATCCGGCCCTGAATTTTGAGCATATTTAGAGCCTGGAGCCTAGATTTCCTTATACAGCAGCTGTCCCTGCGCATTATATTCTTCAGACTTGGCCTTCATACCCTGCTGAAAAGCAGCTTCTATCTCTACTGCATTGTTTTCTGCGTATTCACGCACTTCCTGAGTAATCTTCATAGAACAGAACTTGGGACCACACATAGAACAGAAATGCGCTACCTTATGTGTTTGCTTGGGCATGGTTTCATCATGGAATTCACGCGCGCGCTGCGGATCTAGTGACAGGTTAAACTGATCTTCCCAGCGGAATTCAAAGCGCGCCTTGGACAAAGCATTATCCTGAATCTGTGCACCCGGAAAACCCTTCGCCAGATCAGCAGCATGTGCAGCCAGCTTATAGGTAATAATGCCATCACGTACATCCTGTTTATTCGGCAGCCCCAGGTGTTCCTTAGGCGTGACATAACACAGCATGGCAGTGCCATACCAGCCAATCTGAGCGGCACCAATGGCAGAGGTAATATGATCGTAAGCGGGTGCAATATCGGTAACCAGCGGCCCCAGTGTATAAAAAGGCGCTTCATAGCAATCCTGCAGCTCCTTATCCATATTCTCCTTGATCATTTGCATAGGCACATGACCGGGGCCCTCTATCATCACCTGAACATCGTGCTCCCAGGCGATTTTGGTCAACTCTCCCAATGTTTCCAGCTCTGCAAACTGGGCGCGATCATTGGCATCGGCCACACAGCCCGGACGTAGGCCATCGCCTAAGGAGAATGCCACATCATAGGCTTTCATGATTTCACAGATATCTTCAAAATGGGTATACAGAAAGCTTTCCTGATGATGTGCCAGACACCACTTGGCCATGATTGAACCGCCGCGCGACACAATACCGGTCAGGCGTTCTGCAGTGATCGGTACATAGGCCAGACGGATGCCTGCATGGATGGTGAAATAATCCACACCCTGCTCTGCCTGTTCGATCAAGGTGTCACGGAATAGCTCCCAGGTCAGGTCTTCCGCTACACCATTGACCTTTTCCAATGCCTGGTAGATAGGCACCGTGCCAATTGGCATAGGAGCATTGCGCAGGATCCATTCGCGAGTTTCATGGATATTCTTGCCGGTGGATAAATCCATCAGTGTGTCACCACCCCAACGAGCTGACCAGGCCATTTTTTCAACTTCTTCAGCAATCGATGAGGTAACGGCTGAGTTACCAATATTGGTATTCACCTTAACGCGGAAATTACGCCCGATAATCATCGGCTCCAGTTCTGGATGATTAATATTGGCGGGGATAATGGCACGCCCGGCCGCCACTTCACTGCGCACAAACTCTGCTGTAATGGAGTCCGGGATTTTTGCACCAAAAGGCTGCCCCGGATGTTGCTTGAGCAATTTCCTGTACTCATCGCTGGCACGGAACTCATCCAGACGCATATTTTCACGGATCGCTATGTATTCCATCTCGGGGGTAATAATGCCCTGGCGGGCATAATGCATCTGAGTGACATTGTTGCCGGCTTTAGCTCGGCGTGGTCTGCGAATGTGCTCAAAACGAAGATGCGACAGAGCCTCGTCATTTTGTCTGAGCTGCCCAAATTCAGAGCTGGGGCCATCCAGTAACTCGCTATCGGCACGCTCTTCTATCCAGCCAGAGCGCAAATCAGGGATGCCTTGCAACAGATTGATTTCAACATTCGGATCGGTAAATGGACCCGAGGTATCATACACCGTGATGGGTGGATTTTTTTCTACCCCGTTATTGGTCGGCGTATCGTCACAGCTAATTTCACGCATTCCGACACGAATATCGGGGCGTGGCCCCTGAATGTAGATTTTTGTGGAATTTGGGAATGGTTGAATGATTTCATTCGATAGCTTATGAGTTCTTTCAATAAACTCTTCAGGGATAGCACTCATGATGGCTCCTCAGTTGGGTTACCGTAGGGCCATTTCGAGCTTCCCATATCAGTGGGCGAAATGCCTCCCTACGCAGATTAATCTGATCAGGTTCAAAGGGTTTTTCTCAGTCTGTAATGTTTCCAGACACCCCTGGCAAGGTTGCAGACTCAGTATTTAAAGAATCGTCCGCAGCAGCGCTGCAAACTATACAATGCCTGTTCTGATTGCAAGCCTTTTTCTGTCCGATAACATTGACATCACAGCAGGAATTCGTAGGCTTTGAGCTCTAGTTAATTACCAATAAAATAACATGTCAGATTTCGCCAAAGCCAAGCACAATATGATCGAACAACAAATCAGACCCTGGGAAGTTATAGACCCACAGGTACTGGCTGTTTTTGATGAGTTAAACCGCGATCAATTTGTCCCTGAAGCCCTTAAAGGACTGGCTTATGCCGACTGTCAACTGCCTGTCGTGGGTAAACAATGCATGCTGCCCCCCACGGTGGAAGGACGCATGTTACAGGCGCTGAACATTAAGTCTTCGGACTGTGTGCTTGAGATTGGCACCTGCAGTGGATATATCACTGCCTGCCTGGCGCAGCTGGCGACTCATGTTGACAGTGTTGACATGCAGGCAGAATCCAAGCAGATCGCTCAGCAAAACCTGGATCAACTGGACATCACGAATGTTGCACTGAGCACTATCAGCTCATTACAGGATATCACTCATAGCGAACGCTATGATGTCATCGCCGTTTGCGCTGGCTCTATTGATCAACTGCCTGAAAACCTGAAGCAGGCTCTGGTCATCGGAGGCCGCCTGTTTGTAGTCACTGGGCAGTCTCCTGCCAAACACGCGCAGCTGATTACGCGCATCGGTCAAACTGAATGGCAATGTAATAGCCTGTTTGAAACCGACATTCCGGCTATTTAAGGGCTTATCTCACTATGCAGCGCTTTACTGCGCAGCAACTGTTTGAATATCTCGAACATCACCAGCCCCAGTTAGTCGATGTTCGGGAGCCCTGGGAATTTGATATCTGTCACCTGCAGAACAGTATCCTGTTACCGATGGGTCAGGTTCCATCCAATCTGGAAATATTTCAGCAGGCCGCGGAGAGTGTCATCATCTGTCACCATGGCATTCGCAGCCTGCGCATAGCGCACTTCCTGGCGCAACAGGGGATACACAATACGATCAATCTGGACGGAGGTGTTGAAGCCTGGGCTCGCCATGTAGATCTGGATATGGCCACGTATTAAACTGTTACAGTTTTTGTATTGAAATATTAACCTCCAACCTCTATATTAGAAAATTCTAATCAATTCTGAGACTCAAACATGAAATACCTTGTAGGCCAACTGTCTGCTATCAGCCTTTTGTTATTGATCAGTCCAGCCACTAAGGCACTGGATTTAGCTGAAATTTATGATCTGGCAAAATCTCAGGATGTTCAACTGATGATTGCACAAAGCCAGTTTGAGTCAGCCCAGCTTTCTCTACCACAGGCGCAGTCGGCTAATCGTCCGCAGGTTAATCTATCGGCACATACCACTTATAATGATACGGGTAATTCACTCACAGGTGATGACACTAAAAACAGTTACGGTTACTCATTAAGCCTGACACAAAGCCTGTATAACAGTGAAACACTTTCAAAGGTAGATGCCGTAGAAGCCAGCGTTAGACAATCTGAGGCAGAATACAAAGCCGCCGAGCAGGATTTGATCGTAAGAGTCACTGAAGCGTACTTCAATATTCTATCGGCCCAGGACACCGTCGCTTTTGCTGAGGCAGAAAAAAATGCCATCGGCAGGCAACTGGAACAGGCAAAAAAACGATTTGAGGTTGGATTGATTGCAATCACCGATGTAAAAGAAGCCCAGGCCTCTTACGATGCATCAGTAGCCAGCGAAATATCAGCCAACAACTCACTCGATAATGCACGTGAAGCACTACAACTTATCATTGGACAACCACTTGATGCACCTTTAAGCACCATCGGTGACTCTGTGCAATTGTTAATTCCACAACCAGCAGATCGAAATGCCTGGATCGAGCAGGCCAAGAAAAACAATTTAACTCTATTGTCGGCCGAAGCAGGATTACAGGCCGCTTCAGAAAACCGCAAAGTTGCTCAATCTGGCAATAAACCTACGGTTAATCTGGTTGCCAGTTATTCAGACAACGAAATTGATAGCGATAACAATGGTAATTTTGATACAGATGACCTGACAGTAAGCGTTCAACTGAACATGCCTCTATATACCGGTGGCTATACCAGTTCTAATATCGATCAGGCAGAAGCTGATTTCAGAACGGCACAGAACAACCTGATGTTTCAAAAACGTACCGTTACCCAGCTTACCAGCACCGCTTACCTTGCAATTGTTTCCGGTATCAGTCAGGTAAATGCTCTAGAGCAGGCGCTGGCTTCCAGCACTGCAGCTTTAGAAGCCACTCAGGCAGGTTTTGACGTTGGTACCAGAACATCCGTTGAAGTACTGAATTCCCTGCGTGAAACCTATCGTTCGAAACGTGATTATGCTTCGGCTCGATATAGTTACCTGATCAATACACTGAAGCTTAAACAGGCTGCCGGTTTGCTCAATGATGATGATCTTAGAGCTATCAATCAGTGGTTAATTCGTTAACCCACTGATTGATTCGTCTCGCTTATGAGTAAACATAAGTCTGCTCTTTTTCGCCCGCAAGATTATCTACACCCTAAATACTGGCCGATGTGGTTACTCATCGGCCTGTTAAGGCTGGCGTCGTTATTCCCCTATAGCTACCAGCTTAGATTCGGTAAAGCTCTGGGCGGCTTGATTAAACGAATGTCACGCAAGCAGCAGCATATAGTCGATACGAATCTGAAAAGATGCCTGCCTGAAAAATCAGATGCAGAACGCGAACAGATAAAAAACCTGTGCTTCCAGAATATGGGAACCTCATTATTTGAGATGGCCATGGGCTGGTGGTGGAAAGACGAGCAACTCAAACCGCTGGGCGAAGTTATTGGCCTGGAAAACATTGAAAAC